>CBDUVZ010000109.1:0-10169 GCA_965370805.1 uncultured bacterium | reverse complement strand
CGCCAAACCAACGAGAAGCCCGGACTGCGCCCCACAGAATTTCCGTCCTTATCCCTCAAATGGAAGAGAAAGCCCCGAAAACCGACATAGGAATTTCAACACCAAGGTACCAAGTAAAGGAACCGGAGAAGTCGGAATTCAGAAGTCAGAGACCAGAATGTAGAAAGCCCAAGCCGGAGTTCTGACTTCTGCATTGTCCTGTCCTGCCCGGCGTCTTTGTGGTTCCATTCCGGTTCTTGGACGGTTCACGGTTGCTTGACAGTGGGGCGCGGCGGTCTACAGTAGTCGGGTTGAGTTGAAGATGAGAGAATTTCCGCGACCGAGAGTGGTTGTCAGCCGGTGTCTGCTTGAGGAGCGGTGCCGGTATGATGGTGAAGTGATTTCCTGCGCGGTTGTGGAGCGGCTCAGGCAGCGCTTTGAGTGGGTTCCGGTCTGCCCGGAGATGGAGATCGGGCTTCCGGTTCCGCGCGAGCCGATTGACGTTGTGCTGGTCGGCGAAGAGCACCGGCTGATACAACGTTCCACGGGCCGGGACTTGACGGCTGATATGGAGCGGTTCTGCCGTGGGTTTCTTGAGACGGTCGGGAAGGTCGATGGATTCGTGCTCAAAGCCCGGTCGCCGAGCTGCGGGGTCGGAGACGCGGAACTGGTGGACCGGTCCGGCGAAGTGCTAAAGAGTACAGTCAACGGCCGGTTTGCGGAAGCGGTGCTTCAGCGGTACGGCCGGGAACTGGTCGAAACCGAGGCCGGGCTTGAGGACCCAACGGTATTCAGCCGGTTTGTGGCAGCGGTGCAGGCTCGGGTTGCTCGCCGTCGCGGTGTTGTCTGATTGCGGCGAGAAAGGCGGTGCTGTACTGCTCGCTTTTCATCTCGCCGACACCCCTGACTTCGAGAAACCCTTCGGGCGTGGCGGGTTTCAGGCGGGCCATGTCGCGCAGGGCAGCATCACTGAAGACAACGAAAGCCGGAACCTGCTTGCGGTCGGCAATCTGACGCCGAAGGCTCCGCAGTGCTTCGAACAGGCTTTCGTCGACGCCTTCCCAGGAGTCCTTGGCGGCCCGGGAGGTTTTGCGGCGTTTTTTCTCTGCGGGCTTGAGCAGGCGAGGTGTTTCCGTGCCTTCCAGGAGGCGCCGTCCCTTCCCGGTTACGTTGAGAACGTTGAACTCGCCGGCTTTCCGGACGTATCCCTGAGCCACCAACTGCTCGACCCAGTCGCGCACGACGCGTCTCTTGAAATCGGACAGAAGGCCGTAGGTACTGAGCGCATCGTGGCTTTTCTTCAGGATTCGCTCGTCGCGGGAGCCGGACAGCACCAGGGCGGTGTAGTCGGCACCGAACCGCTCGCCGAGGCGCAGAACACAGGAAAGAATCTTCCGGCCGGTTTCCTGCGGGTTTTCGATGCAGTCCAGGTCCCCGAGGCAAACATCGCAGGCACCGCAGTCGTCCTTATCAAGGTCCTGGCCGAAGTAGTTGAGGATTGCGCGGTGCCGGCAGGTGACACCGTTGCAGTAGTCGTAGATGTCGTTCAGTTTGGCCAGGGCGATCTCGCCGGCCTCCGGTTCGGAGTCGCGGAGGATGTATTTCCAGATGCCGTAGTCGGCCCCGGAGTAGAACAGGCTGCATTCCGCTTCCAGCCCGTCGCGGCCGGCCCGTCCGCTCTGCTGCTGGTAGTGTTCCAGTGATTTGGGCATGCCGGTGTGGATTACGTAGCGTACGTTCGACTTGTCGATGCCCATGCCGAACGCGATTGTGGCGACGATAGTGGTGACCTTTTCCCGGATGAATGCTTCCTGGCTCCGTTTCCGGTCCTCGTCTTCCATGCCGGCGTGGTACGGCGCAACGCTGTATTCCCTGGCGGTCAGGGCCGCGCACATCTCGTCGACGTCGGCCCGCCGGATGCAGTAGATGATGCCGGTTTCGTTCTGGTGGCGGTCGAGCACGGCGCAGACCTGGTTCAGGCCGTCCCGGCGTCGTTCGACTTTGTACACGAGGTTCGGGCGGTCGAATGATCCGACCAGTACTTCCGGGTTGTCAAGGTGCAACTGGGCGGCGATGTCCTCTCGGACCCGTTCAGTAGCGGTGGCGGTGTACGCGTGGATGGCGACCCGTGAAAAAGCCTGCTTCAGGAAACCGAGCTGGCGGTATTCGGGCCGGAAGTCGTGCCCCCACATGCTGACGCAGTGGGCTTCGTCGACGGCAATCAGGGAGATTGCAGGTTTGTCCAGGGACTCGAAGAAGCCCGGAGATACGATGCGCTCAGGCGAGACGTAAAGCAGCCTGAGTTCCCGCCTGCGAATACGGGCCTTGACAGTATCCTGTTCTCCAGCGGACAGCGTGCTGTCGAGTCGGGCTGCCGGGACCCCGCATTCGGTCAGGGCATCGACCTGGTCTTTCATCAGGGAGATCAAGGGTGAGATTACGATGGCCAGACCCGGCAGTATGACCGCCGGTGCCTGGAAGCAGAGCGACTTGCCGCCTCCGGTCGGCATGACGACGACCGAATCCCGCCCGGCAATGACGGACTCGATAGCCTGTTCCTGCAGCGGCAGGAACTCATCATAGCCCCAGTACTTCTTCAGTGCGGCCCGGATGCGATTCACCGGAGCCTTCGTGCTCCGGTACAGCCGATTCCGGCGGGGCGTGTCCTTTTTCTGCTCACTGCCTGCAAGCATAGGGCAAAGGCGAGGCGGGTCAATAGGGCGGCAGTTGATTTGAGGGTCGGCGGGCTAGCCGTGGTACAGGTCGGTGCGGCGGTCACGAAGCAGGTGGTTGCGCGGGGTGGCCATTTTGTCCAGTGCTTCGTTTGGGTCGATTTCGATGACCGGGAGTTCTTCGGTATCGATTCCGGCCCGGTAGAGCAGCTTGCCGGTCGAGCCGACAATCTGGCTACGGCCGGTAAAGGTCATGGCCCTATCCCCGATTGATTCCCGGCCGGTGCGGTTGGCCAGTATCCAGAAGACGCGGTTTTCCGCGGCGCGGGTAAGGGTCATCCACTGGGCGTAGTCGAGCACGAGATTGGAAGGATGACAGACAACCTGGGCTCCGTTGAGCGCCAGGCTGCGGCCGGATTCGGGGAAGATGTAGTCGAAGCAGACGAGCATCCCGACTTTGACGTCGTCCACCTCAAATACCGGGAACGGGGTGTCGCCCGGGTTGAAGATGTCCTTCTCATCAAGGAACAGGTGGGACTTGCGGTAGACGTGGAGTTCGCCACGCCGCGTGATGAGGACCGCGGAGTTGTACAGCCTGTCTTCGGCTTTTTCGGCGAGTCCGAATACGATGCCGAGGTCGAGCTTGCGGCAGAGTCCGGCGAGCCGTTGGCATGACGGGCCGTCGGGCACCGGTTCGGCAGACGCGGCCAGGGCTTCGCGGGATTCGAACATGTACCCGGTCAGGCACATTTCAGGCAGGACTACGAGGTCGGCCCGCGCGTTCGTCAGCGCCGCTTCAATCCGGCCGAGGTTGACGTCTTTCTGCCGGTGTTCGGGTTGGAACTGGTAGAAACCGACGCGCATCAGGTCCTCGGTCTGAACCCTTCCCCGAGCACTTCGTAGACGTCGGTGATAACGACAAAAGCTTCGGGGTCGATCTTGCGGACGAGTTCCCGCACTTTCGGTACTTCTCTCTTGGCCATCACGGCGAATACCACCTGCCGTTTCTTGCCGGTGTGGGCACCGGTGGCGTCGAGGAGCGTGGCACCACGATTCATTTGCGTGGTGATGGCGCGCGCGATTTCGCCGGCGACCCGGGAATTGATGAACATGGCCCTGGTGTAGCTGATGCCCTCGAGCACGAGGTCGATAGCCCGGGTCTGGAGGTAGAGGCTGAGGAATCCGTACAGGGCCAGTTCGAAGTTACCGAACGAAATGCCGGCGGCGCAGATGACTCCGGCGTCGGCGATGAGCATTGCAGTCCCGGTAGAAAGGTCGGTGTACCGGTTGAGAACCTGGGCCACGATGTCCACTCCGCCGGTCGAGCCGCCGCCGCGGAATACCAGGCCCAGCCCGGCACCGAGCAGCAGCCCGCCGAATATGCAGGCCAGAATCGGATTGTCGGTCGCCGGCCCGATGGGAAGGGCATACTCGAACAGGTCGATGAGGGCCGCAAAGATGACTACGCCGAGGACCGACTTGATGCCGTAGTTTTTCCCCAGGACCCTGACGCCGACGAAGAAAAGCGGGATATTGAAGATGACGATAACGACGCCGATCGGGGTGTTGAAGAAATGGTTGAGAATGATGGCGATGCCACCGACCCCGCCGGGAACGACGCGGTGCGGTATCAGAAACAGAACATAAGCTAAGGCCATCACCGCAGCGCCTGCGGCGATAGTCAGCAGGCTGAGAAGCAGCCGGACTCGCGGATTCCGCACGCGAGAGTGTACCCGCGGGCAGCGGCGAGTCAATGCCGGTGCGACGTAGCAGGTAAGTTCCGGTTTGTCGATGTAATACGGGTCTGTCGCGCCGGAAGGCAAATGTCGCACGCCCAGCTTGACCGAAGCCGCGACAGTCGGTATAATTACCGGTGCAGCAGCCCGAGGGAGCTTTCCAGGCGTCCAGGCTGGTATCAGACCGGTACCAGGTCGTTTCTTTTCTGGGGGGCGGCGAGTCCACCGAAGTCTACAAGGTCAAGGATATCATCGGCGGTCAGACCTTGGCGATGAAGGTCCTGCGGGAGGATGCTCCGAAAGAAGCCGAACTCAGGCTGAGCCGTGAGTTCTATCATCTCTCCCGCTTCACTCACGCCGGGATTGTGTCGGCGCTGGATTACGGCACAACCCGAGAGCACCAGCCCTATTTCACAATGGAGTTCTTCGAGGGTGTGCCGATAAACATCTATTTTCCCAAGGGATATGCCCCCGGGCTTGAAGAAGTCACAATCCAGACACTGCGTGCACTCGACAGCATTCATGCCCAGGGTCTGATTCACTGCGACCTGAAGCCGGAGCACATCCTGCTGGTCGAGAAGGACGGCAAGCCGCACGCGAAGCTCCTCGATTTCGGGTTTGCCGAGCGGATTAGTCTGACCGATGCGGTCGAGCCGCGCGGGACACTCGGTTATGTTGCGCCGGAGGTGTTCAAGGGTGCCGATGCCGACGCGCGCGCGGACCTCTACTCGCTCGGGATGGTGTTATACGAGACTGTGACCGGCACCGGTCCGGGTGGGCAGAAGAACCTCCGTGCCTGGCTCAAGAAGCAGTACTACTCGGACTTCGACCCGCCGCGCAAATTCGACCCGAATATCCCCGAGGCGTTCGAATCGGTGCTACTCTCACTGATACAGAAGAACCCGGATCGTCGTCCGCGGTCGGCGATTGCGGCGATACGGGTCCTGGCCGGCGACGAAACGCTCGAAACCGTTACCAGGCCCCGCAAGTACCTGATGGCTCCCAGCTTCGTCGGACGCACGGAACCGCTCAGCGAACTCAGGGCGGTACTGCAGAAAGCACAGCAGGGCCAGGGCCGGGTGGTGTGCGTATCCGGCGAGCGTGGAGTCGGCAAGAGCCGGCTGATGTCCGAGTTCAAGTTCATGGCGCAGTTGGAAGGTGCGACGCTCTTCTCGTTCGAGCCCGCCTCACTCGGTGCCCGACCCCAGTCGCTGATCGAGAGCATACTCGGCTACCTGCGGGTGTACTCGCACTCCGACCTGCCGGCGGTCGACGCAGCCGACCGGATCGGCGTCTCCGAGGAGAGCAAGTACCGGCTATTCGAAACCGTGGCCCAGCGGCTCAAAGAACTCAGCGCATCGCACCGCGTCGAACACAGCCTGGTCCTGATAGTCGACGACTTCGAACTCTTCGACCCCACCAGCCTCGAATTCCTCCGCTACCTCGGATTCAGCCTCGACAAAGACCGGCTCGTGGTCCTCGTCTGCGGGCTCAAAGAAAAGCGATTCCTCGACCTCGCCCGGGAATTCGACCGCACCGACCACTCGCTCCATCTCTCCCTCCCGACGATGCAGACCCCCGAAGTAGGCGGGCTCGCCCAGTCACTCCTCGGCGACGTCCCCGAGATCGACCTCCTCACCGACTGGCTCGCGCGAACCACCGGCGGCAACCCCCTCTTCGTCATCGAGACAATCCACGCCCTGATCGAGGGGAAAGTACTCCTGCTCCGCAACGGCAGATGGACCGTTGACCGGGACACACTTCAGGCCTACCGGCCACCCGACACGGTCACCGACGTCGTCCAGCGCCGCCTCAAAAACCTCACCGAAGAAGAACTCGAAATACTCCGGATCGGCGCGGCATCCGGCGGGCCCTTCGCGCTCGAATTCCTCCGCGCGGTTCTCAACTACGACGAGAAAGTCCTGTTCAACGCAATCGGCCGGCTCAAATCGCTCGGACTCCTCCGGTCCTTCACCGGTGCCGGCAGCGCGTCGTTCATCCTGTCCAGCAAAATCCTCGAGGCGGTCGTCACCGAGCGGCTGACGGTCGACCAGCGCCGCGAAAACCACCGCCGGGTCGCGCTCGCCCTCGAACTCCTCTACCCCGAAAAACACGACCGGCTGATCTTCAACCTCGCCCACCACTACACGCAAGCCGGGATACCCGACCGCGCCTACGCCTACTCGATGAAAGCCGGCGCCAAAGCCCAGGAGTACCAGCTCTCCGAACAGGCCCTCGGATTCTACGAAACCGCGCTCGTCCTCTCAGTCAAGACAGCTACACCCCGGGAGCGGATCGACCTCATCCAGATCGTCGGCGAACTCCGCGAAGCGACCGGCAAATACACGGAAGCGATCGACATCTACACCCAGGGCATGAGCATCATCGTCGCCGACAAAGAACTCGCCAAACAGAAAGAGATGCTCGCCCGCCTCCTCCGCAAACTCGGACTCGTCCACCAGAAACAGGCCCGCAACGAAGACGCCCTCAACTACCTCAACCAGGCCCTGCTCATGCAGCGCGACAAGACCGGCCCGGACTACATCCAGACCCTCAACGACCTCGGCTGGTCCAACTGCTCGATCGAAGAATTCGACAAAGCCGAAGACCTCCTCACCCAGGCCCTCCAACTCACCGAAAAACTCAAAGCCACCGACCGCGACGCCTACAACCAACTCTCCCCCCGCACCCTCTACTACTTCAGCGTCCTCGCCTGGTCCCGCTACGACTTCGTACTCGCGCTCCAACTCGCCGAGCGCAGCCTCGCAACCTACGAAGCCGTACGCGACGACCACAATATCGGCAAAGTCAGCCAGTTCCTCGCAACCCTCTGGTGGCGGCGCGGCGAACTCGACAAAGCCAAGGAGTACTACCAGAAATACCTGCCCGCCCAGCGCAAAAGCGGGGACGTCTACTTCCTCCTCCGCACCCTCCAGGGCCTCGGGCTCATCTGCCAAGACGAAGGCCAATGGGACAAAGCCTACGACTGCTTCCACGAAGCAGAGCGGCTCGCGGAACGCATCGGCGACACCCCGGCAATGGCCTACCTCAACAGCAACCTCGGCATGGTCTGCGACGAACGCGGCGACTGGAAAACCGCCCAGGATTACTTCCGGCGCGCAATCGAACTCCAGCAGCGCGACCCCGCAGTCGACGACACCGACCGCGCAACCGTCCTTGCCAATATGGCCCGGCTCAGGGGCCGAATCGGCGAACTCGACGAATCCGCCCGGCTCCTCGACGACGCCGCGAGCCTGGTCGAGCAGACCCGCAACCCCGACATCAAATACTACATCGCCGTCTACCGCGCCGAACTCGGGCTGCAGCAGGAAAAGAACGACGCGGCCCGGGACCGGCTCATCCAGGCATTCCTCATCGTCCGCCACGAACCCGACTGGCGCAAACTCGCCGCGCTCTACACCCTCGCCAGTCAGTTACGACTCGCAACCGGCGAGTATCCCAAAGCCGCCCACGACGCCCGCCGCGCCCTCCTCTACCTCAAAGACTACCTCTCCTCGAAGGAATACGCGGTCGCCCTGCGCTACTCCGGGCTCGCCAAGAGCTTCATGGACAAACACGAGCGCGGCAGTCAGGAGATACAGCGAAGCATCGAACTCCTGCGCAAACTCGGCTCACGGTACGAACTCGCCCTGTCGCTCCTCGCGTCGGCGCAAGCCCTGACCAAACAGACCCGGGGCGAACAAGTCATCGACGTCAAGCTCCCGATCTCATTCCGGCCGGTGCCCGAACAAGACCTGACCCGGGCCCTCGCCAACCTCAAAGAAGCCGACGACATCTTCCAGGCCCTCACCGCCCGGACCGACCTCGCCCGGGCCGACGAACTCATGGAAATCCTCACCCAGGTCGCGGCCACCATGCAACTCAAAGCCCGCGAGCGCGGCGAATACCTCAAAGTATTCTACCGGCTCAGCGAACTCATCAGCCTCGACCTCGACAAAGAAGACTTCATCGACCGGGTCCTCGACCTGATTGTCGAAGTCACCCGGGCCGAACGCGGCATGCTCTTCCTCGTCCAGGGCAACAAACTCGTCCCGGCCGCGGCCCGCGGCATCGACCACGCCACGGTCGAAGACGCCCGGGCAGTATCGCAGTCGGTCCTGCGCAAGGTCAAGCGGCGGGGAGATATTGTCTTCTCCGCCGATGCCCTGTCTGACCCCAGGTTTTCCAGTTCGAACAGCGTGATGCTCAACAAGATCCGGTCGCTGCTGTGCGTGCCGCTCAGGGTGGAAGGCGGCGTAATCGGCACCATCTACCTGGACAGCAGGATTACGGCCCACCTCTTCCTCGAGGAGGATAAGAACCTGTTGAGCTCGGTCGCCAACCTTCTGGCAGCCACCATCGACAAGTCGATAGCATTCCAGCAATTGCAGGAAGAGATGAGTTCGATGCGCGAAGATATCCTGGTGGACGCGGCAACCGGTTTCTTCCTCGGCCGTTCCAAGGCAATCCGCGACGTCTACAAGATCATTGACCGCATCGCCGGGACCGACTGCACAGTGCTGCTGACCGGTGAAACCGGCACCGGCAAGGGAGTGCTGGCGCGTCTGCTTCATTCCAAGAGCGAACGGAGAGACAAGAAGCTCGTTTCGATCAACTGCGGGACCCTGCCGGAGAATCTCTTCGAGTCAGAGCTTTTCGGTCACGCCAGAGGGTCATTCACCGGTGCGGTCAAGGACAAGGAAGGATTGCTTGAGGCCGCCGAAGGCGGGACGATATTCCTCGATGAAGTCACCAACACATCGCTCAGCATTCAGGCGAAGCTGCTGCAGGTGCTCGAGGAGAAGGTGATCCGACGGGTGGGCGAGACTCAGACCCGGAGGGTGGATGTCCGGCTGGTCTGTGCGACAAACAAGGAACTCGAGCGCGAGGTCAGACAAGGGAACTTCCGGGAAGACCTGTTCTACCGTATGAATGTTGTGGCGATCAGAGTGCCGCCGCTACGTGAGCGGACTGCCGATATTCCCCCGCTCGCCAATTTCTTCATCAAGCGCTACGCGAAGCAATTGAACAAGCCACTTACCGGGTTCGATGAGAAGGTGCTGGCCGCGTTTGCCGACTACGCCTGGCCCGGCAATGTCAGGGAATTGCAGAACGTCATTGAGCGGGCAGTTATCATGGGCCAGAAGCGGAGGATCGTGCTGGAGGACCTGGGTGGTACCTTTGCCGACTTTGAACCGAAGCTGGAGACGGTTCATGGAAAACGGCGCCGTGTGTTTGACCGAGACCAGATTCTCAATGCTCTTCGCGAGACAAGCGGCAATGTCACAAGAGCCGCCGAGCTCCTTACGACTCATCGGCGTCAGTTGCAGCGGCTCATCAAGCGCTATCGGATCGACCGAGAAGCCCTCAAGTAGAATCCGTCGCGCCACCTAGCTCGCGACCTATCTGTCCGTTCAGACTACACTTACCGGTACTGAGACATCCAACCCGCGACTTCACAACCTGAAGACGGCTTCGTCGCGGTATGCGACATATCTTGTAAGTGTTGTCTAGCGCGCATGTTACCATTTGACCCCGGGCTTGGCACACCGTTCGCACTTGCGAAGTGGACAATTCGACCTAGGATACAGCCAAACGGAGGTGTTCATGACCAAGCTAGTCTCGGTGTTGCTCGCGTTGTGTTTCGTGACAGTGGCGGTGGCTCAGGATGGAATACCGATTCCGCCGAAGCCCGGTCCTCTGCCGCCAGTAGATAACGGTCTGATACTGGCGGATGGTGGGAACGACGGGATACCGATACCGCCGAAGCCCGGTCCGTTGC
>CBDUVZ010000108.1:0-10322 GCA_965370805.1 uncultured bacterium | reverse complement strand
CAGAATGCGGAAGGACAAACCGCCAAGGCCGCCAAGAGCGCCAAGAGCCGGAAGCTAACAGGTAGGTATCAGAATGCAGAAGGCGGAATGCAGAATGCGGAAGGACAAACCGCCAAGGCCGCCAAGAGCGCCAAGAGCCGGAAGCCAACAGGTAGGTATCAGAATGCAGAAGGCGGAATGCAGGAGTCAGGGGCATTTGAGCGCGGCTATGGCTGCGGCGTAGTCTTTGCTGCGGAAGACCGCGCTGCCGGCAATCAGGACGTCGGCACCGGCCCGGACCGCGGCTTGGCAGTTGTCCGGTTTGATTCCGCCGTCAACCGAAACGGTCGCTTCGGTCCCGGCCCGGTCGATGAGGCGCCGGGTTTCCCGGATGCGGTCGAGCGATTCGGATAAGAACTGCTGGCCGCCGCGGCCGGGGAAGACGCTCATCAGGAGCACGTCCTGGATACCGGCGATGACCGGCTCCAGTTCCGCGAGCGGGGTGTCGGGGTTGAGCGAGACCCCGGCAGCTTTGCCGGCCGTATGAATCCTGTCCCGGCACCGGCCCGGGTTTGCGGTCGCTTCGACGTGGAAGATGACCAGGTCGGAGAACGGCAGGAACCAGTCGATGAACTTCTCCGGCTCGGCAACCATCAGGTGGGTGTGAATCGGCAGCGGGGTTGCCCGTTTGACAGCCGCGCCGACCGGGACCCCGAAGCTGAGGTTGGCGACGAAGTGGCCGTCCATGACGTCGAGATGAATCGCGTCGGCTCCGGCTTCGGTTACCGCTTTCAGTTCGCGCTCGAGGTGCAGGAAGTCCGCATCGAGAATCGAAACGGCCAGTTTGCTCACAGCGAGTCGGGTAGCGGCAGCAGTACGGTGACAATCAGGTGGACCGAATCACCGTCCTGAACCGACATGCCTTCTTCCGGATACTGGACCATGACGAGGCCCGCTGGTTCGTCGCTGGGCGCGTCGCGGATGCTGCCGAGTATCAGCCCCTGGGAGGCGATGATGCCGGACGCGGTCTCCGAACTCATCCCGAGGAGGTTGGGCATCGGGAACTTGCCGACCGGGGCGGAGACCGCGAGGACTACCGTCCCGCCGAGCCTGACTTCGGTTCCGGCTGCGGGCTTGACTGCGATTACCCGTCCCACCGGCAGGTTCGGGGTGCGGAGCGACTCGATTTCCGCCACGACCAGCCCGGCTTCTTCCAGCCGGTCGGTGGCTTCGGGCAGACTCAGGCCCGCCACGTCCGGGACCAGGGTGAGGTTGCTGCCCCGGCTGACGTCGAGGTGAACCAGCCGGCCGGGCTTGACCATGCGTCCGGGCCGCGGGACGTGAGCGATGACGTGGTCCGGCGCCGCCGACGTGTCCTGGACCACCCGGACGTCGCCGGGAGTGAGCCCGGCCGCAGTGATTGCCAGGGTTGCTTCGACCCGGCTCATTCCCCGCAGGTCAGGGACCGGAGTCTCTTTCCCGTGCTCGGTCAGCAGCGGCATCACGATCCAGTTCAGCGCGGCAAGCAGCGCGATGACAATCAACGGCACCCCGACAAAGACCCAGAACAGCACCCAGGGCCAGCGTCGGGTTTTCTTCGTTCTTCGTTTCTTCATCCGTCCTCGAATCTGTCTTCCGGCGTCAGTCGCTGGCCGTTGCGGAAGCTGCGGCCGGATTGCAGCTTGCCGCCTTCGAGTTTCAGTTCGGTCAGTTCAAGCGCGCCGCTGCCGGTGACGACCGCGAGGTCCCGGGGGGCAGTTGCTATCGACCCCGGTCGGGCGTCCGCGGTCGTGTCAAGCACCCGCGAGCGGGTGACGGTTACCGGCCGGTCGCGGAACTTCGCGACGGCCCCGGGAGCGGGGGAGAGGGCTCGGACCAGGTTGTGCAGCTCCCGGGCCGGATGCTGCCAGTGGAGCGGGCGGTCGGCGTCGGCAATCTTCGGAGCCCGGGTGACGAGCGCCGGGTCCTGGGGAGCCGGGTGCAGGGCCTCGGTTCCGATGCGGTCGATAGTCCCCGCAACCGCAATAGCGCCGATTTCGGCCAGCCGGTCCGAAAGCTCGGCCGCGGTCTCGTCCGGTCCGACGTCGGTCTTCTCCTGATAGAGGATATCGCCGGCGTCCACCTTGACATTCATCCGCAGTACCGTGATGCCGGTTTCGGCGACGCCGTCAATCAGGGCTCGCTGAATCGGCGCCGCCCCGCGATACCGGGGGAGCAGTGAGGGGTGGAGGTTGATGAAGCCGTGTCGCGGGACCCCGAGCAGCGGCTGCTTCAGGATGTACCCGTAGGCAACGAGGAGCGCGAGGTCCGGCTTGATACCGGCGAAGCGGGTGACGAACTCTGCGTCGTTCGGGTTCTCCGGCTGCAGGAGCGGCAGGCCAAGCTCACCGGCGGCAACCTGCACCGGGCTCGGCTGCAGTTTCCGGCCCCGACCGGCCGGTCGCGGGGGCGGGGTCACCACAGCGACAATCGTGTGCCCTTCGGAATGGACCCGCCTCAGCACCGGGCAGGCGAACCCCGACGTCCCGAAGAAGACTATCTGCAGGCTGCCGTCTCGCATTCCTCAATTTCCTTCAGCCGGTCGGCGAGCATGTCGCGCCGCAGGGAGCTGAGATGGTCGATGAACAGGACGCCTTTGAGATGGTCGGTTTCGTGCATGAACGCCCGGGCGAGCAGCCCGGTTTCTTCCAGTTGCACCGGCTTGCCGTTTTCGTCCAGGCCGGTAATCCTGACCAGTTCGGGACGGGAGATGACGTCGTAGAGCGCGGGCAGGGAGAGGCATCCTTCTTCCCGCTCGACCGCGCCTTCGGTCGCGGTAACTACGGGATTGATGACACAGTAGGGCGCGGCGTCGACGTCCGCGCCCCGGGGGTCGAGCACGAAGACCGAAACCGGCTCACCGACCTGGTTGGCCGCGAGCCCGAGACCGTCGCGCTCGGTCATGGTTCGTTTGAGGTCGAGTACGAATCGCCGGAAGTCGGCGGTAATCTCGTCAACCGGCTGCGCCTGCCGGCGCAGCGCCGGGTTGCCGAACATGACCACGCGGCGGACGCGGCCGTGGTTCTGCGGCACGCGCTACTGCTGGGCCCCGATCTTGTGGCCCACTGTGCTCCGGTCGACTTCGACTTCGGTGTTGTCGGCAATCTTGATCAGGAAAGTGACGTCCTTGACATTGGTGATGATGCCGTGGATTCCCGACGAAAGGACGACCCGGTCACCCCGCTTCAGCGCTTCGAGCATCTGGCGGTGCTTTTTCTGGCGGCGCTGCTGGGGCAAAATCATAAGGAAGTAGAGCACGACGAAAATGAGGACTATCGGAAGGAACCCGAGCAGCGAATTCATTCCGCCGCCGGCCGCGGGTTCGGCCTGGCCTGCCGCTTCCTGGGCAAAGGCGATACTGAGCATCGAACCTCCTGTGGTTACTGACTGCGATAGAGTCGTTTCGCTTTGACGTATTCCGACGTCACGGACGATAACATATACCGTACAGACTTCCTTTTGGCAAGCCTTTCACGCACACCGGCCGCGGAGATATCGACCGGCATCACCGGGACGAACCGGACGCGCCGCGGGTTGTGACTGCGATACGGCTTCGGGCGCGCGACGCCGGGGCGGTCCATGACCGCGATGCGGGCGAGCCGCGTCAACTGGTCCGGCCGGTGCCAGGTCGCCATCGACCGGTACTGGTCGGCGCCGACTATCAGCCAGAGCGCATCGTCCTTCCGGGTCGAACGGAGTGTCTCCAGCGTATCGACCGTGTAGGACGGGCCGGCCCGTTTCTCCTCCACGCCGCAGAACTCGAGCCCGGGCCAGTTCCGGATTGCCCGGCGGACCATCTCCCGGCGGTCGGCGTAGGGCGCGCCGGTGGCTGCGCGGCGCGGGGGATTGAACGTCGGAACGAAGAGCACCCGGTCGAGCTTCAGGCGGCGCCGGACGTCATCGGCTACGAGCAGATGGCCGAGGTGAATCGGGTCGAACGTCCCGCCGAATACCCCGGTCCGCATGCCGGTCAGTCCAGCCGGTCGAGGCGGACGCTGACCTGCTGTTTGAGGGATTCCGGGCAGTCGCCGGCGAGCAGTTCGGTGAATACCGTCCGGGCCTGCTCGGGCCGGTCGGTTTCCTGGTAGCAGACCCCGAGTTGGAAGCGGTCGAGCGGGTCCCACTTCGCGGGCTCGAGCTCCGACGCGATGTACTCGTAGTAGACGAGCGCGGACTTGTACTCTCCCGGCTTGTAGTAGAGTCGGGCGATGTCGAAATCGCGGCTGGTGAGCTGCCGCTCGATTTCGGAGAGCGCGTCTTCGGCCTCGGACGTGAGTTCGGACTCCGGGTAGAGCATCAGGAATTCGTTGAGGAGCCCCCGGGCTTTGATCGTACTGCTCTGGTCCCGGGAACCCGAGGGGGCCATCCGGAGATGGGACAGGGCCAGTTGAAAGGAGGCCCGTTCCTGGAACCGGCCGTTCGGGAAGCTGCGCAGGTAGAAATCGTACTCGGTCTGGGCCTCGGTGTAGCCGCGATTCCGGAAGAATGTTTCACCGAGATAGAACTGCGCGTCCGATGCCTGGCGGCTGCCCGGGAAGTTGAAGACGATGAATGTGAACGATTCCTCGGCTTGGCGGTACTGCTCGGCATCGAGGAAACCAATGGCATCAGCGAGCGCCGCTGCCGCGTCGGTGGGCCGGGCAATCTGGGCCCGCTTCGGACATCCCGCGACCAGGAACAGGACCGGCAGCAGCAGGAATATGACCGACTTGTGCAGGGAAATCACATCCGGCTCAGTACTTCAAGCAGCAGTTCGGTGAGCCGGGGTTCGGTTTCCGCGGCCACCCGCAGGACCTCGGGCAGGTCGACCGGCTTCATGGCGTCGGGCAGGCCCATGTCGGTCACGACCGAGAACCCGAGGATTCTAAGCCCGGCATGGCGGGCGACGATTGCCTCGGGGACGGTTGACATGCCGACCAGGTCCGCCCCGATGGTGCGGATGTAGCGGTACTCGGCAGCGGTCTCGAGGTTGGGGCCGGTGACCCAGGCGTAGACCCCGCGGCGGAGCGGGATTCCCAGCTTGAGAGCGGCTTCTCCGGCCAGGCGGACCAGCTTCGGGTCATAGCATTCGAACATGTCCGGGAAGCGCGGCCCGAGTTCATCGTCGTTCGGTCCGCGCAGCGGGTTCCGGCCGGTCAGGTTGATATGGTCGGTTATCACCGCGATGTCGCCGGCGCGGAACTGCGGGTTGACGCCGCCGGATGCGTTGGAGACAATCAGCGTGGAGATGCCGAGTTCCTTCATCACCCGGACCGGGTGGGTAATCTGCCTGGTGTCGTATCCTTCGTAGTAGTGGAAACGGCCCTGCATCACGACGACCGGTTTGCCGCCGAGCGTCCCGAGCGCGAGCCGGCCGTGGTGGCTGGCGACGGTCGGCTCCGGGACATGGGGTATTTCTTCGTAGGGTATGACCGCTTCGGACTCGACGTGGTCGAGCAGTTGGGTCAGGCCGGTGCCGAGGATGATGCCCGTTTCGGGGCGGAAAGCGGTCCGGCTCCTGACCGCGTCGGCGCTTTCCCGAATCTGCTGGCTGACGGTCACTTGTTGTTCTTCTCGGATTCCTTTTCCCACCTTTCGGCCATCGAAAGACAGGAATGGGCGATGCCGCGGACCTGGTCGACCATCGTGGCCCTGCGGGTCTCGATCTCCTTCAGCTTGGCGGTCAGTTCTTCCTCCTGGCGTTTCGCCTGCTGGATGATCTCGCCGGCTTCTTTCCGGGCCTGGAGGAGTTCTCCCTTGGCTTCCTGCTCGGCCTTGGCCAGCAGCACTTCGGCCTGGGCTTCGGCGGTAGTGCGCAACTCGCCGGTGGTCTTCTGGGCGGTCAGCAGGGTCTCCTTGAGCAGTTGCTCGGTCCGCTCGTAACCCTCCAGTTTCGCTGCCAGTTCGTCCACTTTCTCGGCGAGCAGGCCCCGTTCCTTGCGCAGTTCCTCCATCTCCTTGGCGACGAGTTCGAGGAAGGATTTGACTTCCCTGGTCGAGAAGCCGCGCAACTGGGTCGGGAAGCTCTTCTTCCTTACGTCCAGCGGTGTTATCGGCATCGCCCGATTCTATTCAGGCGGCGGAGACTGTCAAGCAAGATGCAAGCGACCGGCACTTGACAACCGTCCACCGTGTTGTCCGGGCCCGGTGTTTCCCTGATTCCGGCGGGTATCCTCAGTTCTTGATCTGCGCGAGGGCCTGGTCCAGGTCCGCGATGATATCCTCGACACTCTCGATGCCGACCGATATCCGGACGAGTCCGTCGGTGATGCCTGCTTTGAATCGGGTTTCCCCGGTCATTCCGGCGTGGGTCATCGATGCCGGGTGCTGAATCAGGGTTTCGACTCCGCCCAGGCTGACCGCAAGACCGCAGAGTCGGGTTGAGTCCATCATCGTCCGTCCGGCTTCGACCCCGCCCTTCAGTTCGAAGCTGACCATCCCGCCCGGGCCTTTCATCTGCTTCTGCGCGACTTCGTACTGGGGATGGCTGGGCAGCCCCGGGTAACGAACCCAGGCGACTTTGGGATGCTGCTCCAGGAACTCGGCCACTTTCAATCCGTTCTCGCAGTGGCGCTGCATGCGCAGGGCCAGGGTCCTGACGCCGCGGTGGACCAGGAATGCCTCGAACGGAGGCAGCACCCCGCCCAGGTGATTCAGCACCGTGCGGAAGGACTTGTAGCGTTCCTCGTCCTTGACCACAATCAGCCCGCCGACAACGTCCGCGTGGCCGTTGAGGAATTTGGTGAGGGAGTGAATCACGACGTCGGCCCCCAGGCTCAGCGGCTGCTGCAGGATCGGGCTCATGAAGGTGTTATCGACCACCATCGTGACGTTGCGCTTGTGGGCGAGTTCGGCCAGCACCGCGATGTCGGAGACAACGAGCGTGGGGTTGCCCGGCGTTTCGACAAAGAGCACTTTCGTGTTCGGCCGGAACGCGGCTTCGACCGTCTCGGGGCTGCCGGTATTGACGATCGAGGACTCGATGCCGAACCGGGGGAGAATAGTTGTCAGCAGGGTGTTGGTCGGGCCGTAGACCGCTTCCGAGCAGATGATATGGTCGCCCGCGGAACAGAGGGCGGTGAGCGCCGTGTGGGTGGCGGCCATGCCCGAACCGGTCGCCAGGCCGAACGCCCCGCCTTCGAGCGCGGCGACGCAATCCTCGAGGGCTCTGACTGTCGGGTTCAGCATCCTGGTGTAGATGTACCCGGATTCCTTGCCGCTGAACAGGTCGGCGCCGTGCTGCGCGTCGCGGAACCGGAACGTGGAAGTGGCGAATATCGGCGTGACTACCGGTCCGGCTCCATGCTCGGGGTGGCCGCGGTGGACGCAGAGCGTCGGCTGATTGTGCTTTCGTTCTTTCATGATTGCTCCTTTCGATTTCAACCGGAGTCGAAAGGATGCCACAAACGGCGCGATTGTCAATCGCCGTGCGGCGGCACGACCGGCTTGACAGGATTCGTCCTGCTTCTATGATTCACCGGTGTTTGCGCTAGGTCTGGCGGTGGTGCTGGCGTTCGCTCCCGGCGAGCGGCTGGAGTACGATGTCCGGTGCGGGCCGCTCCGGCTCGGGGAACTGACCCTGACCACACTGGCCCTTGATACCGTCAGCGGGGAGAGTTGCTACAGCTTCCGGGCGGTGCTCGAAGCGAAACTCGGCTTTCTGTTCCACGCGACCTACGATATCAGGACCTGGTGCCGGACCGAAGACATGGTAACGATGCGGTCGGCCAAAGAGACCCGCGAGAGCCGGTACGAAGCCCGATGGACCGCGGACTACGACTACGAAGCCGGGCGGGTCGTCTATTCGGACGGCGATACGTTCCCGCTGCCGGATTCGGCCCGGGATGTCCTGACGCTCTGGTACTGGTTCCGGACCCTGGAGACTGCGGTCGGCGATACACAACCGGTCTACTGCCATACCGACCGCCGGGACTACGAACCGGAGTTTATCGCGACGAAGCGAACGGACGTGGCCGTTCCGGTCGGGGAGTTTGATTGCCTGGAACTGATTCCGAGCCCGGGCAGTCCGCTCGGCGCGCTCTACCTGGCGGACATGGAAACGGATAGCGGTCCGGCGAACCGGATTCCGGTGGTGATAAGGACTGACATCGGCGGGGTACAGGTGAGCGCCGTGCTTCGCAGTATCGGTCTTGAGGAGCGGGAATGAAACTCTACGCGGTGATAATGTGCGGCGGACGGGGCGAGCGGTTCTGGCCCCGGAGCCGGCGCAACCGCCCGAAGCAGTTCATCGAACTGCTCGGGAACGAATCGCTGACCCGGCTGACCAGCGAGCGGATGAAGAACCTCTGTCCGGTAAGCCGGCAGCTCTTCGTGGCACCGGCCGAGTTCGAAGCCACGCTCAAACGACAACTCGGACTCAAAGCCCGCAGCCTGCTGTTCGAGCCGGTCGGCCGGAATACCGCGCCCGCAATCGGCCTGGCCGCGGCCCACCTGGCGCGAACCGACCCGGACGCCACGATGGTCGTGCTCCCGGCCGACCATCTCATCAAGCGGCAGCAGGCATTCGAAACCTCGGTCCGGCTGGCCGCGAAACTGGCGCAGGACGGGCTGCTAGTTACGTTCGGCGTCCCGCCGACCAGGCCCGACACCGGCTACGGCTACGTCCGGGTGGGGGAGAAGCTCGCGGGGCGCGGGAAGCTTACGGCCCACCGGGTGCTGGGGTTCAAGGAGAAGCCCGATCCGGCCACCGCGAAGCGCTATGTCGCCCAAGGCAACTACCTCTGGAACAGCGGGATGTTCGTCTGGCGGGTGGACGCAATCCTGGAGGCGTTCGGCAGGTACATGCCGGCTTTCCGCCGGTCGCTGCAGAAGCTCACCGATTCGGTCGGCACCCGGCGGGAGAAGACGGTCCTGGCCGAGACCTACCGCAAGGTCCGGCCGGTCTCAATCGACTACGCGGTCATGGAAAAGGCCGACAATATCGCGGCAGTACGGGCGACGTTCGACTGGGACGACGTCGGCTCTTGGCTCGCGCTGGCCCGTCACGTCCGGGCCGACCGGCAGGGCAACGTCACGCACGGCCTTACCTTCACCCGCGATGCGCGCGACTGCATCATCGATTCGGACCGGGGCGTCATCGCCGTGCTCGGAGTCAGGGACCTGGTCGTAGTGCGCTCGGGCGACGCGGTGCTCGTTACCCACAAGGACAAAGTGGCGGGCATCAGGGAACTGCTCAAGGAGATGTCGTGCCACCGGGAAGCAGAGGAGTACCTGTGAAGCTCTACTTCGCAACGCGCAACCAGGGCAAGGCGTCCGAAATCCGGGTTCTGCTGCGCGATACCGGCTGGCAGGTCGCAACCACGCTCGACGGGGAATCGGACTGGGAAGTGCAGGAAGACGGCACCACGTTCGAGGAGAACGCCCGCAAGAAAGCGCGGGCCGCGGCCGAGAAGACGAAGACGTGGACCCTGGCCGATGACTCCGGTCTTGAAGTGGACGCGCTTCAGGGCGAACCCGGGGTGCATTCGGCCCGATACTGCGGGCCCAACGCAACCGACGCCGACCGGAGCAAAAAGATACTGGGCCGGATGATTGCGGTGCCGGACGACAAACGGACCGCCCGGTTCCGGTGCGCCATCTGTCTCATTGACCCGGCCGGCAACGAAAGGGTATTCGAAGGCACCTGCGAAGGCCGGATTGCGCACCATCCGCGCGGGACCGCCGGGTTCGGATACGACCCGATATTCGTGCCGGACGGGTACGCCCGGACACTCGGGGAACTCGGAATCGACATCAAGAACGGATTCAGCCACCGGGCCAGGGCGATGCAACAGGTTGTCGGGCATCTCAAGACGCGGGTCAAGCCGAAGGTCCCCTCCGCGCGGCGTTGACAGTCGCCGGCCGCAGGATTATAGTATCATAGACGCATCGGGGAGTAGCGCAGCCTGGTTAGCGCACCACGCTTGGGACGTGGGGGCCGCTGGTTCAAATCCAGTCTCCCCGATTGAGACCGACGCGCCAGTAGCTCAGCTTGGATAGAGCATCGGATTTCTAATCCGACGGCCGGGGGTTCAAATCCCTCCTGGCGCGTTTACCACCCGCCCGAAACCGCCGAGTCAGGAAACGACCAATGCCCAAGTCCCAATGGCCGATGAGGAAATAAACCACAGATAAACACGGGAGGAGAAGTCAGAGTGCAGAATGCAGAAGGCAGAACCGCAGACAGGAGACAACCGCCAAGGACGCCAAGACCGCCAAGAGGAGCTGTCATTGCGAAGGAGCGAAGCGACTGCGGCAATCTTCCTCGTCCCATTCACCATTCGCAATTCGGCATTCGGCATTCCCTGATGGTCCGCAATCACCAA
>CBDUVZ010000107.1:0-10403 GCA_965370805.1 uncultured bacterium | reverse complement strand
AGGAACGCCCTTGACAAGTACCGGGACCTGGTCGGGGAAGCCCTGACCGGTGAGATGCTGGACCATTACGGGTTCCCGCCGGTCCGTGAGGCCCTGGAGACAATCCACTTCCCCCGAGACGTGGCGAGCGCCGAGAAGGCGAAGGAAAGGTTCATCTACCAGGAGCTGTTCTATCTCCAACTGGTGCTGGCCCGGCGCAGACAGCGGTACGCGGAACTGCGGAAAGGCAGTATCCTGGCCAGGAACGGGACGTTTACCGACCGGTTCGCGCAGGCGCTGCCGTTCAGGTTCACCGCGGCCCAGGAGCGGGTCCTTGCCGAGATTATGAAGGACATGGGGCGGGACCGATGCATGAACCGGCTGCTGCAGGGAGACGTGGGCTCGGGCAAGACCGTGCTGGCTCTGTACGCGATGCTGGTTGCCTGTGAGAACGGGGCCCAGGCGGTGATGATGGCGCCGACCGAAATCCTGGCCACCCAGCATTGCCGGGGATGGACGGAAGCCCTGGAGTCGTTGGGGGTGGAAGCGAGGTTGCTGACCGGTTCCACCCGGAAGCCGGAGCGCCGGGAGATTCTCGGTGGGCTTGAGGATGGGTCGGTCCGGATTGTGTTCGGGACACACGCGCTGATTGAAGAAGGAGTGAAGTTCGCCCGACTGGGGCTGGTTGTCGTGGACGAGCAGCACCGGTTCGGGGTGATGCAGCGGGCGGCCCTGCTGAACAAGGGCCTGAACCCGGATTTCCTGGTGATGACCGCGACTCCGATTCCGCGCACCCTGACCCTGACGCTCTACGGGGACCTGGACGTGTCGGTGCTGGACGAGAAGCCGCCCGGGCGACAGCCGGTCGTGACGCGAGTCGTGACCGAGAGTAGACGCGGCAAAGTATACGGGTTCATGGAAGAGCGGGTCCGGGCCGGTGAGCAGGCGTTTATCGTCTGTCCGCTGATTGAGGAAAGCCCGAAGCTGGACCTGGCATCGGCGACCGAGACTTTCGAGAAGGTGAAGGCTGCGTTCCCGGAGCGACGGGTCGGGCTGGTGCACGGCCGGATGAAGAGCGCGGAGCGGGACGTCGTGATGCGGGCGTTCCGGGCCGGGGACCTGGATATCCTGGTTTCAACAACCGTGGTCGAGGTCGGCGTGGATATCCCGAACGCGACGATTATGCTGATTGAGCATCCCGAGCGGTTCGGCCTCGCCCAGTTGCACCAGTTGCGCGGCCGGATCGGGAGAGGACGGGAGAAGTCGTACTGCGTCCTGGTGGTTTCCCACGCGGGCGTGACCGAGTCGTCGGAGCGGCTGAAGTTCTTCGAGCGGACCAGCGACGGGTTCGTGCTCGCCGAGAAGGATATGGAACTGCGCGGGCCGGGCGAGATTCTGGGGACCAGGCAGCACGGGCTGCCGGATTTGTTGATAGCCGATATCGTCCGGGACCGGGAAGTCCTCGTCCGGGCGAGACGGGATGCTTTCCGGCTCGTGGAACTTGACCCGAACCTGGAACGTCCGGAGAATGAACCGGTAGCCGGAGAACTGCATAGCAAGTACGAAGGCCGTGATGAACTACTGAGAGTTGGGTGAACTATGAAGCGTATCAGTCTGTGCGTGTGTCCTGAAACCCGATACAGGAATCTCACCACAAAGACACGAAGAGCACGAAGCCGAGGAGCCGGAGTCGGACAGGAGCGGCACGCAACAGGTGCATCTGGTCTTGAGCGGCGGCAAGAACGCAAAGCCGCATCCTTTCCGAGTTCCAGTTTTGGTGACTTTGTGTCTTGGTGGTTCAATTTCGGGTTCTGTTTCTGTGTTGTGTTGATGCTGGTCGGCTGCAAGGGGCGGGTCGCGCCGGCAATCGGGGGGCTGCGGGAAATCACGGTGGTGTCCGACTGGTGGGGAGCAGTCGAGCCGACAGTGCGGGAGATTCTGCAGCAGAGAATCCCGACTCCGCAACCCGAGCCGGAATTCAGACTCAGGGTGTTCACTCCGGACCAGGTTGCGGTCTATTCGATGCTCCGGACCCTGTTCATTATCGGGACGACCGATGACTCGGTTGTCCGGGCGGTTCTGGGTCCGCGAGTGGACTCGCTGCCGGCCGGCGACTACGGGCTGTTCAAGATTCCGAATGCCTGGGCGAAGAACCAGGAACTGGTGGTCTTCGCCGCCCGGGACGAGCAGATGCTGGTCGCCGGACTCGAAACGTATGCCGGGCGGCTGCGAAGCACTTTCCGGGATATCGCTCTAAAGCACGTCGCGCGGGCGGTCTATCACCGCGGTCACAACCGGGAAGCCGAGGAGAAGCTGTCCAGGGAGCATTCGTTCACGCTGGACATCCCGAAGGCGTGGCACTTGAAGTCGAAGCATGCGGATTCCGGTTTCATCCACCTCTTCGGACACTACCCCGACCGTGGTGTGTTCGTGTACTGGGAGAACCGGACCCGGCATCTGACCGCGGACCAACTGGTGCAACTCAGGGACAGCCTGACCGCGTCGTACTACGACGGCGACGTGGTCGAGCCGGACTACGTGGTCTCCGATACGGTCGCGCTGCTCTCAACTCCCGCCCTCAAGCTGCGGGGCATCTGGCAGAACGAGGAGGAGACGATCGGCGGGCCGTTCGTCTGCTATGCGTTCAACCATGAGGGGAGGTTCTTCCTGCTCGACGGCTACGTCTACAACCCGGGCAAGAAGAAGCTCGGCCAGCTGCTGCACGTCGACGCAATCATCCACACGTTCACGCCGCAGTAGCGAACAGGACCGGCCGGCGGCTGCGGATTGTCGGGCTAGAGTGTCCGGCCGTAAACGCGGTAGGTCTTGTAGACCTCGCTTCCGAACAGACGGAGTGGGCGGATGGCGGGTTCGTTGTCTTCCAGCACCCATGACGTTTCGCCGCGCATGTAGCCCAGGCTCTTCGCACCCCGGTAGCACTCATAGTAGAGCAGCGAGTCGTACCCGAGGGAGTGGAACTTGCGCTTCATGCCCAGTGCCCAGAGCCGGAACTGGTTGATGTGGCCGCGGGCGAGCAGGAACCTCAGCCAGCCGACCGGGAAGAGTCGGCCGCGCACGCCGAGCAGCGCCTGGTTGTAGTCGGGCAGGGCGATGGACATGCCGGCCGGCTCGCCCTTGTAGAAGACAATCGGCATGAGTTCGGGCTTGAGGAACGGGCGGAGCTGGACCGCGAGGTCGTCGATCTCCTCGTCGGTCATCGGCGCGAAGTCCCAGTTCTGCGACCACGCGTCGTTGTAGATTTCCTTGACGTGAAGCAGGTCCTGCTTGAGGTTACGGGGGTCGATTGGCCGCACTTCGAGGCCGGGCCTGCGCTTGAGCTTGGTCATGACCCGGTGCAGCTTGGCCGGCAGTTCGCGGCTCATGTCGGTGATGAACGCGTACAGGTCTTTGACCTTGGAGAATCCCTGTCCTTCAATGAGGTCGGCGTAGTACTCCGGGTTGTAGGATGTCTTGATCATCGGCGGGGAGTCGAACCCGTCAATCAGGAGTCCGACTTCGTCATTGAGCGCAGGGTTGGCCGGACCGTAGAGCGCGGTCATGCTTTTCTCCCGGCACCAGGCGGCGGCCGTATCGAGCAGGGCCGCGGCGACTTCCGGGTCATCGATGCTCTCGAAGAACCCGAAGAAGCCGATAGCGCTTTTGCGAAAGTCGTTGTAATTGCGGTCAACAGTGGCCGCAATCCTTCCGACGGTCCTGCCGTTGTGCTCGGCCAGGAAGAGCTCCCGCTCCGCGTGATTCCAGAACGGGTTCTTGCCCGGGGTCAGGATCTTGCGGACGTCGGTCTTCAGCGGGGCTACCCAGTTCGGGT
The DNA here is from genome assembly GCA_965370805.1 of uncultured bacterium. Taxonomy (GTDB): domain Bacteria; phylum Hydrothermota; class Tepidihabitantia; order Tepidihabitantales; family Tepidihabitantaceae; genus CBDUVZ01. The sequence goes on along the minus strand of CBDUVZ010000107.1, from coordinate 6,595 downwards.
GCGCGCGGTAGATGTCAAAGGCAAAGTCGACGAACCGGTTCAGGTCGGCCGCGGTTCGGACCGGCTTGACCTTGAGCACGGTCTATTTCAGCAGGCCGAACTTCCGGCCGACCTGCTCGAATAGGGCCAGGGCTTCGTCGATGTCTTCGTCGGTATGGGTGGCCATGTAGCTGGTTCTGATCAGTGAGCGGTTGGGCGGGACTGCGGGAGGGATGACCGGGTTCGTGAAGATGCCGCCGTCGAAGAGAGCGCGCCAGAACTTGAGGGTCTTCATATCCTCCCCGATGTGGAGCGGGATAATCGGGGTAGTGGTGTTGCCGATGTCGTACCCCATCGTCTTCAGGCCGTCAATCATCCGAAGGGTAATTGTCCAGAGTCGTTCGCGGCGCTCCGGTTCGGTCTTCATGATGCCGAGCGCGGCCAGTGCGGTGGCGGCCGCGGACGGCGGGGTCGCGGCGGAGAAGAGCATCGACCGCGCGGTGTGACGGATGAAGCTGATGATTCCCTTCTTGCCGACGACGTAGCCGCCAATCGACGCGAATGACTTGGAGAAGGTGCCCATAATCAGGTCGACCTCGTCCTCAAGCCCGAAGTGTTCAACCGTACCGCGGCCGGTCTTCCCGACCACGCCGACCCCGTGCGCGTCGTCAACCAGGAACCGGCAGCCGTACTTCCTCGCAATCGGCAGGAGCTTATCCAGGCAGGCGAGGTCGCCTTCCATCGAGAAGACGCCGTCGACCACCGCCAGCCTGCCCGAATCGGCCGGCACCTTCCGGAGTACACGCTCGAACGATTCGGGGTCGTTGTGGCGGAACCGCTTGACCGTACCGTAGGACATTTTGCACCCGTCGATGATCGAAGCGTGGTCCAGCTTGTCGAGGATGGTGACGTCGTGCTTCTGTACCAGCGAGGACATGATGCCGAGGTTGGTCTGGTACCCGGTCGAGAAGACCAGGCAGGATTCCGCGCCGTAGAACTCGGCGAGTTCGTGCTCGAGCTGCACGTGAAGGTCGAGGGTGCCGTTCAGGAAGCGGGTGCCGGTGCAGCCGGTGCCGTACTTGCGGATGGCTTCGATGGCCGCTTCCTTGACTTTCGGGTGCGTGGTCAGCCCGAGGTAGTTGTTGGAGCCGAGCATAATCAGTTCCTTGCCGTCGATTATGACCCGCCGGTCCGGCTCGGAACTGAGCGGGATAAAGTAGGGGTAGCACCCGGTCTGCTTGACGCGGTCGAGGACCGGGTAGAACTGCGTGCACTTATCGAACAGGTCCATTGAGCGTCATTCTAGAATGATGGGCCGGGGTGTCAAGCGGGCAATCCGCCGGAGCGCGGGGCTTGATTGCGCCCGGACAGCGGCTATATTGGGCCGATGAGTATCGTACTGCTGCTCGGTCTGCTCCTGGCGAACCCGGGTTCGGATTTCCAGATTGTCCGGGTCCTGGCGACTTCGGACCTGCACGGTCGGGTCCGGCCTTCGGCCGACTTCGAGGCTCCCGGACTGCCGCGACGATTGCTCGGCGGCTGGGAAGACCTGGCCCGGCTGATTGATGAGAACCGCACCGGTTCCTGCCTGCTGGTGGATTGCGGCGATTTCGCTTCCGGCTCGCCCGAAGCCCGGACCACCCACGGTCGGGCCGGGGTCAGGTTCATGAACCTGGTCGGGTACGACGCCGCCGCGGTCGGCGCCCGGGATTTCTCCGGCGGGGCCGAGAACCTCGAAATCCTGGCCCGGCTGGCGACGTTCCCGGTGCTCGCCGACCCGATGCTGGATGTGGTGCTGAACCGGAGCGTACCGCTCTTCCGGCCGTTCGTCGTCGAGTCGGTCGAAGGCGTGCGGGTCGCAATCATCGGCCTGACCGACCCTGATATCTGCCGGCTGAACCGGCGGGATGACTTCCGGGGGCTGGTGGTCGACGACCCGGTGGCCCAGGTCCGGCGCTACCTGCCCGCGGTCGAAGCCGAGTCGGCTGAAGTCGTCATCGTTATCGGACACCTCGGGTTCGAGCAGGGCGGCGCGCTGGTGGATGCTTTCCCCGAAGTCGATGTCGTCTTCGTCCCGGCCGGCGAGCCGGGCACCGAGGCGTCACCCGGCCGACTGATTGCCGCCGGTGGTCACCTGGTCCCGGTCGGGCCGTACGGACAGCGGCTTGCCGTAATCGATATCCTGTTCGACAGGAAAGAGCGCCGGGTGTTCCAGGTCGAGGCGCGGAGTCTCAACGTCCTGCCTGGCGGCGGACAGGTCGAGGACGGGCGTCGGGTCCGGGCCCTCCTCGATGAAGTGGCGGTTGCCGGGATGGATTCGAGCGTCTGTTGGTTGGATGACGAGTTTACCCCGGACGAGAACGGCCGGGTCGGGTTCGGTTCCCTGGTTGCCGAGGCGGTGCGCCGGTCAACCCCGGCCGAGCTTGCCGTCCTGCCGGTGACCAGTGTCGAGTCCGGGCTGACCCGGGGCGCGCTCACCCCGCGCCGGCTATTCGAGGCGGTGCCTCATGCCGAGCCGCTGCGGTACGTGCTCCTCGACGACACGCTGCTGCACCGGCTGGTGACCGGGCCGGACCCCGGCGAACTCGCACCGGTGCTGGCCGGGGCCGACTACTTCGTGATGGGCGACACTGTCGTCTGGCCTTTGGTCGGCCAGGTGGCAAGGGTGCGGGTGCGGCGGCTGAAGTCCCGGTACTCGGTCGTCACCACCGGGCAACTGCTGGAACAGGCCGGAATCGAGGAGATGGGCCGGCTGGTCGAGCACGACCTGACCGAACTCTGGGTGGACTGGGCTTCGGCTCAGGATACCCTGGGCCCGGTTCCTCGGGCCAGGTTGTACGCGGCGACCCCGGGCGTTCTCTATCCGAGCCGCGAAGCCGGGGGCCGGGTCAATATCAACACCGCCGGGGCCGCGGAGCTTGAGCAGTTACCCGGCATCGGGCCCCGAACCGCCCAGCGGATTGTCGAATACCGGCTGGCCCACGGCCGGTTCGGGTCGGTCGAGGAACTGCGGAACGTGAAAGGTATCGGGCCGAAGAAGATGGAGAAGATAAGGCCGCTGGCGGTTACTGAGTAGGGAATTTCCTCTTCAGTAAGTCCTTGCGTAGTAGATTACCGTGTCGGTTTCTTTGCCGCAGACTATGCATTTGCCGGTCTTGTGCTGTTCGTTGCGGGGCATGGCGCGCGGGGTGGTCCTGGTTTCTTCGACCAGCTTGTCTTCGCATTCCTGCGACCCGCACCAGTGCACCAGGATGTACCCCGGCTTTGCGGCCAGTTTCTGCTTGAACTCCTCGATTGTCGCGGCCTGCTGGGTCATCGCATCGACCCGGTCCCGGGCCGCTTTCAGCATCCCGGCCTGGATTTCGTCGAGCAGGTTCGTCAGTTCCTGCTTCAGTTCGGCCAGGGGGACGAACCGCTTGCCCGAGCCGTCGCGGGGCACGAGCACCGCCTGCTCTTTCTGCACGTCCCGCGGCCCGATTTCGATGCGCACCGGCACGCCGAGCATCTCGTACTGGTTGTACTTCCAGCCCGCGGTCTGGTTCTTGTCGTCGTCCAGCTTGACGCGCAATCCCTCAAGCGACGCCATCACCCCCCGGCACTTGTCCAGCACCGCGTCGTCCTTCTTGCCGAACAGAATCGGCACAATCATGGCCTGGACCGGCGCGACGCGCGGGGGCAGGAACAGTCCCCGGTCGTCGCCGTGGGTCATCACCAGCGCGCCGATCAGCCGGGTGGAGACGCCCCATGAAGTTCCCCAGGGCCGCTTCTCCTTGTTGTCCTCGTCAAGGTAGCGGATGTCGAACGCCTCGGCGAATCCCTGGCCGAGGTTGTGGGTCGTGCCGGACTGCAGGGCCTGGCCGTCGGGCATCATCGACTCGATAGTGTAGGTCTTCACCGCGCCCGGGAACTTCTCGGACTCGGGCTTGAGTCCGGCCAGAAGCGGGACCCCGAGTTCGTTCTCCACGAAGTCAACGTAGATGTCGAGTATCTTCAGGGTTTCTTCCTGGGCTTCTTCCTCGGTGCGGTGCAGGGTGTGGCCTTCCTGCCAGAGGAACTCGGTCGTGCGCAGGAAGAGCCTGGTCGCTTTCTCCCAGCGGAAGATGTTGCACCACTGGTTGATGAGCACCGGCAGGTCGCGGTAGGACTTGACCCACTTGGCGTACATCGCGTTGATGATGGCCTCCGACGTCGGACGCAGGGCGAGCCGTTCGGTCAGCTCCTTGTCGCCGCCGTGGGTGACCCAGGCGACCTGGGGCGCGAACCCTTCGACGTGCTCGGCTTCCTTCTTGAAGAAACTCTCCGGTATCAGGGTCGGGAAGCAGGCGTTGACGTGGCCGGTTGCTTTCAGCCGGGCGTCGAGCAGTTGCTGCATATTCTCCCAGAGCGCGTAGCCGTAGGGCCGGATGACCATACAGCCGCGCACCGGCGCGTAATCGACCAGTTCCGACTTGAGTACGACCGCGGTGTACCAGTCGGAGAACTGCTCCGACTTCGAGGGGATTTCCTTTACGATGCCATCATCTTTCATAGTCGGTGATATTAGCGGGGAAGCCGGTTCAGTCAAGAAGACCGCAACAAAAAAGGCCACCAATGGGGTTGCGCCAAAGATGGAATCTTGTAATAGGCGCTGGCCCGGCAGGCAGCCGACCGGAACTCTACACCCCTTGGCCCGGATGTCAAGCTCGAATTTCAGGTTGGAGAAACAGGAGCGGCAGGAGGAGAAAGCAGAAGTCAGAGTGCAGAATGCAGAGTGCAGGATGGGGAAGATAACCGCCAGGGCCGCCGAGTGATTGGAACTGTCACCCCGACCGGAGCGGAGGGGTCTCTCAGGTTGCGTCATTGCGAGGCCGCCGAAGGCGGGCGCGGCAATCTTCCTTCCTCCAATCCGCAATCACCAATCTGCAATCCACAATCCCTTGGACCCTCGGACCCTTGACCCCTTGGACCCTTCCGTCCTCTGCCGTCAGCGGGTCAGGATGACCTTGTGGCTTGGACCCTCGGACCCTTGAACCCTCGGACCCTTTCCTCTGATGAAGTAGACGCCGGGGGAGAGGTGGCGGACGTCGTTCTCGCCGGGCTGCAGGTCCATGACCTTGCGACCCCCGGAATTGAGAAGTGCGAATGTCGAATGCCGAATTGCAGACTCCGGGACCCGCAATACACCGTGGGCGATGGTGGCAACGGCGGGCTCAAAGGCAACGGGCGGCTCCGGTTCCGCGATTGCGACTCTCCCGGCCGAGTCGGTCTTGATGAGCCAGAGGTCGCCGCCGCCGGCGCCGAAGGACCAAGTGAAGCCGGCGATGACGTATCCGTCATCCGCGGTTTGCGTGACCGAGTAGCCGTAGTCGGACCACACGCCGCCATAGGTCCGGGTCCACATGGTGTCGCCCCATGCGTCGGTTCTGATGAGCCAGATGTCATCGAGGCCGGCGCCGAGAGACTCGGTCCAGCCGGCGATGACGTACCCGCCATCCGCGGTCTGCGCAACCGAGTGGCCGCGTTCGTCGTCCGTGCCGCCGTAGGTCCGGGTCCAGATGGTGTCGCCCGATGCGTCGGTCTTGATCAGGTAGACGTCCTTGCCGCCGGCGCCGAAGGACCAGGTGTAGCCGGTGATGATGTACCCGCCATCTGCGGTCTGCGCCACCGAATAGCCGTAGTCGTGGCTCGTGCCGCCGTAGGTTCGGACCCAGATGGTGTCGCCGGAGGCGTCGGTCTTGATGAGCCAGACGTCGGAGGAGCCGGTGCCGAAGGAACGGGTCCTGCCGGCGATAACGTAGCCGCCGTCTGCGGTTTGTGTTATCGACCGGCCGTAGTCGCTGCCCGTACCGCCGTATGTACGGGTCCACATCGTATCGCCGGAGGCGTCGGTCTTGATGAGCCAGACGTCGTCTTCGCCGGTGCCGAAGGACCAAGTCCAGCCGGCGATGACGTAGCCGCCATCCGCGGTCTGTGCTACCGAGTGGCCTTTGTCCTCGGCCGTGTCGCCGTATGTGCGGGTCCACATCGTGTTGCCGTTGGCGTCGGTCTTGACCAGGTAGACGTCGTGTCCGCCGGCGCCGAAGGACTCGGTGCGGCCGGTGATGATGTAGCCGCCATCCGCGGTCTGCGCCACCGAGTAGCCGTAGTCGCTGTACGCGCCGCCGTAGGTCCGGGTCCAGATGGTGTCGCCAGACGCATCGGTCTTGATGAGCCAGACGTCGCGTTCGCTGGCACCGAAGGAGTAGGTGTAGCCGACGATGACGTACCCGCCGTCTGCGGTCTGCGCCACCGAGTGGCCGCCGTCGTGGTCCATGCCGCCGTAGGTGCGTTGGAAGGTGATTTGCGCGGTCAGCGGGGCGGTGAGGGCGAGGATCAGGAGTGTTGCGGATAGCAGGCCGGACGTTGATGACTTCCTCATGCGTTGATTGTGGTCCAGGAATAGCCGGATGTCAAGGGCGGAGGAGAAGATAAACACCAAGGTCACCAAGAGCGCGAAGGTAGAGGAACCGGACGGAGCGGAATCTTACCACAAAGACACGAAGAGCACGAAGATGTCAGCCGTCAGCGCGGGTCCCTCAATCCGCAATCACCAATCTGAAATCTACAATCGCCCTTGGCGTCTAGCCTGACAGCTAAG
>CBDUVZ010000106.1:0-10523 GCA_965370805.1 uncultured bacterium | reverse complement strand
TGCGCCACCGTATGAGGCTAACATCAAACTCTGTTTGACATAGTGAGTCTTTGTGTGAGATTCCCGTATCGCTTTTCGGGTCCCCGGTTTCTGTTTGACTTCTCACGGACGGGCGCTAAAATATGGATAGGTGTTGGCTGCGGAAGGACCTTGTAACCAACACACACAAAGAAAAAGGTCCACTACACAGCTTGTGTTCGATTATTGGCCTATGTGTCCGGACTGTGAACTAGCGGACCTGAACCGTAGGGACCTTTAGCGATTCCAAGCAAAAACCTATCGGAGGTAGTCTGATGAGTCAGCGCATATTCGTGGGGAATCTCCCCTTCAGCGCAACCGAGGCCCAGCTCACTGAGCTGTTCGCCAAGCACGGTGAAGTGTCCTCGGCAGCAATAGTGAAAGACAAGTTCACAGACCGTTCACGTGGGTTTGCCTTCGTGGAAATGGCGTCCAATGAGGCGGCCACTGCGGCCATCGCAGCCCTTAGCGGGCACGAGATGGACGGCAGGGCTCTCACCGTCAACGAAGCCCGCGCCCGGACCGAGGGCGGACGTCCGTCCGGCGGCCGCGGCGGTGGCGGTGGACGCAGGGATTCCGGCGGCGGCAACCGCTGGTAGTACTCCTGACACAGACAGGGCGGCGCTCCAGGGTGGCGCCGCCCGTCCTTTTGAGGGCCCGGTAGAAGCGGCCCGAAGCCGGTATCAGACCGCCGGCAAACCGGCAGCCTGCTTTGTACTCCCGGTGTCTGGATTCCCTTTCCGCAACACGCAAAACCGGCCGGACGTAACAGCTCGAAGTCACATTTCGTCCCGTCCCGGGGACCCCCCAGGGGGGCGTCCAGGTTCGCACCCAGATTCGCCGACTGTGCCGCACAGAATCCCGCACCGACAACGGAACACAAGCTTGCACAGAGACTCACACGGACTGCCGAACGGAAGCCGGCACCTGGAGTTGCCCCGAGCACCGAACGGAATCCCGCACCCGGATTCGCCGACAGTCTCGCACGGAATCTCGAACATCCTGCCGAAGATACGGTCGCCCACAATCTCGCACACAAGCCGCAAGACGCTGCCGCCCGCAGGTCCGGACAAGACGCGGCAGGTGGTTCTGACGCTGGTTCTCCGTTTGACTGAGGCCCGAATTCGGGCATAGTCGCTGCGATATGATCCCAAAAGGGACGGAATAGTGCCGCGTCCTTTCGACAATACCTGGCAGAGCTTCCTGCTTGGTCCACGAAGGGAGGACGAGTCAGCATGACCGACGGCCAGCCGGACGTCCTTGGCAGTATCGAACGCGACTTCTGGGAGGCGGTGGCCCGCTCCGTGCCAACCAGGCCTTCGGCGGGGAGCTGGACAAGGTCTTGACAGAACTCAACGAGGCCTTGGCAGGATGACGGGCAAGATGCGGTTGGCAATCGGCGGCTTTCCGCCGTCAGTGGTTATTCCTTGAGGCTCTGAAATGCAGGCTCTGCGTTCTCGCAGAGCCTGCCCTGAGCCTGTCGAAGGGTGCCGTCTGACGGCTCAAGTGCTCCGGGTATTCACGCCGCGAAGCCCTACGTCAGGCCGGGCATCAGTTCCAGTCGCTGCTGAATCGGTACTTCGGCTCGGGCGGTAGTAGCCTTGACGACCGCGATGAGGTTGCTAGTCTACCGTTGAGATGAAACGCAAACCCAAGGACATGTCTGACCCGAGAGTGCTCCGGGCTGAGGCCGCCCGTACTTCAGAGGAGTTCGACCGCATCATAAAAGGCAGGCATTTCGAGTCGAAGGAGGAGTTCGAACGGTTCATGCAGAGCCTTGAGGGCAAGTCGTTCGACGAGGTCGAGATGCCCGAGCTAACGCCCCGGGACAGAGCCCAGGACCTGGTTTATGACGCCTGGGAGGAGCCGGATGCCAAGCGCCGGGTCAAGCTCGCTCACCAGGCACTGGAACTCTGGCCCGACTGCGCCGACGCCTATTGCGTGCTGGCCGAGGAAGCGGCGACGCCGGCCGAAGACCGTCGCCTGATCGAAGCAGCCGTGGCCGCGGGCGAACGCGCCATCGGACCCGAACCGTTCAAGGAGGACGTCGGCCAGTTCTGGGGAATCCATGCGACCCGGCCGTACATGCGAGCCCGCTTCAGGCTGGCTGATTCCCTCTGGCTGCAGGGAGAAGACGAGGCCGCCATCAGACACGCCCGCGAGTTGCTCCGACTGAACCCGGACGACAACCAGGGGATCCGCTACGGCCTTATCGGCTGGCTGCTCGCCGTCGGCGACAACCACGGGGCGGTCGGGCTGCTCGAACGCTATCGCGAAGCGACCGCGGGCTGGGAGTACGCGCGCGCTTTGCTGGAGTTCCGCACGTGGGGTGGTTCGGAGCGGGCCGGCGCTGCACTCGAACGGGCGTTTTGCTCCAACGAGATTCTACCCGAGTACTTGATTGCGCTCCGCGATATGCCCGACGAGATGCCGCATTCCTACAGCCACGGCTCAACTGACGAGGCCGCAATCGTTCTGCAAGACCTGGGCGAAGCCTGGCAGGTGACACCCGGCGCACTCGACTGGCTCCGCGACTGTTGGCTCAGTAGAGGCTCCGGGCAGGGCAAGAGTTGAGCGCCAGCGGCCGCTGCAAAGCCTTGCGGCAGGCCGGACATCGGTTCCAGTCGCTGCCGAATCGGCACTTCGGAAAGGAGAACTGAAATGCCAGGAGACCGAGTGAAACGCAGAAGGCAGTGGGCATTTGACCCACATACCGGAGGCAAGCCGGTTCCCGCCGCGACGCAGAATGCCATCCGGCAGCGCATTCTCGACCATGCGCAGAAGCTCTATGCCGGGAGGTTCATCAGGATTGATGTCAGGTTCCGCGGCGCCCTATGCTACGTCGACGCCTACCAGGAACCCCGCCCCGGCAGCGAAGGCGTAGCCGCCCTCACTGGCGAAACCCCGGCGGAGTTTGCGGAGCGCGTCCGGAACACGCCCGTGCACCTGGTCAGGCTGCGGCACTTTGACCTGAACCGGTGGAGTCTTGCGTTCTACACATACAGCAACGAGCGCTACGAGCCGTGCTTCTATCCCAGCGGCGATGCATTTGGGACGGTCGAGCAGGCGTTCGACATCGGGGCGGTCTACCTGGACTGACCGGGAGTCGGTCGCGTCGGCCCTCGGCAAAGCCCTGCGCCAGGCCGAGCATCAGTTTCAGTCGCTGCTGAATCGGTACTTCGGGGAGGAAAACCAACATGGACCTGCAGCAGACGCCCCGCTCGCCCGCCTGCGCCGCCGGGGCGAGAGAGCGGTTTTGTCCCTTGACACTCCTGAGACTCTGAAATACGGGAAGTGTCCCGGGTATTTCTGCACTCCGCAATTTGCCCGTCATACTTCCTGAAGTACGGTCAGGGAGCGCATTGCAGGCCCAAGCACGGCGCGGTCAGTCGTAGCACTCCGATTGCACTTCGCCCTCCGGCAGTCAGCGGTTAGCGGTCTGCCCGTTCCCGCTTGACTGGACAGCACTCCGTCACTATGCTGGCTGGTGATGAGCAGCAGGAAGCGGACAACGAGCGGAGGGTTGTAGATGAATCTGAGTGACCGGGACAAGCAGATAATCAAGAACTGCATTGACCAGGGGCGGCCGCTGCCGCAGAAGTACAAGCTTCTGTTGTTCGCCGACGCGCCCGAGGTTGAACTCGTCTGGCAGGGCAAGACCAGCGAAGTAACCAACGTCGTCCTGCCGTTCCAGTCCATTGAGCATATCGACGAACCCCGAGGCGAAGTCCGCAAGGTCGCCGGCAACCTGTTTGGTGCCGACACTCGCGGCAGGCAGTCAAAGGGCTGGACCAACAAACTCATCTGGGGCGACAACAAGCTGATACTATCGTCGCTCAAGAACGGCCCGCTCCGCCGCGAGATAGAAGAAGCCGGCGGGCTCAAGCTGATCTACATCGACCCGCCGTTTGATGTCGGAGCCGACTTCTCGGTTGACATCGACATCGGCGATGACAGCTTGGTGAAACAACCCAGCGTCATAGAGGAGCTGGCGTATCGAGACACATGGGGTGAACATGGCGAGCGCTATGCAGACTATATGTACGAAAGGCTGCGGCTGATGCACGGTCTGATGGCTGAGGAAAGCAGCATCTACTTGCACTGCGATTGGCACGTCGGGCACTACTTGAGGTTGATACTGGATGAGGTGTTTGGCCCGAGGAAGTTTGCTGCCGATATAATCTGGAAAAGGAAGGACGCACAGAGTTTCACTGACGACTACGGCAATATCCACGACACGATACTGTACTTCAGAAAGGGCAACAGCTTTGTATTCAACAAGCAGTACGTGCCGCTCAGTCCCGAGACGGCCAAGACATGGTACTCGAGCGAAGAAATCGCCACGGAAACACTAGTCAACCGTCTTGGGGTCAAGATACTGAAGGGAACTGTGCGGTACTTCAACAGAGCCGATGCAAGTGCGCCTGGTGACCGGAAGGGCACCGAAGCTCACTACAAGTGGTATGGATGCTATCCACCTCCAGGTAGACACTGGGCGTATCGCATTGAGGTCATGCGTAGGCTGGAAAAGGAAGGCAGACTCGTGTACTCCTCGTCGGGGAGAGCATACGAGAAGAGGTACCTCGATGAATCCAAAGGGACCCCTCTGCAGACGATATGGACCGATGTGAGCTTCATCCGAGGTATGTCAAAAGGCACAGCGAAAAGCGAGTGGCTGGGCTACGACACCCAGAAGCCAGGGGCGTTGCTCGAACGCATCATCAAAACTTCCTCCAACGAAGGCGACTTGGTCGCTGATTTCTTCTGCGGCTCTGGGACAACGCTGGCAGTCGCTGAGAAGCTAGGCCGGAAGTGGATTGGGTGTGACCTTGGCCGGTTTGCCATCCACACTTCCCGAAAGCGACTGATTGGGGTTCAGCGGGAACTCAGGGCCACGGGCAAGCCCTATCGGAGCTTCGAGATTCTGAACCTGGGCAAGTACGAGCGGCAGTATTGGCTGACAACCCTCACCCCTTCCCTCTCCCAGAAGGAGAAGGAGCAGGTCGTGGCGCAGAAAGAGGAGCACTACCTGACCCTGATTCTGTCTGCGTACAAGGCGGAGCGGGTGTTCCAGATGCCGCCGTTCCACGGCAAGAAAGGCTCAACCGCGGTTGTGGTCGGGCCGATTGATGCACCGGTGACTCTGGCCCAGGTGAGCGACATCGTGGCCGGGTGCCGCAAGAAGCAAATCAGCAAGGTGGACGTTCTGGGGTTTGAGTTCGAGATGAGCCTGACTCCAATGGTTCAGGACGAAGCAAGGACCAAGGGCGTAAGCCTGAGCCTGAAGTACATTCCGAATGACGTATTCGACCGGCGGGCGGTCGACCGGGGTCAGGTGAAGTTCTATGACGTGGCTTATGTCGAGGTCATGCCGAAGGTGAAGGGCAAGAAAGTAACGGTGACGTTGAAGGACTTCGGGGTGTTCTACCGGCAGGACGATCTGGACGTTCTGGCCGGGAAGCTCAAGCGGGGCGGGAGCAAGGTGACCGTCCTGGATGGACAGGTGGTCAGAATCGCGAAGGACAAGAAGGGCAAGGTTACCAAGGACGTCCTGACCAGGAAGTGGACTGACTGGATTGACTACTGGTCGGTGGACTTCGACTACGAGGACAAGAAGGAAATCATCCGCGTGAAAGAAGGGGACGAGGAACGCGAAGTCTGGACCGGCAACTACATCTTCGAGAATGAGTGGCAGAGCTTCCGCACGCGGCGGGACCGGACCCTGGAGTTGACCAGCGCATCCCAAGAGTACGGAAAGAAAGGCCGGTACAAGATTGCGGTCAAAGTAATCGACATCTTCGGCAACGACACGACCAAAGTGGTCGAGGTGAAGGTGTGAAGATACTGCTCACCGAGGCACAGCCCCAAGAGACCGGGTTTTCTCCTTTCACGTGGGCGTTCAAGAGCAATCTCGCAGGGTTCTCGCGATTGGCTCTGCTTGCTCAACAACTTGACGGGCTGCAGTATGAGAGCATCGAACTCAGCTTCGAGCACGTCACCTGGTTTGACGCCAACCTGAGCGCTCCCTTGGGAGCAATTCTGTACCGCGCCAGCCGTGCTCCGAACTCGATTTTCATCACCGATGTAGAACCCGGAATCACAAATATCCTGTCGCGCAACGGGTTCCTGAGTCATTATGGTCGAGTCCGTCTTCCTGACGTGCTTGAAACAACCGTTTCCTATCAGCGTCTTGAGCCCGGAGACGACCGTTTCTTTGGCGAGTACATCAACCAGCACATGCAGGGCAAGGATATCCCTGAGATGACAGCCGGATTACGGAAGAAGTTCCTTGAGGGTATCTTTGAGATATTCAGCAATGCGGTTATGCATTCGGAAACCCGACTCGGCATTTATGTGTGCGGGCAGTTCTATCCCAGAGTCCGCCGGTTGGATATCTCGGTAGCCGACCTCGGGGTTGGGATGAGAGAGAAACTGTGCCGGCATACCAAGCAGGACTTCCCGGCTGAGAAGGCCATCGAATGGGCCGTTACCGGGTCAAACACAACCAAGACCGGAAGTGTCCCCGGCGGGTTGGGCTTGAAGTTGCTGCGCGAGTTCACTAGACTGAATGGCGGGCGGGTGCAGATTGTGTCCGACCGGGGATACTGGGAGCAGAAGGGCGAAAGCATACATGCTTCAGCCCTGGAGTATCCCTTCCCGGGCACAATTGTGAACCTGGAGTTGAACACCGCGGACAAGAAATCGTACTGTCTGGCATCCGAGCTTGGTCCGGACGACATTCTCTGATTCATGCAGGAGGAGATGATGGAAACCTTGAAAGTCAGCGTCTTCGAAGTGGTAGGAAACAGGTTGTGCGTGGCCTCTGACGACGGGCAGAAGGTCTATGAGCAGGTCGCTTCAGCCCTGCGACAGGACCGGCAGGTTGAGCTTTCCTTTCTGAATGTCGACAGCCTGACATCGGCGTTCCTGAACGCGGCTATCGGCCAGCTCTATAGCGGCGAGTTCACCGAGGAACAGATTCGCGCCCAACTGAAGGTTGTGGATATGGAGCAGGACGACCTGGCCCTGCTGAAGCGGGTCGTGGACACGGCTAAGGTCTACTTCAAGAACCCGGAGCGGTTTCAGGAGATCGTCCGCGACGCCACGGGCGAAACGCCGGATGAGTAGCGCGGTCGATATTGCCCGGTACCGGTTTCAGCCCGACGAGCAGCTACTGCTCGACGCCAATGTCTGGCTCTACTGCTACGTACCGCTCAGGCCAAGTGGGTTCTGGGAGCGTCTGTACTCTCGAGCCCTCGCCGACATGCTGAACGCCCGGTGTACCATCCTCGTGGATAATCTGGTTCTGGCTGAGTTCGCCAACAGGTCAGCCCACGTCAAGTATGACATTGCGAGAGACAGTAACCTTTCTCTTCCGGATACCTTCCGGAAGTTCTGTGAGAGCGAGCACTTCAAGGATGTCGCCCGCGCTGTGGCCTTCGAAGTCAGGGCTGTGCTCAGAAACAGCAGGCCGATAGACGTGCCGTTCAGCCAGTTCGATACTGCCAGGCTGGTCTCCGATTTCGAGACCGGCAAACGGGACTTCAATGACCTCATGATAGCAGAGCTCTGTCGCCGACAGGGACTGACCCTGGTTACCAACGATGCCGGATTCACGGAACCCGACATTCCCATCCTGACCGCCAACCGACGTCTGCTTTCCTGACAGGCTATGGGACTCAGCCCGGACTTTCCGACCGACCCGCACGCGATACTGAACCCGGATATCCGGTGGTATCCGGGAGAAGAGATATTCACGGAGACAGGTTACGCCACGTTGCTGCCGCCGCTGGTGTACAAGGTCCGCAAAGGAGTGAAGGCGTGGCGGGACAGCGGCTATGACGGTGCGAGTGATACGACCAGGGCGCTGCTGAATCACTGGTTTCAGACCGAGCATTTCCAGCCTGATGCCGACGGCGCGCTGAAGCAGTTCCAGTACTACTTCGCCCAACGCGAGGCCGTAGAAACCGCAATCTGGCTCTACGAAATTGAGGACGCCCGGGATCCTTACGCCTTGATCCGGTACGACTCGTCCGGGCGGGTATCCAAGGGGATGTTCGACGAGGATTGGACCCGGTACGTGCTGAAGATGGCAACCGGGAGCGGCAAGACCAAGGTGATGACGCTGCTGATTGCCTGGGCATATTTCCACAAGCGGTACGAATCTGAGTCCGACCTGAGCACCAACTTCCTGGTTATCGCCCCGAATATCATCGTCCTGGACCGGCTCAGGCAGGACTTCGACGGCCTGAAGATATTCCACAAAGACCCGGTGCTGCCCGAGAACGGATACCAGGGACAGAATTGGCAGGATGATTTCCAGATTACGCTTCACATTCAGGACGAGGTTGGGGTAATATCAGACTCGGGCAATATCTTCCTGACGAATATCCACCGGGTCTTTGAAACCGGGGCCGAGCCGTCATTCGACGACCCGGATACGACCGACTACTTCCTCGGAAAGAAACCCAAAGGCAAGACCACGGACCGGCAGGTGGACCTGGACCAGATTATCCGGGACGTGCCGGACCTGGTTGTACTGAACGATGAAGCGCATCACATCCACGACCCGAACATGGCGTGGTTCAAGAACATCGAGGACATCTCCAGCCGACTTCGCCTGAAGGATAGCCGCCTGTCCCTGCAACTGGACTTCACCGCAACACCGAAGCACAGCAGTGGAGCCATATTCGTGCAGACAGTGTGCGACTACCCGCTGGTGGAGGCAATCCGTCAAGGGATTGTGAAGACGCCGGTGCTTCCGGATGAGGCGTCGCGGGCAAAGCTTGGAGAGAAACCCAGCGACAAGTTCACCGAGCAGTACGAGGATTACCTGCACCTGGGATACCTGGAGTGGAAGAAGACCTACGAGCGGCTGGAGGTCCAGAAGAAATCCGTGCTGTTCGTGATGACCGACGACACGAAGAACTGCGACGAGGTGGGTGAGTACCTCAGAGCCCGGTATCCGGAGTTGCGCGATGCAGTGTTGGTCATTCACACCAAGAGGAATGGCGAGGTCACCGAGACCAGCACCGGCAAGGGTAAGAAGGAACTGGAGAAACTCCGCAAGCAGAGTCGGCAGATAGACGAGTTCGAGAATCCGTGCAAGGCAATAGTATCGGTGATGATGCTGCGTGAAGGATGGGACGTAGAGAACGTAGTAGCCATGGTTGGGTTGCGGCCCTACAAGGCGAAGAGCCGGATACTGCCCGAGCAGACTTTGGGCAGGGGACTGCGACCCATGTTCCGCGGTACGGGCGTAACTGAAAGGGTCAGCGTGGTCGGTACCGACGCCTTCATGGATTTCGTCGAGTCGATTCGCAGCGAAGGGGTAGAACTGGAGCATATCCCGATGGGGCCGGGCACTAAAGGGAAGTCGCCGCTTGTGGTTGAGGTTGACCGGTATAACAAACAGAAAGACATCGACTCTCTGGACATCGAGATGCCGGTGTTGGCCCCGCGTGTCTACCGGGAATACAAGGTTCTGGACGAGTTGGACCTGGACCGGTTGCCACGGCCGGGATTGCCCATCAGGGTCTTCTCAGAGGACGAACAGCGCGAGATAGTGTTCAAGGACTTGGACACCAACGCTGTCAGCCACACGACCGTGCTCGACACCATGTTCTCGCCGTCCCACCAGGCCGCGGTCGGATACTTCGCCCGCACCATCATGCGGAACCTGAGACTTGTGGGCGGGTTCGATGTTCTGTTCGGGAAGCTCAAGCAGTTCATGGAGCGAAGCCTGTTTGAGAGGCCGGTAGACCTGGACGACCCCAACGTCCTGCGTAATCTGTCTGAAGTTGCGGTAACCCGCTCGATCCTTGAGACGTTCAAGAAGGCAATCAATGCCCTGACTGTGCGGGACCGAGGCACAACCGTTGTGCAGGATTCAATCAAACTGAGCAAGGTACGACCATTTGTGGTCAAGGACCAGGGTTTCCTGGTGTCCAAGCGTTCCATCTTCAACAAGGTCATCGGCGACAATGCCTTCGAATTGGAGTTCGCGGCATTCCTTGATAGCAGTGATGACATTGTGTCGTTCGCCAAGAATTCGATGGGCGTCGGGTTCAAGATTGAATATCGCACCGCCACCGGCGGCATCGCCAACTACTACCCGGATTTCCTGGTCAAGCAGACACCAATGGATATCTGGATCATCGAGACCAAAGGCCGCGAGGACATAGAAGACCCGCAGAAGTGGAAGCGACTGCAACAGTGGTGCCGGGATGCTACGGAAAGGGATGGCCGACGGCGTTTTCAGGCCTTGTTCGTTCGGCAGGAGAAGTGGGAGCAATACAGGCCGAAGACGTTCGCGGATCTTCGAGCGGCATTTGTCGAGCAAGAGAAGTAGCTGGAGGGCAATGGAACCAAGGGGACACAATACCCGACCCGGTGCCGATTCCGTAGATGTAACTGTTTGCCTTGGTGGTACCGGCTTCGGGCAGGGATTTGAGATTGTCCCTTTCCTAGTTGAAAATGGCTGCGGCTCCATGAGTACATTAGGC
>CBDUVZ010000105.1:0-10539 GCA_965370805.1 uncultured bacterium | reverse complement strand
GAAAGCGATGCCGGAACCCCGGAAATCACCCACACAAACACGCGAAGAGCCTTGTCGAGAACAACTATGTCCAGAACACCATCGTTATCCAAGTCACTTACTCGAGTCTTGACAACCCCGCCTCCCGGCACTGCACGAAGGGTCCTCATCCACCTCAGTTTCCCGAACCGGTCGAGACAAAACACGTAGTTGTGAAAGTCATCGGTACCGTTTTCCTCACAGCCGTTGCCGGGTGCAAGGGTTCCCACAAGGATTTCAGCGTATCCGTCGTCATCAACGTCGGCTACTTCCAGAGTATCTATGTTAGCACCCGTTCCAAACCGCCAAAGGCGTTCGCCTGTCCGGCAATCAACCGCATAGATTCCACGACGCGCACAGCTGTAACCTGAGTTGACAACAACTACCATATCATCAACGCCATCGCCATTCAGGTCCGAAAAAGCAACCGGCCCGAAGCTCTGGTCCCAATCGTGGCCCCGCACAATGCCTCCGGAGTCTACAAGGATGCTCCTGACTTCACCGCCAACCAGGTCTTCAACATATACCAGCAGCGACCCTGACCTCCCGGCCATCGTCAAAGCCTCTGGAATCCCGTCCCCTGTAACATCTGCAGCGACGGCCCTGGAAAACACCGTCCCTGGAGGGCTTTCATTGTGACGCTGCCAGAGGTACGACGCACGTGTTTGTCGCGACAGGGAGGCGGTTACTTCCTGTATGTAGTACAACTCATCCCAGCCGTCACCGTCAACATCAACCGGGACCACTGCGTTCACCTCCCATTCCCCGACCAACCTGAACTCACACGGCAAACCACCGCCGCTGGCGAGGCCGACAATTGCCAGCAAGGAGAATAACAACAGCAACTTCCGACTATTCCATCTCATAACGCCGAATCGTAATCCTCTGGGGAAACATGTCAAGCCATGACGGTCCGCAAAGGTGAACTGTTGACCGGGTTGCGCTGTCGGCTATAGTCCAGACATGATCAGGAAATTCATAGCCGTTGGTTTGCTCTTGTTTTCGGCAGGAATCGCCGCTGCCGGTGTCCTGCCCGGTATCAGTGACACAGTCGTTGTCCGCGACTGGCTTCTGTGCGGGCCGTTTCCGGTCGGTGCGCGCGAAGGCATCACCGGGGTTATCGATGACCCGATGACGTTCCGGCCGGTCGAAGGCGAGACCCTGCGCAGTGGTCTGCCCCAGGGCGGCTTCGTGGTCTGGCACGCAATCGAAGCCGACTCGCTCGGCTGGATTGAAACCGACTACGACAGCGTGCGTTGGGATTCGCTGATGGACTACTACGGTATCGCGGGCCTGGCCTGTGCCGGGTACGCCTGCGCTGAAGTCGAATGCTCCACCGCTTGTCGCGCGCTGGCGATAACCCACCGCGCCGGGTTCATGCTCAACGGTCTCGGCTATCGGGGTGATTCGTACGGCCGGGGCTGGCTCAGAACACCGGTCAAGCTCGACTCCGGCGTCAACCGGGTACTGCTCCCGATCTCGGGCTACGCCGACCGCCGCGTACGGTTCATGCTTGAACCGGTCAGGTTCCCGGTGATGACCCTGTGCCGCGACGCGACAACGCCGGATGCAATCGCGGATTCGAGCACCACAGTCTGGCTCGGCATTCCCGTCCTGAACACCACCGATTCCCGGCTCGACAGCGTGACGCTGACAATCTCTCTCGACTCGGTGCTGGCGGAAACCACGGTGTCAAACCTGCCCGCACTAGGCGCGAAGAAAGTCCCGGTCCGCCTGACCATTCCGGCACGGCCTTCCGACAGTTCGGGATTGCCGCTGGTCGTGACAGTCAGGATACCCGGCCCCGACTCCCGATCCGTCATTCCGAGCCCTTCTGTCATTCCGAGCGAAGTCGAGGAATCTCCACCGGGAAATGAGCAGGAAACGCCTGGGGAAACACTGGAAGGAAGACCCCTCGACTCGCTCCGCTCCCTCGGGGTGACGTGGTGCGACACAATCAAACTCCGCATCCGGACTGCCGACGAGTCGCACAAGCGGACGTTCATCTCAGCTATCGACAATTCATGTCAGTACTACGGTATTCTGTACCCGACGGAGTACGACCCGGAGAAACGCTACGGCCTGATTCTGTCGCTGCACGGTGCGAGCGTCGAGGCATCGGGACTGGTGAACTGCTACAAGCCGAAGGACTGGGCATTCGTCGTCTGCCCGACCAACCGACGGCCGTTCGGGTTCGACTGGCAGGACTGGGGACGGCTGGACGCAATCGAAGTGCTGGACACCGTGCTCGCCGAACTGCCAATCGACCCGGACCGGGTCGTGCTGACCGGCCATTCGATGGGTGGGCACGGCACCTGGCACGTCGGCCTGGCTCACGCCGACCGGTTCGCGGCCGCGGGCGTCGGCGCCGGCTGGCCCAGCTTCCAGTTGTACGTACCCTGGTTCCTGCAGCGTACCAAGACGTTCGCCGAGCCGGCCCAGCAGGCAATCCGCGACATGGTGCTTGCGCCGGACAATACGCCGGCTTTCCTGCCGAATGCCCTCAACCTGCCGTACTTCATCCTCCACGGCGGGGACGATGACAACGTGCCGACGATTCACGGCCGCAACTTCGCCGCCTGGCTCGATGAACTGGACTACGAGTACGTCTACAAGGAAGTCCCGGACCGGAAGCACTGGTGGACTTACGACGACGGCATATCCGTGGCCGACGACACCGACATGATGGCGTTCTTCAAGTCCCACCGCCGCGACCCGGGCCCGCGTCACATCCGGTTCAGAACCGCGGACCTGGGCCAGTCGAACCGGTCATACTGGTTGACTATCGACCAGGTCCGCACTGTCGGCCGGATGGCCGAAGTCGAAGCCTGGGCCGAGGACTCGGTAATCCGCATCAAGACCCGCAACATCAGCCGGTTCAGCATTGACCTGGACGAACGGCTCTTCTTCGCCGGTCGGGTGCTGCTTGAAATCGACGGCCGGAAGGTAGGAAAACCGATCATCCCGCCAGCCCGGGTAACGGTCCACGACTCCCGCGGGACTTGGAAAACCGGGAAGCCGAAACTACCGGCACTGCACAAGAAAGCGAAGCTCTACGGCCCGGCCAAACAGGTAATGTTCAGCCCGTTCGTCATTGCCTACGGCACCGCGGACACCGGCCTCACCCGCTTCCTGCGCCACGCCGCAACCCAGGAAGCGATGCGCTGGTGGCTGCGCGGCAACGGGCTGGCCGAGGTCCTGCCTGATTCCGAAGTCACGCCGGCGATAGCTGGCCGGTACAACCTCATCCTCTACGGCGGCCCGGACCAGAACTCCTGCACCCGGGAAATCGCCGGCAGACTGCCGATTCAAGTCAGAAAGGGCCGGATGTTCCTCGGCTCCCGGGACCTGGGTGACAGTCTCGCCGCCCTGTTCACGTATCCCAGTCCCCACAACCCCGAGAACCTGGTACTGGTGCGCATGGGCACCGATGCCAAACACACACGGCTATCGCTGTTCTGGGGATTCACCCATTCCGGCGCGGGTGTACCGGACTTCATGGTCTTCGACCGGACGGTCAAACACCAGGCCTGGGCCGGAGTCAGGGCCGCGGGTTTCTTCGGTCCCGACTGGAAGCTGGACCCCGCTTCGATGTACCTGCAGGAATAGCACGACTTGACTCAGCTCACCCTCCGTTCCCCGGCCAAAATCAACCTCGGGCTTGAGGTCGGCGGCAGACGGCCGGACGGTTTCCACGAAATCGTCACTATTATCGTCCCGCTCGAACTCAGCGACCGGGTCACGATTCATTGCGCCCGGACCGGAATCGGAGTCACAACCGACTCCGAACACGTACCGGACGGCCCGGAAAACCTTGCGTTCCAGGCCGCGGCGCAATTCACCGAAGCGGCCGGAATCAAAACCGGGTGCCGAATCCGCATCAGGAAACTGGTCCCGGTCGGCGCCGGTCTGGGTGGTGGCTCGTCCAATGCCGCCACCGTGCTGCTCGGCCTGAACCGGATGTACGGCCAGCCGCTCTCCACTCGCCGCCTCCATCGCATCGCCCTCACCCTGGGCAGTGACGTTCCGGCCTTCTTGCTCCAGTGTCCCTGCGTGGCCCGCGGCCGCGGCGAAAAACTCAGGCCCATCCGCCTGCCGGTGCTCCACATCCTGCTCTACCTGCCCGGGTATCCGGTCTCCACCCGGTGGGCCTACGCGGAACTCGACCGGTTCCGCGCGAGCAGCCCGTCATTGACATCCCCGGGGCTTTCTCCTAAGATACTCGGCTTCAAGTTGAGGCAAGGAGAACTGACGGGTGTAGCCGACCGTGTCTGCAACAGCTTTGAACCGGTGGTCTTCCGACACCATCCGGACCTGGCGCGTGCCAGGGAACTGTTGCTGGAACACGGAGCCTTTGCGGCTGCGCTCTCCGGTTCCGGCAGTACGGTCTACGGCCTGATGGATGACGAAGGCTCGCAGGACCCGATGGCCGAGATGGCTCGCCACGGTTTCCCCTGTGTCCGGACCCATTCCATCCAGGCATTATGAATTCGTCTTGGGGCGTCGTCTAACGGCAGGACCCAGGATTTTGGATCCTGAGGTGAAGGTTCGAGTCCTTCCGCCCCAGCAGACAGCTTGAATCGAAAGCGAGGTGAAATGGAGCCACAGTTGAAAGTGTTCAGCGGAAGGGCCAACCGGCCCCTGGCCGAGAAAATCTGCCGTCATCTCGACATGGACCTCGGGGCCGCCAAGGTCCGCAACTTCGCGGACGGCGAAATCCGCATCAATATCGACGAGAACGTCCGCGGGGCCGACGTATTCGTGGTCCAGTCAACCCAGCCGCCCGCGGAGAACCTTCTTGAACTGCTGCTGATGATTGACGCCCTCCGGCGGGCGTCAGCCGAACGCGTGACTGCGGTCCTGCCCTACTACGGCTATGCCCGCCAGGACCGGAAGGACGAACCACGCGTTCCCCTGTCGGCCAAGCTCATCGCCAACCTGCTCGTGCGCTCGGGAACCGACCGCATCCTGACTCTGGAACTCCACGCCGACCAGATCCAGGCGTTCTTCGACATCCCGGTTGACCACCTGTACTCCACCCCGGTCTTCATCGAGGAAATTCCCCAGGAAAAAATCCACAACCTGGTTGTGGTTGCCCCGGACACCGGTCGAGCCAACCGGGCGCGCGGCTTTGCCCGACGCCTTGGAACCGGCGTACCGATAGCAATCATCGACAAACGCCGGCCCCAACCCAACCAGGCCGACGTGATGAACGTCGTCGGTGAAGTGGCCGGCCGCGACGTCCTGATATTCGACGACATGATCGACACCGGCGGAACCCTTGTCGGTGCTGCCCGGGCCCTTGCCGACCGGGACGCCAGGAACATCACCGCACTGGCAACCCACGGTGTGCTTTCCGGGCCTGCGGTCGGACGTATCGCCGACTCCGAACTCAGCGAAGTGGTAATCACCGACACAATTGACCTGCCACCGGACAGGAAACACAAGAAAATCAAGGTGCTGTCCGTCTCGCCCCTTCTGGCTGAAGCAATCCTGCGCATCCACCGGGGCGAGTCGGTCAGCTCGCTGTTCGTCTAGACCAGAAAGGAAACAATGGCATACCTGATCAAAGCGCAAGCCCGGACGGAAACGGGCAAAGCCGACATCCGCAGACTCCGGCGGGCCGGTGCGGTTCCGGCAGTGGTATACGGCCACGGCGACCCGTCGGTGATGCTCACCCTCGATGCCAAACGGTTCGGCCACATGCTCGACGAAATCCGCGGTCACAGTCCGATTGTCGACCTCGAGATCGGCGGCAAGTCCACCAAGTGCATCATCAAGACACTGCAGCGCAACCCGATTGACAGCTCCCTGCTCCACGTCGACTTCCTGAAGGTCCATCCCAAAGAAAAAGTGACCATCCATGTGCCTGTCATCCTCCACGGCACCGCAGTCGGTGTCAAAGAAAGCGGCATGCTCGACCATATCCTGCGCGAAGTACCGGTACGCGCCACGATCGACAAAATCCCCGAGCACTTCGACATCGACATAACCGATCTCGGGCTCGGCCAGAGCGTCCACGTTTCCGACCTCAAAGCTGATGACATCGAGTTCACCCTGCCGCCTGACTCGCCGGTCGTGACAGTCCTGGTACCGCGCAAGCTGGCCGCAGCCCAGGCTGAAAGGGCCGAAGCGGCAGCGGCAGCGGCCGAAGCTGAAGCGGCACCTGCGGAAGCTGCGGAAGAAACCAAGGAACCTGAAGTCATCACGGAAAAGAAACCGGCAGAGGAAAAGGAAAAAGCTGAAGAGAAGAAATAACCTGATGACTGTCTTCGGCCTGGGCAACCCCACCGACCGCTACGCCGACACCAGGCACAACGTCGGGTTCATGGTCGTGGACGAGCTGGCCCGCCGACACAAGACGAAGTTCAAGCACCTCCCGGGACGACTCGTCGCCCGGGCCAGGCACGCCGGGAAACCGCTGGTCCTGGTCAAACCCCTGCTCTACATGAACGAATCCGGCGTCCCGGTCAGGGAACACCTGGCTACAAAGCCGGACGACTTCCTGGTGGTATGCGACGACCTGGCCCTGCCGTTCGGCCGTCTTCGCCTGCGGTCGAGCGGATCGGACGGCGGGCACAAGGGCCTCGGCTCGATAATCTACCACCTCCGGACCGAGGAGTTTACCAGACTGCGCATCGGCATCGACCCGGCGCCCGCCGGAACGGACAGCGCCGACTACGTACTCGAGCCGTTTGCCGCAGCGCAGCAGGAAAGCCTGCCCGAACTGCTGGCCCGGGCCGCAGAGACCTGCTTGACGATGCTCACCGACGGACTTGACGCTGCCATGAACCGGTTCAATCCGGCCGCAACGACATGAAAGTCGGCATCGTCGGTCTGCCGAACGCCGGCAAGTCCTCGCTCTTCAACCTGCTGACCAGGGCATCGGCCCGCGTGGACTGCTACCCGTTCACCACGATCGACAAGAACGTCGGGGTGGTGCTGGTTCCGGACGAACGGCTGGACGGCATCGGCCGGCTCCTCAAACCCGAAAAGCTCACCCCGGCGCACGTCCGCTTCGTCGACATCGCCGGGCTGGTACAGGGAGCGAGCAAAGGTGAAGGCCTGGGCAACAAGTTCCTCGCCCACATCCGCGAAACCGACCTCATCCTGCACCTGGTGCGCAATTTCTCATCCGGCGACGCGCCCCACGTGTTCGATACTATCGACCCGGACCGGGACGCCGGGATTGTCGAAGCCGAACTGGCAATCGCGGACCTTGCGGTGGTCGAGAAACGGCTCGAAAGGCTCCGCAAGGAACCCGGAACCCCGGAAAACAAACTCCTGCTCCGGGCGCTTGAGAAACTGGAATCGGCGTTGCAGCAGGGACTGGTGCTGCCGGAAATCGCCGAGGAAGAACTGCGTGCGGTCGGAGAACTGGGGCTGTTCATCACCAGGCCCATCGTCTACGCGGTGAACTGCTCCGACACCGAATCCGCGGACAAGGCCCGGTTCCCGAAGCTCGCGTCGCACACCAACCTGCTCTTCTCCGCAGCCCTTGAGCAGGGCATGAGTGCATTCACCGAAGACGAGAAGACCGAACTCCGTTCGAGCCTGGGCCTGGCTCCCGAAGGCCCGGACGGCGTGGTGAACCGGTGCTTCGGGCAACTGGACCTGATCCGGTTCTACACAATCAAAGGCGACGAATCCCGGGCCTGGGCAGCGCCGCGCGGAATCACCGCACTCGAAGCCGCCGGAATGATTCACTCCGACATCGCGAAAGGATTCATCAGGACCGAAGTACTCGCATACGACGACCTGGCCGCGGCCGGCGGATTCCAGCAGGCCCGGGACCAGGGCAAGACCAAGACCGAAGGCAAAACCTATCCGGTTCAGGACGGCGACGTCCTGCTGGTAAGATTCAAAACCTAGAACACAGGAGGCAGTTTGACCCACTACGAAGCCGCATTCCTGCTCAGTCCGAACCTGAGCGACAAGGACGTCGAGAAGTTCGTCGGCGAAACGAAAGCACTCCTCGAAAAGCACGGGGCCGTCGAGTTGCTCGAAGCGAAAGTCGAGCGCCGCACGCTTGCCTACCCGGTGAAGAAGCACACCGAGGGATTCTACGTCTTCATCGAATTCGACGGCCCGGAAACCCTCCCTGAGAACGTCCGCGTCGAACTCCGCCACCACGAAGACCTGATGCGCATCGCCTTCGTCCACAAGCCCCCGCCGAAGCCGGAACCCGAGCCCGCACCGGTGCCGGAACCCACGCCGGAACCAACCGGAACCGAAGAAGCACCAACTGCGCCCGAAACAGCACCCGCCACCGAAGCCCCGGCTCCCGCTGAACCACCCGAAGCTCAGAAACCCGACGCGGAAACCGCTGCCGCCGGCGAACCGGAATCCGCGGAAGAGAAACCAACGGAGGGGGAAAATGGCTGAAATCCGCCTGGGCTACCTTAACTATGTAGCACTGATGGGTCGAGTCACGATGGACCCGGACTTGCGCTATACACCTAAGGGTACTGCGGTCCTCGGTTTGCGAATCGCTACGAACCGCCGCTACCGTGACCGCGCGACCGACGAATGGAAAGAAGAAACCTACTACTTCAACGCCAACGTCTGGGGCCAGCAGGCCGAGCGCATCGGCGAGACTGCGAAGAAAGGCTCGGCAGTCCTGATTGAAGGCGAGCTGCGCAGTCGCTCGTGGGAAACCCAGTCCGGCGATAAGAAATACATGGTCGAAATCAACGCCCGCCGGGTCCAGGTACTGGACAAGTTCGAGTCCCGGGAACCGATGCCGGACCAGCAGCCGGAACCGAGCAAGGAATCAGGACCCGCTGCGGACCAGTTGGACGATATCCCGTTCTGACGTCGCGCCCTGCCGGCGCTACGGTCCTGAGCCCGGGGCATTGACTTCCCCCGAGAACTCGGGCAGCCCGGTGACGTCATCGAACTTCCAGACGTAGGGTATCGGGAACCAGACCCGCGCCGGCTTCTCGTAATGCTCGGCCGGTGAGAACAAAGCGCGGAGCGCCGCCTGGCACGCGGCCGAATCGGCCTCCTCGTACCCGGAGGACTCCACAACCCGTGCGGCGAGCACCGACCCGTCGAAATCGATCAGCGCCTCCACAGTTGCTCCACCGCTGAAAGCACACGCCAGCAGTTCGTCCGGGTATCCGGCTCCCGGCGTCCGAATCGGCTCCGGCGGCCTGGTCGCCCGGTACAGCCCGACCGTGTTCCTGAAATCCCCCAGCAGCGGAACCACCCAGTCATCCCAGTACCGCAGCATCACAGGGCAGTTGAACCTGAGCAACGCTTCCGCGCCCTCCTCGACCGCTGCCCCGGAATCCGGCACCTGACCTGCGATATGGAACTCAGGCACCTCGGCGGTATCCACCGCCACCTGCTCGAACCTCACCTCAAGTCCCATCCGGCACAGCGCCTTGTTCGCATCATACAACCCGAGGCCGGTCACCGGCGGCATCACCAGCGAATCCCCGGCCCGGACCGGAACCACCAGCACCAGAATCAGAATCGGTATCAGGCCCGCGTGTCTGCTCATGACTCAGCCTAGACTCACCGGCCCTGCATGTCAAGCCGGACTCTCAACCGGCCTCTTCAGTTCGTCGTCAACGAGTTCCGCGAAACGCAGGATTCCGGCCGGCCCGATATCCCTGCCCGCCTCCAGACAACTCAGCTCCGCCACAATCAAGGCCACTTCCAGCCTCAGGCCATCACGCACCACCTCGGCGGCAGCCGAAGCCATCACCTCAACGAACTCCGACCCGTACGGCCTGCAGTGGAAACAATACAACCTGGCGGCAAGTCCGAGCGCCCTGCTCCGCTCTGCGGACCGCAGGCTCAGACTGTCCAGCCTGGACTTCATACCCGCACCGTATGCGGCGGACTCGCGTTCTGATGCCTCGTAACGCACCGTGAGTACTACGCTCCGTTTCACGGCTACTCCTTCCTTCCCACCCTCAGCGGCTGCGAATCAGGAAGCGGTCAGACCGTTATCTCGTCCCTGGTCCCAGACAACGAACGGCCGCATGTACGCAACCACGCAGCAGGTCACGCCCGATGCCGGGCCGTCCGGCGCAAGCCGGATAACAGACTTGGAATTACCGGTCTTCCTGTTGTGACCGCGCTTCCTGAATTCGGACTTGTGCGAAACGCTCGCCGACCTTCGGCGGGCTTTCCTGAACAAACGAAACCGATTGGCAGCAGGCAAGAATCCCTCCTTCCGTCTACTGACCAGATTCTACAGGAACCAAACGCCCAGTCAAACGGAATTGACACCAATCGCCCATCCCGCCACTCCTGGCGGTTGTCTCATCCGCTTCGGCCATTGCGACTTGGTCATTGGTCATTTCCTTCCCGGCGGCTTCCGCTTTGGTCATTGGGACCTGAGCCTTGGTCATCCCTGTCTTGGTGCCTTGACGTCTACGTTCCTCCTCGGTCACTTCTGCATTCTGCGCTCTGACTTCTGTATTCTGACTTCTCCTACCGTGTCCATCCGTGGTTCATCTCCTCATCCTGCCCGTTAATGAACAGGTCTCCATCAGTACAAGATAC
>CBDUVZ010000104.1:0-10570 GCA_965370805.1 uncultured bacterium | reverse complement strand
GAGACAATATTGTATCATGTGCTGATGGAGACGTTCACTTGAACGGGCAGGATGACCGGTTGAGCCATCGGATGGCATCTGCTCCTACGTCGCAGTTAGGTTCTCGGCTGAGTTTGGCCGGCGGTAAGGCTCGAAGAACACAGCGGGTTCAGGCAAACCGAATGCCGAAGTCCAATCGGGTAGGGCAGGCCTTCGGGATCGGGCCGAAATGCTGAGGAAAGATGTAGCTTGACGGGCGCGGGCCATGGTCAATTGACACAATTGGGAGGTGGACTATACTTACTGATTATGCAGGGTATCCTCGACCGACTCAAGGGCGTGACTGCGGCCGGCCGGAAGATGGCCAGGCACCTTGCAGCCTATCAGGCGCTCCTGTCCGACCCGGTGAATCGCGCGTTTGCGCGGGGCAAGGAGCTTGCGAGAATCAAATCCCGGATTGAGGAGTTCCCGGATTCCGAATTGCGCAAGGAGCTTGCTGACTGGCACGAGCGGGAGTCCGGCCTGGTGCGCCAGGCAAAGGACGATTTCCGGTTCCGTTTCGGTTCCGAGTTGGCGAGCACGCTCAAGGAGACCGGACTCGGAGTGAAGGGGCAACTGCCGGTGCTGCGCGTCGGGATGTTCAGCCTGCGAATCGACTTCGAGAGCGGCAGCGCGGCTCTCTTCTGGGGTCCGGAGGTTGAGCGACTCAAGACCGGTGTCGGGCTGGCGCCGGGAGAACTGGTGGCGACGCTGGTCAGATGGACCGAGGATATCAGGAAGCGGGCTACCGAGCCGGAGTTGCTGCGGAGCCGGCTGCATGAGGCCTACGAGCGGCTACGTTCCTGGAAGGGTCTCGAGCCCGGGACCCGGATTCCGCTCGTCGACGTTCTTGGCGAGATGGTGCTGTTGATGCAGCCCGCGAGTTTCCGCGCGAACCCCGCGCGAGACAAGTTCGTTGAGTACCCGCGGGTCCGGTTCAGTTATGACCTGTACCGGCTGAAGGCATCCAGGGAGGCGACCGAGGCGAAGGACCGGCTGCGGTTGCACGTGGCGAACTTCGACGCGACAACCCGGAAGACCAGGGCACTCTGGGTGCCGGACAATGAGGATGGCGATGGCACTCACTATTCCTACGTTTCTTTTTTCAGGAAGGATTAGTCAATGGACAAAGCACTCGCCCGGGCGATAGTCAGCAAGCTGGGAGCCACCGGCACGCCACCCGAGTTCGGCATCGAAGCGTTCACAATCGGGCTCGACCGATACCTGAAGGTTATCGAAGAAGAGTACCTGGAGGGGATTCTGAAGTTCAACCTGTCGAGTTTCAAGGTCATCACCGGCAACTACGGCGGGGGCAAGACCCATTTCCTCTACTCGGTGCGCAACCTGGCTTACCGGAAGAACTACTGCGTCGCTTATGTCAGTCTGAGCCCGACCGAGTGTCCGTTCGACAAGCTGGAACTGGTGTACAAGAGCATTGTGACCGGCTTGTGCGCGCCGCACGACATGAGCAGACCGGTGTCGTTCCAGGATACGGGGATCGAGTCGGTCGTCCGGAAGTGGTTTGCCGGCCGGCGGAAGGAAGCGGACCGGACCGAGGGACTGCGCAGCTACATCGACGGGTTGCCGGCGACCGAGAGCACCAGTTTCAGCAATGCGGTCAAAGGGGCGTTTTCCGCGCTGCTGGCTGAGGACGAAGAAGGCTTCAGTGAAGTGATGCAGTGGCTCAAGGGCGAGGAAGTGACAAAGGAGGTCAGGTCCCTGCACCGGATATCGGAGCGGATCGACAAGGCGACGGCTTTCCGAATGCTCCGTTCCCTGATTCAGTGGGTTCATGCTATCGGGTACAGCGGGCTGATATTCCTGCTCGACGAGGCCGAGCGCGGGATGTCGATATCGTCCTCGCGGGACAAGCGCCGGGCGCTCGACAACCTGCGTCAGATTGTGGACGAGTGCGGTAATTCGCGATTGCCCGGAGCGATGTTCTTCTACGCGATTCCGGATGAGAATCTCCTGCTTGAGGGTTCGGGCGGGGTCTACGAGGCTCTGAAGCAGCGGCTGCGCAGCGAGTTCTCGGGGAAGAACCCGGTCGGCGTGAGGGTCAACCTGGAGGAACTGGGCATTGAGCCGGTTGAGTTCCTCGGTCAGTTGGGGGCGAGGCTGGCCGAGCTGTTCGAGACCGCGTATGAGATGAAGCTGCCGTCCGAAGCGAAGGAACAGGCAATCCGGTTCCTGGCCGAACTGGCGGTTTCGGCTTTCGCGTTCGATATCAGTTACCGCCGGCTGTTCGTCGTCGGAGCTATCGAGGCGTTTCACGGCTTGCGGTCCGACCCGGGTGCCGGTTTCGCCAGGGAGGACGCCGAGAAGCTCCTGCGGGTGACAACCCGGCGGCTGGAACAGACCGACCGCGACCAGGTTGAGAGTGAAGAGTTCTAGGGATGGCTCTGAGCCAGCCGAGCAACAGAAGCGGGAGTCCCCTTTCCAATGGACATCCATCATCAGATGAGTCACTGAATCAGGAATGAGGAATCAAAATCTCCGGCATCCGCCCCCAGGGCGTCAATCCGCCAAGCGCATTGTTTCCCATCCGGTCTTCGGCGAGGGGGAAGTGCTTGACGCCCGCTGGCGGGGCACCGAAATGCTGGTCCGGTTCCAGAGCGGGCTTCGGCTCTGGTTGCCCACGCGCCGCGTGCGGATGATTGCCAGGGTCGATGAGCAACTGCTCGGCAAAGGTGAGGCGAAGATCCGCACCCTGGACCAGGTCCAGGCCTGCCGGATGGCCGAGGCGTTCCGATTGGGGGTCGTGCCGCACCAGGACGTCGAGTCGTTCACTTTCGGCCGGGACCGGGAAGTGGGGCTGGTGCAGTCCGCCCTGGCGCGGCTCAAGGACGGCAAGGGTGACGTCTACCTGGTCGAAGGCGAGTACGGTACGGGCAAGACCCATCTGCTTGAGTATATCCACCACCGGGCGCTGCAGACGGGGATGCTGGTGAGCATCTGTCAGTTCGACCCCCAGGAAGTGAGCCCCCACCGGCCGAAGCGGGTCTACCGGGAGATTGTCCACAACCTGCGGTTCATCCAGGACGGAACGGAATTCGGGTTCCGCGACCTGCTGCGCCGGGCGACCGAACTGGACATGAGTGACCACGTTTTTCTCGGCCCGGTGCTTGCCAAACTCCGGCGGCTCGACGCGGCGCACATTGAGAGCGAGGTTTTCTGGCAGTGGATCGAAGGGGAGAGCACCAAGGACTACGCGACCGATGGCCGCAGCCCGCACCGGGTGAAAGGCGGGCAGCGGATTCCGGCGCTCTACGATTTCTCCACCGCGGCCGATTTCTACTGCAATATCCTGTCCGGTATCAGTCACATCGCCCGGGAACTGGGGCTGGGCGGACTGGTGCTGCTGATTGACGAAGCCGAGACGGTGACGCATCTGTGGGATATCATCTACCTGACCAAGAGCACCAATTTCATGGAAGGGCTGGTCCGGACGGCGCAGAACGACCCGGACCTGAAGCGGATGAACTCGCGGATGATCCACAACCGGGTCCGGCCGGTGCCGTACATCTACCGGGACCCGGCGATATTCCTCGCTTTCGCGACCACGCCCAGTCCGTACGACTACGCCTACATCAAGCTGGCCAACCGGGTTCATCGCAAGATCGAACTCCAGCCGCTGGACGACCGGGCGCTGGTCGATGCGTTCGCGACGATTGTGATGCTTTACAAGCGGGCCTATCCCGGGTTCGACGTCACGGAACTGCAGCAGAAGAAGCTGTTCGGCGATGCTGCGCGGCGGGGCGAGGAAGGCGTTCGGTCCTTCATCAAGTACTGCATCGAGGGGTTGGATGTGGCCCGGTTCGCTTCGCGGTTCGCAGCGGCTTCCCGGTGACAGCCGAGTGACCCAGGGTCCCGACAGCGCAACCCGGGAACTCCGTTCCGCGCTCGCGCGCACCTGGTTTCCGTTCTTCGGCCGTTTCGGCCGGCTCACCGAAGTCCAGACCCGGGCCATGCCCCATATCCTAGCCGGTCGAAACCTGGTGGTAATCTCGCCGGCGGCTTCGGGCAAGACCGAAGCGGTGGCCGCGCCGGTCGTCGAGCGACTAATGCCGGAACGCCGGGCCCGGTTCTCGGTGCTCTACGTTTCGCCGACCCGGGCGCTGGTCAACGACCTCTTCCGGCGTCTGTCCGAGCCGATGGAATACCTCGGACTCAAGCTGGCGCGCAAGACCGGCGACCACCCGGCGATTGACGAATCCCGACTCCCTTTCATGCTGATTACGACGCCGGAGTCTTTCGATTCACTGCTCTGCCGGCATACGCGGATATTCCGGGAACTGGCGGCGGTAATCCTGGACGAGTTGCACCTGCTCGACAACACGCCCCGCGGCGACCAGCTCCGGGTCCTGCTCGAACGGCTGCGGCTCGTGAATTCGGGGGTCCAGTACTGCGCGCTTTCCGCTACAATCGACGACACCGACATCGGCAAGCGTTACTTCCCGGACCCGGTGGTAGTGAACGTCGAGTCCCGCCGGCGGATTGAACACGAACTGCTGGGAATGGACGATGACTGGCCGGAGAAGGTGGTCGAGCGACTGCGCGAGCGCAAGAGCCGCAAGGTGCTCTGTTTCTTCAATGCCCGTTCGTCGGTGGAGTCGTCGGCGAAGATGCTGGAACTGCCGCCGTTCCGGGGCCGGGTGTGGGTGCATCACGCGAGCCTGAACCGGAAGGTGAGGGAACAGGTCGAGGAGACGATGAACCGGGAGCGGGTCGGCCTGCTCTGCTGCACTTCCACGCTGGAACTGGGCATCGACATCGGCGACGTCGACGCCGTGGTGCTGGTGCGTCCGCCGTTCAACGTCTCTTCCCTGCTGCAGCGCATCGGGCGTGGCAACCGGCGGCGGGCTTCCTGGCTTTTCGCGCTGGGGTTGTACCAGAACGAGTGGGAGCGCTTCATGTTCGAGACCCTGTTCGAGTGCGCGCGGGAGGGACGGCTGTATGGGAAGAAGTACACGTCCGCGCCGGCAGTGATTCCCCAGCAGATATTCTCCTACATGTTCCAGCGCCGGCGGATCGGCACGACCGCCGAGTCGGTGCGCCGGGTCATGACCCCGGTCTTCGGCAGTTCCGGGTCGGTGGAGCAGGTCTTCCGCCATCTCGCGGAACAGGGGGAGGTGGTGGTCCGGCGCTCGAATGTTTTCTTCCTGAGCCCGAAAACCGAGAAGCAGGTGGAGTACGGGAAGATTCACTCGAATATCCAGGAGAAAAGCTTCGGCAAGTATGAAGTCTACGAAGCGGCCACCAACCGTCATCTCGGCACGGTTTTCTTCCGGTTCCGGCATTTCATGCTCGGCGGGCGCGCGTGGGAGACGATTGAGTTCCGGGAGAAGGAGATGCGGATACTGGTGCGGCCGCTGGAAGGCGTCGGCGCCACGACCAAAGTCTTCGAGGGCACGGGTACCGGCGGCTACGGTTACCCGCTCGCGCGGAAGCTGAAGAGCCGGCTCTTCCCGGAACTGAAGCCGGACCAGTTTCCCTGCTACCAGGAGGGGAGCCGGGTCTACTTCGTTCACCTGCTCGGCAGCACCCTCGGTTTCATGCTGACCGAAGCGTTTGCCGTCGAGGGTGCCGACGTGTCGGACCTTGACGGCAAGCTGCTTAGCGTGCCGGTCGGGCTTGTCGGCGACCGGCCGACGGCGTTCCCGGTCCCGGAGATGCCGGCGTTCCGCCAGGTGGCCCGCCAGCATCTCAGTCGGCTTGAAGACAGCCTGGGGTCGGGCGCGTTCTTCCGGTCGCTGCCGCCTGAGCTTCAGGTTGAGGACCACCTGCTGGCCCTCGATATCCCCGGGCTGGTTCGTTTCCTGGGCGGCATCGAACCGGTGCTGATGGCCGCGGGTGAAGTGGCCCGGCATATCTCCCGACATCTTGCGGCCGACACCGCGGCGCGGCAAAAGTGAATATGCCGCGGGGTTCCAGGAACCGGAATAGAACCACAGATGGACACAGATTACTACTGCATTTCGGCGTTTCCTCTCTGCCTGCGTTTGTCTGTGTTTATCGGTGGTTTTCCCTTCCGTGTCGGTTTTCGGAGGTTCATTCCATTGACACGGGCGGAACGGTCGGCTAGCTTCTGAGGAAGATGCGTCGCGTCCTGGTGGTTGCCTATTACACCCCGCCGCTCGGCCTGAGTGGGGTGATGCGCGTTACCAAGCTCTGCAAGTACCTGCCCGAGTTCGGCTGGCGTCCGTTGGTCCTGACCGTGAAGCCGGCCGCCTACTACTACTACGATCCGAAGCTGCTTGACGACCTGAAGCAGTCCCGCGTCTATCGGACCGAGAGCATCGACCCGGCCCGGGTTCTGAACCGGCTGCGGCCGGTCAGGTCCCGGCTCCGCCCGGTGCTCGGCCGGGGCATGGGCCGCGGCCCGCGGCTTCTCAATCACCTGCTCTTCCCTGATTCCAAAGTCGGCTGGTTTCCGTTCGGGTCGATGGCCGGCCGGCACATCATCGACCGGGAGAAACCGGCGGCGATCTTCGCCACCGGGCCGCCGTTCACCGCCCTGCTGCTCGGGGTGCGATTGAAAGCCCATGCCCGGGTGCCGCTGGTGGTTGATTTCCGCGACCCCTGGCCGACCGGCTTCGTTCCGCCGCCCGCGTTCAAGCGTCCGGCGCTTCGCTGGCTGCGCCGGTACGTTGTGCGCCATGCCGACGTCGCGCTGGCAGTGAACGACGGAACGGCGAAAGCGGTGGGGGGTGATGTCGCGGTGCTCGACAACGGGTTCGACCCGGCCGACTTCGACCTCGCGCCGGAACGGCTCGACGGATTCAGCATCGTCCACGTCGGGAATCTCTGGCAGAACGACGCCCGGGTGATGGCGGTGGTCGATGCAATCCGTGATATTCCGGACGCGAAGTTGTACCTCGCCGGCCGACTGGATACTGCAATAGCGGAGCGGCTCAGCCGGAACCGGCAGGTGCGCGTGCTCGGTACGCTTTCCCACCGGGCGGCATGTCAACTGATGAAAGGGGCCGATCTCCTGCTTTACGTCGGCAAGCCGCACCAGCCGGTCGGGATCAAGCTCTACGAATACCTGGGTTCGGGGCGGCCGATTCTGGTCTGGGGTGAGGATATCGATGAGGCGGCCGGGCTGGTGCGGGACTGCGGTGCCGGGCTGGCCTGCACCGACCGGGAATCACTCGCTTCCACAATCAGGCGACTCGGACAGGAGTCGGAGGAGTTTGCCGGCGGGAGCCGGGATCGGTTCAACCGGCGTTGGCAGGCGCGCTGGCTGGCACAGCGGCTGGAGAGCCTGATCTGACCGTCAGCCCCGGTGGCTGAGTCGGTAGCAGATTACCCGAACGAGCGCGGTGAGTTCCAGCATCG
Source organism: uncultured bacterium (assembly GCA_965370805.1). GTDB lineage: Bacteria > Hydrothermota > Tepidihabitantia > Tepidihabitantales > Tepidihabitantaceae > CBDUVZ01. The sequence goes on along the minus strand of CBDUVZ010000104.1, from coordinate 3,211 downwards.
GCAGAAGCAGTACTGACTTGAGCCAGAAGAGCCCGGAGCGGTCGTGCTTGCGCAGGAACCGGAACAGGGACCGGTGGGCTTCCCAGATCATCTTCGGTTTGACCTGCCCGGTGCTCGCGCCCCGGCGGTGGAATACGCGGGCGTCGGGGAGGTAGCGGGTTTTCCAGCCGGCCCGGGACATACGCAGCGACAGGTCAACGTCGTTGTAGTAGATCGGGAAGCTTTCGTCCAGGCCGTGGAACTGCCTGAGTAGTCTCCGTCTGACCAGCAGGCACGAAGTCATCGGCTGCGGCGCATCGCCGGGCCGGTCGTAGTCGAACCAGGCCATGCGGATGCGTCCAATCCGTCGATTCATCGGAAACAACCGGGAGCAGCCGGTCAGTTCCCAGAGCACGCTGCCCGGGGTCGGGAAGTCCCTGATCGAACGCTGGGTGGAGCCGTCGAAGTTCTGGAGCCGGGGTGCGGCCGCGGCGTAGTCCGGGTTCGCATCGAGCCAGGCGATGAGTCGGTCAATCGAACCGGGCTGAGCTTTGGTGTCCGGGTTGAGAATCAGGACGTATTCGCCCTGCGCTTTGTTGAAGCCCTGGTTGTTGCCGCGAGCGTAGCCGGTATTGACGGAGTTGAGAATGAGGTCGATGTCGTGGTACTGTTTCAGCTTGTTCCGGGTGCCGTCGGTTGATGCGTTATCGACAACGATGACCTCGAATCGGTGCTGCGAGTGGAGCGAGTCGAGGCAGGCCTCGACGTCCCGGGCGCTGTTCCAGGTGACGACGACGATTGAGAGCTTCACTGGAAGAGGGGTCGAGGGTCCGAGGGGTCGAGGGTTTGAGCGGGAGAGAGAAGACCGGTCATGCGGTCCGGTTTCGTCAACTTCTCTGCGTCCGGGACCAGTCGAGCAGGTCGGCCAGGGTCTGCTGAAACGGTATTTCGGGCTGCCAGTTGGTGGCCTCGAAGAACTTCGCGGTCGCGCCGGTCAGGAGCGGGAGGTCGCGCCGGCGGCGCTTTGCCGCGGTACTGGTGTAGGTGAGTTCGCAGCGCGCGAGCCGGCAGAGGGTCTCGACCCCGTCCCGGATCAGGCTTGCGCTGCCCGAGGTGACGTTGTAGGTTTCGCCGGCCGCACACCGGTCGAGGGCGAGGACGTAGGCGCGGACGACGTCGCGGACGTCGGTGTAGTCGCGCCGGACATCGAGATTGCCCAGCTCGATGGTGCGGGCCTGCGCGTCAAGGTCCGGGTTCTTTTCCGCGGCCCGTTCGATTTCGACGATGCGGCGGGCGACGGTCGGGAAGACGAAGTGCTTGCTCTGGCCCGGGCCGGTGTGGCTGAACGGCCGGAGGATGACGACGTCGGTTCCGAACGCCCGGTGGGAGAACCGGCCGGCTTCCTCGGCAGCGAGCTTACTGAGCGCGTAGGGGTTGATTGGCTGAGGCGTGGTCTGCTCGGTCAGCGGCTCGCGGGCCGCGGTCCGGCCGTAGACGTCGGCCGAGGATATCAGCAGGACCCGCGCCCGGCTGTCGGTCGCCCGCAGCGCTTCGAGCAGGTTCAGGGTACCGATTGCGTTGACGTCATACGTCTCGAGTACGTGGGTTTCGGATTCGGCGACCGAACTGACCGCGGCGAGATGAATCACCTTGTCCGGCCTGGTCAGGGTCAAGATTGCCTTGAGCCGATTGAAGTCGCGGATATCGCCGCGGTGCAGGTCCGCTTCCAGGCCCGGGCCCGGGTCGGCGAAATGGATGCCGGATACGTCGTGGCCGTCAGCAATCAGCCGGCGGGCAAGATGCCGGCCGACGAACCCTTCGATACCGGTGATGAATGCCCGACTCACTGGGAGCAGGTGCGAGGCCGACTAGACCCGGCCGCGCCAGTAGTCGAGCAGGTCGGACATGGTCTGTTCAAAGGCAATCTTCGGCTCCCAGCCGGTCTGCTGCTTGAGTTTGGTCGGGTCGCCGACCAGCAGTTCGACGTCGCTCGGGCGCATCCGCTTCGGGTCCTGCTTGATTTCGACTTTGACTTTCGCTTTGCCCAGCAGGAGGTCGAGCATGTCGCCGATCTTCCAGCCCTTGCCGGCCGCGATATTGTAGACTTCACCCGGCTCGCCTTTCTCGGCGACAAGATGGTAGGCGACGACCGTGTCGCGGACGTCGGTGAAATCGCGCACCGCGTCGAGGTTGCCGGTGTACATGACCGGCTTCCGCTTGCCGGCTTCGATTTCGGCAATCTGCCGGGCGAAGTTCGAAGTCGCAAAGACCTCGCCCCGCCGCGGGCCGGTGTGATTGAACGCCCGGGTGCGGATGATTCTCATGCCGTAGCTCTTGAAGTACTGGTAGCCCATTGTGTCCTGGGCGACTTTGCTCACACCGTAGGGGCTGAGCGGGCGCAGCGGATTGGTTTCCTTGATCGGCGTCTCTTCGGGCAGGACCATCCCGTACTCCTCGCTCGAACCGGCAATCTGGATCAGGCAGTCGAGCTTCGCGGCCCGGACCGCTTCAAGCAGGTTGTTCTGGCCGATGATATTGGTGGACAGGGTCTCGGCCGGGGCCACCCAGGACATCAGGACGTAGCTCTGGGCCGCCAGGTGGAAGATGCGGTCAGGGCGGAGTTCGGCGACCAGTTCCCGCATCGCGGTCGAGTCCCGGAGGTCGCCGGCGTGGAGGGTAATCCGGTCCTTGATACCCTCGATATTCTCGGTGCGGGACCGCCAGCGCACGGTGCCGTGGACTTCGCAGTCGCCCTGCTTGAGAAGGTATTCCGCCAGATGGCTGCCGGCAAAGCCGGTGATGCCGGTAATCAGGTGCTTCAAGTTTCCTCCCGGACTACGGATAACGCTACGCTCACGCGAGCCGCGGCGGCGCGGGAATCAGGCCTTCTCGACCTTGCCCGAACGCAGGCAGCGCGTGCAGACCCACATCCGTTTCGTGCTCGTTCCCTGCTTGACCCTGACCCGCTGCAGATTCGGTTCCCAGCGTCGTTTGGTGACATTATGGGCGTGGCTGATGCTGGAACCGACCACGCCGACCTTACCACATATTTCGCAATGCTTGGCCAAAACTCCTCCTTATGGTCACAACTGTCGTAGCACCGAGGATAACGGAAATCCCCAGACTGTCAACTGACGGGGAATCCCGTCGCGGCGAGCGGTCAGGGGACAGGGAAAAGGAAAACCGCCAAGACCGCCAAGGTTGAGAACCGGAGCGGAGAGGAGTCTTACCA
>CBDUVZ010000103.1:0-10688 GCA_965370805.1 uncultured bacterium | reverse complement strand
CGTCCCACAATCATACTTCATGAACCCAGTATGATATATAAGACACGAAGAACACCAAGAGAAAGAAACCACGGATGAACACGGGAGGAGAGGGCGGAAGTCAAAGTGCAAGGTGCAAATAGCAAAGTGCAAAATGCGGAATGCGGAGGCGGGCTGTTGTCCGTGTTGGGGTTGCACGCGGTGTGGTTGTTGTGATACGGTGGCCGGCGGTGGGCGTGGAGATGGTTGTTGCAGGTGTTTGCGAGTATGTGTTCGTAACTGGTTGTTGTTGCATTGGTTATGGGATTGGGTAGACGGGTTGTAAGGACTGCTGGTTTTGTGGCACGCGGGGTGTTATGTACCAGTCAAACCTGGAGGATACGATGAAGAAGATAGCGTCAGTCGCAGCAATGGCCCTGGTTGTGTTGTTCATGGCCAGGTGCACGGAGAATGCCCCGGATGAAGAGGCGGACCGGACCGCGATTCAGGGGCTGATTGCCGGAGATTCGGTCTGGTTCAGCGGCTCGACCGAGGTCGAGTCAACCGGAACGGGCGGCAGTTTCACGGATGGGGATACCTGGTTCGTCTGGTGGCGGAGCGCCCAGACGCATTCCGAGCCTGACCTGATTGTCGAGGTCATCGGGGATTCGGCCTGGGTGGAGTGGTCGCGGAAGAACTTCGGCTACGTCTACACGATGACAAAGCCGCCGGATACGACCTGGCTGTTGTGGACCAAGAACCTGGTTGAGACCGCGACGGTGCGGGCGGTGTTCCGGCGGAACGGGGACCAGACCGGAACCGCCGACCGGGGCTGGCAGTTGAGCCACGTTTCCCTGGTTGCCGGGGCTTCGGATTCGACCAATACGTTGAGTATCGACAGCGTAAGAGTCCAGAGCACGAGCAACCCGGACCTGTTGATTATGGACCCGCTGAATACCTATTACGACGTCACCGACCTTATCGGGTTTGACCCGGGCGAGGTTGTGACGTTGACCCTGTACACGAACGCGACCGAAGCCAGGGCTTTCCTGCACACGTTTGTGCTCCGCTGGCCGTTTTACGTGCGGGTCGAGTTCCAGGACCAGGGCGATGGTGTGTTCCGTGGGGTGTGGCCGGCGCAGGTGATACCGTTCCCGAGGTTCGCTATCTTCGACCTGCTGCATAAAAGCACCATCCAACGCGAGGAGTGGGACTACGATTTCGCGGGATGGCTGTTTCCGTACCAGATAAGGGAACCGTAGGGATAAGGACGCTCGCTGCACTCTCAGGAGGCGACCCGATGGGTCGCTTCCTCTTTTTGGGCTAGTCGCCCCAGTGGCGGATGCGTTTGAGCCAGGCTTCGCGGTAGGCCAGGCTCAGGGCAAGGCGGCCGGCGGTTTCGGTCAGCCCGCCGGCGGTGCGATTTGAGATTCCCGCGGTGACATCCAGGAATCCGAAGCCGGGTATCGGTATTCCCGCGCCGAGATCGACCCGGTGTTCGTCCATCTGCCCGCCGGAGCCGGCACCGTAGTACCACTGGCGATAGGAGTACCCGAGCCGGGTGAGGATGCGGCCGACCGGGTATTCGGCACCGAGTGATGCGGCGAGGGCGTCGCGGGTGCCGGTCGCGGCAGTGTCGTTGACGAGGATGCCGGACCAAGGGCGGTATTCGAGCCCGGTGGCGAGGAGCAGTCGGTCAACCGGGCGGTAGCTCGCGCCGAACATGAAGACGTGCGGCAGGCTGATGTCGTGGGTGGCAATCGAGTCTTCCATCGCGCCGTGGACGTGTCTGATGCTGCGCGCGGTGAGGCTGAGGCGCGGTTCGTAGAACCCGGCCAGGGTAACCGGGCCGGTCCGGGCCGAGGCTCCGAGCCGGACGGCGTGAGCGGAGTAGTTCAGTTCAATCGTGTCGGTGGACAGGTAGCCGTGCTCGGGCAGTTCGAAGCGCCAGTCTTCGCGTGCGGCCCCGAGCAGGTAGTTGTACTCGATTCCAAGACAGCCGACGCCGTTGATGGATTTGGCCAGGCCGGCTTTGAGCGCGTGGATTCCGCCGCGGCCGAGTACGTGGTAGCGGTATTCGGTTTCCGGCAGGGATTCGGACCAGACGTCGAAGTCCTGGCTGAAGCGCTGGTCCAGGCCGAGGAGCAGCCTGGTCTGCAGGAGCAGCGGCACCGCAGCGTGGAATCCGGAAGGCCGGACGTAGCCGATGAAACGGGTGTTGCCGGATTCGGTGCCGAGCACGCCGCCGGCTTCGATTGTGCCGGTGAACGAAGTCCGGTCCAGGTGAATCAGGATTCCGGGGTTCAGGTATGAGAGCGCGGCCGGGCTGCCCAGGCTGGCGATGCGGGCGTTGGCCGGCGGGCACAGTTCTCCCAGGCAACTGGTGTTGAGGAAGGACTGGCCGGAGACGGTCGCGGCCAGGACCAGCAGACTGAGCAGGCGCGTCATCGGAACCGGTCCTCGGGCGGCATGACGTAGAGGAGTTCGAGCCGGGTCGATTTCGCGCCGGCGGACGGAATTCGGAGCCGAAACATGTTCGACCATTCCGGTTCCGCGGTGAGGAGCAGCCCGAAGTTGGAGTCCGGGTGGGCGGTCCAGAACTGAACCAGGTTCCGGATGTCGAGTATTGCCACCGAGTCGCTGTCCGAAGCGGGTACGAAGGAGAACCGCGCGGCCGGGGAGAGGTCAAAGGCCGCGTAGCGGTCGAAAGGTGCGGTGAGCTTGTGGATTCCAAGCCGCAGGGTATCGTCGCGCTGGTACTGGAGTTCGGGCTGCAGCCGGAGTTCGGCTTTGGCGATAGTCGCCTGCCGGGGAATCGAGTCGATGTCGAACCGGAAATGGCTGCGGAAAGCGACCCCGGACCCGACCATCAGGTACTGCGGCGGGAGGTAGATGTCGCCGGTGTCCACCAGGTGAGCATCCTGGGACGCGTCGTAGATCAGTTCGCTGTCGTCCAGGTAGCTGATTCTGATTCGGGGGCTGGTGGTCAGGGAATGACGGGAGTGGATTGCCGCGAACCCGGTGTCCGTCGGGAACAGGATCACGCCGTAGGATTCGCGCGCGAGCGTCTCGATATGGGCCAGGTCAAGTTCGAGGACCAGGCTCTCGCCGGTGAAGGTGCCGGCAGCCAGGTCCAGGTGCCAGTACTCGCCGCCGGGAGTGGCCCAGCGGGTGAAGGAATCCGCCATCTTCCATGATACCGCGTCCGAACTCCACGAGATCGAGCAGGGCCGGCAGACGAAGCTCATCTCGTTGCTGTCCGCCGGGTGGATGATGAGCTGGAGCGAAGCAATCGAGTCGAGGATGCTGTCCGGCAGCGGGAAGCCGAGGATGATGCGCGATTCGTAATCGTCATCCCGTCCGAGGTACATGATATCGGCCGCGCCGAGGGGCACGTACTTGCCGTAGCTGGCCGCGGTGTCGGGCGAGAGGGTCAGGCTGCTGTCGGCCGGAATGCGGTCGAGCCCGTCGAAGCCGACCGGCAGGGTGTTGCAGGCAAGAAGGCAGAGGGCCAGGGCGATGGCCAGGGTCTTCATGCGGTCTGGCTGAGTTCGCTGAACCGGCGGCCGATGTGTTCGGCCAGATTATCCTCCGCGGCCCGGCACGCGGAGCGAATCGCGTTCTTGATGGCCCGCGGGGTGGAGCGGCCGTGCGCAATCACTACCGGGCCTTTCACCCCGAGCATCAGTGCGCCGCCGTATTCCTGGTAGTCCATCCGGCCGATGAACTCGTGCAGCACCGGCTTGGAAATCCAGCGACGGAGCCGGTACCTTGATTCCGATTCCAGGTAGTCACCGAGCATCCCGTTGAGGACTTCGGCGAGTCCCTCGGCATACTTGAGCAGCGCGTTGCCGACGAAACCGTCGCAGACGACCACGTCAACGGTCCCGTTGAGGATGTCGTTGCCTTCGACGTTGCCGGCGAAGTTCAGTTCGCTGTCCCGGAACAACTGGTAGGCACTGACCGAGGCGTCGTTGCCTTTGGTGTCTTCCCGGCCGACATTGAGCAGGCCGACCGAAGGGTTGGCTTTGCGGAACAGGTAGCTGGCCGCGGTGGTCCCCATGATGCCGAACTGGTACAACTGGTTCGGTTTGACTCCGATGTTTGCACCGACATCGAGCACCATTGTGTTCGCCTGGATGGTCGGGAACTGGACCGCAAGGGTCGGTCGATGAATGCCGGGAATCGAGCCGATTGTCGTGATGGCGAAGGCCATTGCCGCGCCGGTGTTGCCCGCGCTGACCACACCGTCGACTTTGCCTTCTTTCAGCAGTTTCATGCAGACGGCAATCGACGAGTTCCGCTTACGTTTCAGCGCTTCGGCGGGGGGTTCCTGCATGCCGACGACGTCCGGAGCCGCAATCAACTCGAGCCGGCCGGAGTAGTGATTGCGGGAGCCGCCGATCATCTCCTGCCGGCCGACGAGAGCGACTTCGAGTGACGGCTCCGCCTCGATCGCCAGGGCAACGCCTTCGAGCTCGGCCCGCGGGGCGTTATCCGAGCCCATGGCGTCGAGGGCGATTCTCACTTCTCTTTGTCCTTCGCGACGAAGATAACTTCTTTCCCCGCGTAGTAGCCACAGTGCGGGCATACCCGGTGGGGCAGTTTCGGCTCGTGGCAATGCGGGCAGTCGGTTACTGTCGGCGGGGTCAGCTTCCAGTGCGTCCGCCGCTTGCGGCCGCGCTGCTTGGATTGCCTTTGTTTGGGTACCGGCATTTGTCCTCCTGCAGATTTTCAGTCAACTCCGGGATTCTATCGGGGGAGCCGTGACTGTCAAGCCGACCCGGAGCGGACCGGCTGTTGCGGTGCCGGCTGTTTCCGCTTGACATCCCGGTCTTGAGGTCTAAAGTGGACCTGAGATGAGAGTCACTATCTGCCTTCTGGTGGCGGTGGTGTGCAGCCTGGCGCAGGCGGTGGAATCGCCGCTCAGCTTTGACGGCAGCGGGGAGATTATGGCGTTGACCCCGACGCTCAACCGGAAGGCCGGGATTTTCCCTGACCTGGTTGAGTTCGACCGGGTCGAACTCTGGCAGACGGAGGCCGGGCCGGTGGCCGAGACCTATTTCGAGGATGGAACCCGGCAGCGGCGCAGTCTGACCGAGCACGAACTCCGGCAGGTCCGGGAGCGGGTGGCTGCGCAACTGGAGAAGTCGCCGCCGTCGGTCAGGTTGAACCAGGAAGGCCGGGGCAGTTTCCTGATTCAGCAGATACCGCTGGCCCTTGGCTGGTACGGCACGGCCCTGAGCGCGCTCGTGGCCGACTACAGCTTCCGGTGGACGGCCGGCGTCTACCTGCTCGGGAGTTCCGCCTGCTATTTCGGGCCGCTGATGATGACCAGCAACGCCCCGATGACCCACGCCCAGGCGCACCTGAGTGTTGCCTATGGGTATCGCGGGATTCTCACCGGCTCGCTGATCAGTCTGACCTTTGAGTTCGAGTCACACCGGCCGTGCATGACAACCATGCTGGCAACCAGCATCGGTGGCCAGGTGCTGGGCTACAAGCTGGCCCGGGATATGAGCACCGGCCAGGCCGGCCTGGTCTCAGCCTACACTGACCATGGAACCGTGGACGGCTTTCTCCTCGGTGCCGGCGTTGCCACGCTCTGCTTCGATGACGATCTTCCACAGCAGTCGTTCACTATCGCCGCCCTGCTCGGCCAGGCGGTCGGAGGCGTCGTCGGCGTTGCCCGGGCCCGAGCCTGGGACTGCACCGAAGGACAGGTGCACGTGCACCGTACCGCCGGGCTGCTTGGTGCTGCGGTTCCGGTTGCGCTCTACGCGTCTGCCGTCGGGTTCGATTTCGAGTGGGATGGTCACGTCCCGATTATGATGACCCTCGGGCTGGCCGGCAACGTGGCCGGTATCTGGTGGATTGAGCAAGACATCCGGGAGACGCATTTCAGCAACGGCAACGGGTTGATTGTCGCCGGGACCACAATCGGCGGTGCGCTTCTGGGCGCAGGGCTGGGCTTCGTCGCTTTCCCGGAGGAGCCGAGAGTGTTCGTAGCCGGGGGCGCGGCTGGTGGCGTTGCCGGTTTCCTCGGCGGGCTGAAGCTGGCCAGGGGACTTCAGGCCGACCAGGCGGGCCGGGCGAGCGGGTCGCGGATCGAGGTCAACTACACTACGCTGGCCGCGGCTGCGGCCGAATTCGCAAGCAGCGGTTCATTCACCGCACCCAACCTGGTTACGGTTCGGTTCTAGTCAAGCCCCGGGTCTGCCGATTCACGGGCTGGACGTAGAGCAGGCCGGGCAGTGATGCCCGGTCTGCTGCTGCTTTCTGGTTGTCGTCTGCTTTGTTTCGTCAGGATACCGACCGGACCGATGGGATGGAACGCCGGATGAGAAGAAGCGGGTTACCCGCGGTTCTTATCGGCTTGCCGGTCGTGGGCACGGGGCAGGTACTCGGGCTTGAGGTTGTGCATGCCCCAGAAGATGTTGGTCCTGACCCGGTGGTCCTGTTTGTACAGCCTGCCGAGGAAACGTCGGAGCTGCCCGCGCGTGCCGGTCTTCTCGTGCGGGCAGCGGTTGCGGACCGGCCGGATGCCGGTCGTTTTCAGGTAGGTTCTGACCAGGTTGGAGTCCAGGTAGTAGAGCGGCCGGACGATGACGATTTCTCCTTTGAACAGCTTCTGGTAAGGGACAAAGGCAGCCCCGGACGAGGCGAAGAAGAGGTTCATCAGGAATGTTTCATTGACGTCGTCCATGTTGTGGGCGAGCGCGACTTTGCGCGTGCCGAGCCGGGCCGCGGTCCGGAACAGGGTCTTGCGCCGCTCCCGGGCGCAGAAGAAGCAGGAGTCGGTGCCGGTCTCCCTGAGCTTTGCAGGGACGTTGGTGTTCTTCACGATGCAGTCGAACCCGAGTTTCCTGCAGGCGCGTTCGACCAGGCCCGGCTTCCAGGTATCGAATCCCGGGTCGATGTGGACCGGCCTGATGTCCCATCTTTTGTTGCGGCGTTCATTGTACCAGGCGAGCAGGTGCAGCAGGCAGAGGCTGTCGGCCCCGCCCGAGACGCCGACAACGACCGTCTCGCCTTCGTCGAGCATCCCGAACCGGTCGATAGCCAGCTTGGCGTACCGGCGGGCTTTGCGGGTCACGCGAGCGTCGGAGTCGGTCTTGCCGGTCATGGGTTGCCGGGGCTGCGGTCAGTCGGCGGGCAGTTTCACTTCCGGGTACTGCTTCAGCAGGTCGAAGAATTCGGCCTGGATTTCCGGCAGCCGTTCCGGGGTTCTTGCCTCGAACCGGAGCACCAGCACCGGCTGGGTATTCGACGCCCGGACCAGTCCCCAGCCGTCATCGAAGAGCACGCGCGCGCCGTCGATGTCGATGACCTCGTGGTCTTTCCGAAAATGGTCGCGCAGCTTCGGCACCAGTTGGAACTTGAGTTCGTCCGGGCAGTCAACCCTGATTTCCGGGGTGGCGTAGTACTTCGGGATGTCCCCGGCCAGTTCGGATAGGCTGCGGCCGGTGGCGGAGATGATTCTCAGCAGCCGGAGCGAAGCGAACAGCGCATCGTCGTACCCGTAGTAGTCGTCCCGAAAGAACATGTGGCCGGACATCTCACCGGCGAGGAGCGCGCCCTCTTCCTTCATCTTCGCTTTGATGAGCGAATGGCCGGTCTTCCACATCAGCGGGGTCCCGCCGATGGACTTGATGTACTCGACCAGGCCCTGAGAGCACTTGACTTCGAACACGATTGTCGCGCCGGGGTTCTTGTCGATGACTTCCCTGGCGTAGATGCCGAGGAGCTTGTCGCCGTACACCGTTTCGCCGTTCTCGTCAACCGCGCCGATGCGGTCCGAGTCGCCGTCGAACCCGATGCCGCAGTCGGCTTGTTTCTCCCGGACCAGGTCGCTGACCTGTTTCATGTACTTCGGTACGGTCGGGTCAGGCGGGTGGGCCGGGAAGTTGCCGTCCGGTTCGAGGTTGATGTAGGTCGCGTCAATCGGGGTGCCGGCGAAGAGCCGTTCGAGCAGGACCCCGCCGGTGCCGTTGCCCGGGTCGAAGACTACTTTGAGCGGGCCGGGAATCTCGACTTTCGAGCGGCACAGATCGAGATAGGCCGGGACGACGTCGGTCTCTTCGTGCTTGCCGCTGCCCTGGTCGAAGTCGCCGGCTTCCATCATCTCATGCAGCCGGGTAATCTCCGCACCGTAGATAGTGGTCTTGTTCAGTCCGACCTTGAATCCGTTGAACTCGGGCGGGTTGTGGCTGGCGGTGACCATGATGCCGGCGTTGGCATCGAGATGGAAGAAAGAGAAGTAGAAGACCGGGGTGGGGACCATGCCGATGTCGATTACGTCCAGCCCGGTGGCGAGAATGCCGTCGGTCATCGCTCTGGCGACACGCGGGCCGGAGAGCCGGGCGTCGCGTCCGATGACGCACTTCCGCGCTCCGTGCTTGCGGGCATAGGTGCCGTAGGCCTGGCCGAGCTTGAACACTTCGTCGTCGGTCAGGTCGGTGTCCGCAATGCCCCGGATGTCGTACTCACGGAATATGAGCGGGTTCATGATTGCGAATGCCGGATGGCGGACTGCTGACCGCTTGCCGCTTTCCGTACCGGATATTGGTATCGGGTCATTGGTTCTCTCCCTGAGCCCGGGGCTGAGAAGAAAGCGGCCACGGGAAAGTTGCTATCACCCGTGGCCGCCCTGGTTATCTCAACGAATGGCAGCGTAGCTGTGCCAGGCGTCGAAGTTTGATGCGGCCAGGTGTTCCTTCTGGACGATTTCGGTCCAGGTCGTTCCGCCGAAGATGTCGATGAGGTCCATGGCCCAGACGACGAAGTTCAGTATCGGGATGAACATGAACCACTCGTGCATCCGGATTGCGACGCCTTCGTTGTACTGGTATCCCGCGCGGGTGCCGAACAGGCAGCCGAACAGGCAGGGCAACGGGCCACCCTTGTCGCTATCAGCGGCCTGGGCGGCGGGCACCGCGATAATCGCAAAGAGCACGAACAGAGCCAGGACGAATGTGGCTTGCTTCTTCATTCTTGCGTCCTCCGTAGGTTAGAAAGCCGACCGGTCTTCATTGTCGTAATCGCTCGCTTGCGCGATTATACGATTCGGGCTCATAGTGTCAAGCAGGCGGCCTCACGGTTCTTTCTTTTCTCCCGGCAGTTCGAGCCGGAACAGGCTGTCGGGAATCGGGACCCCGGCGCGGATGCCGGAGAGCCTGGTTTCCACTTCGATTGCGTCACCTTCGACGCCGAGCCAGTTCCTGAATCTGACCGGCACCAGGGCCGAGCCGATTGTCGCCGAACTGTCGACGAGGAAGATTGTGGTCGGGTTCTCGCCCGCGCCGTAGGTCTCCATGCGCAGGACCTGGAGCGACGCCTGGTCCAGCCAGAGCATCAGCCGGGCCGGGCGTCTTGCCGTATCAGCGGCGGTTCCTTCAAGGACCCAGACCGGTTGTCCTTCCACCGGTCCGTGGCCGACAAGCTCGAACGCGTACTCCACGGACAGCCTGCGCAGTGAAGGCAGCCACGGTGAGGCGGTCTCGTACCCGGGTTCGAGCGACCCGGCGACTTCGCGGATTGTGGTTTCGTGCCGGGCCGGTCGGTCGATGATGATTCTCGAGCCGTCGAAGACCACGTGGAGTTCCTCCGGCTCGGAGAAATCGAAGCGGTAGTTATTGTCCTGCCAGTAGAACTTGCCGTAGAGTTCGGTCCCGGGCTCGTCGAACGAGGAAATGCTGCGCGTTATCGTCCCGGCCAGACTTGCGACCCGGTGCGCGCTGTCAGCGGCGCGGACCAGGGAGTCAGGAGACGGGAACTGTGCCTGCGCGAACAGGACGATAAGAACCAGACTCATGAGCGGTATCCGGCGCTGTTCCTACTCGCTTCCGACCGCGCCGAACCCGATGCCGGCAGACAACATCAGGGCGTCGACATCCATCCCGATTCCGGTTTCGCCGCCGGCTTCGTAGGACGAGAAAATCGGAACCGACAGGCTCAGTTCGGGTATGACTCTGGCGCTGCGGTTCTTGCCGAACCGGAACGGCAGCCCGAACCCGGCTGCTGCTGCCAGGGAACTGCCGCTTGCGGTTTCGCCTCCGGCCCCGGCGATGATGCCGGAGTAGCCGACCCCGGCGTTGATTGCGAACGGGAACTTGCCGCGTGTTTCGCTGCTGAGTATTAGCCTGGGACTCAGGCTGTACATGCCGAACCCGGCGTCGCCGAAGAACATCCCGTAGAAGCTCCCGGAACAGTAGAACGCTCCGTCCATGGCCCCTTTCAGGAACTGGACCTTGCCGTTCAGCCCGAGACCCGGGCCGAAAGCCCATTTGGCACCCAGGTCGAATCCGGGCGCAATCCCGATCTTGGCGGATAGCTCGGGGAACGGGATGAGAAGAACGCCCACTCCTGAGTCAGTGAACGCCACGTTCACCGGGGTCAGGGCGCCGCCCATCTGGAACTCGCCGGGTGGGGCGGTTCTGGCGGTTTCGTAGAGTCCCGGGGCAAAGCACCCGGCCAGAAGCACCATCGCGACTGCGGCGACAGCGGTACTACGCAGGACAGTTCTCATACGACCTCCTTGGTTGTGTCGATACTCTGCTCACTCAGGCGAATATAGCGCAGGGCGGAAGATAGTCAAGCTAGGCACAAGGAGAAGCCAGAAGGCGGAATCAGGACAACCGCCAGGGCCGCCAAGAACGCCAAGGTTGAGGAGCGAAGCGGGGAGGAGTCTTACCACAAAGACTCACTATGTCAAACAGAGTTTGATGTTA
>CBDUVZ010000102.1:0-10698 GCA_965370805.1 uncultured bacterium | reverse complement strand
AGGTTACATGCAGCCAGATACTTCCATCCACCCACACGAATCCACGAAGAGCCACTATTGCAGGCATCCTTTCATGGCCCGCCGAATCTGCCGCTGTTCCGGTTGTCGTGTCGGAACTTAGGCCACGGGCCGTCTGCAAGCGTACCAGCGCCCTGGATGGCATAGAGATGGCCGTCATATGACCCGAAATAGGTCGTGCCGTTTGAGCCAATCGCGGGGGAAGACCGCACCACCCCGCCTGCCTCGTATCGCCATTTCAGCGTGCCGTCAGGGTTCAGGGCGTAGAGGTAGCCATCATCCGACCCGACATAGACCGTACGGTCTGTGCCAATCGCGGGAGAAGACCACTGTCCAGCACTTGGTTCTAGGTGACCACCGGTCTTGTACCGCCATCTCAGCGCACCGTCCGAATTCAGAGCACAGAACCCATAGTCTGACCACGCAACAGCCCCGACATAATAGATAGTACCGTCTGGCCCAACCGCCGGGGAAGACACCGCCCCCCCTCCTGTCTGGTTCCGCCATTTCAGTGTGCCGTCCGGATTCAGGGCACAGAACCCGAGATAGACCGTGCCGTCTGTGCCGATTGCCGGGGAAGACTCCACCCAACCGCCGGTCTGGTACCGCCATCTCAGCGTGCCGTCCGGGTTCAGGGCGTAGAGGTAGTCATCATACGACCCGACATAGACCGTGCCGTCTGAACCAATCGCAGGAGAGGACACCACCCAACTGCCGGTCTGGTACCGCCATCTCAGCATGCCGTCCAGGTTCAGGGCGTAGAGGTAGCCATCATGCGACCCGACATAGACCGTGCCGTCAGCGCCGATGGCCGGGGAGGACGACACCAAGTTGCCGGTCTGGTACCGCCATTTCAGCGTGCCGTCAGGATTCAGGGCGTAGAGGTAGTTGTCCTCTGACCCGACATAGACCGTGCCGTCTGTGCCGATTGCAGGAGAGGACACCACCGAACCGCCGGTCTGGTACCGCCATTTCAGCGTGCCGTCAGGATTCAGGGCGTAGAGGTAGTTGTCCTCTGACCCGACATAGACCGTGCCGTCTGTGCCGATTGCAGGAGAAGAGTAGACCAAGCTGCCCGTCTGGTACCGCCATCTCAGAGATGGCGTGTTGTCCGGAGGCTCCTTACAGCAAGCCAGGACACTCACAGACAGAACGAGGATAACGTCCACCATTGTACCGAGGTTTCTCATTGCAGCCTCCTCATGCTGACTTTGCGCAGTGGTGTTCGCCTACTTCGGGGATTCCTTGAAACTCTGGGGGCCGCAGGTGGGACTCGATCACTCGAAGGGGTCTTTCGTGCCCGAATCGGGCCTCTGGTCGAGACGCCAGACGTGGCCCAGCCACTAGGCGGTTGAGCGCGTAGGCGCCGCCCAGCGAGTCTGGCAGCGTGATAGTCGTCTCCAGCCACTGGCCGGACGCGAGCGTCGCACCCACCAGCACGGCGAGAACGAAAGCCGGAATTGCGTTGCGACGTACCTCAGAACGCCGTACACAGCCAGCAGACGATTGTGTTCTGGTGGACGGGATGCATTTACTCACTACTCAAGCCTCCAGCTACGATTCTGAACTACACACCCTGGCGCAGGTAGCATTTTGACTGCCCACCCCAGACGGTCCACGCCTAGCCAACCGAGCATACCTCCTCGCAGCCCCTTGTCAAGTGGAATACCACCCGCCGCAAACCGCCCCCGATTCCCGACTGCGGATTGGTGATTGCGGATTGGAGGAAGGAAGATTGCCGCGTCCGCCTTCGGCGGCCTCGCAATGACACGACCTAAGAGACCCCTCCACTTCGGTGAGCCATCTAACGGCACCTGCTCAGAGCAGAACGGGGTGACGGTTCCTGTTACTTGGCGGCTATCACAATTCCGAATGGCGAATGTCGAATGACGAATTCGGACCCCCGGTTCTCATCTGTGTTCATCCGTGTCCATCTGTGGTTACTTCCTCTTCGTGTTCTTGGTGCCTTGGTGTTTATTCCTTCCGTTCCGGCCACCTACCTTTGTGTTCTTTGTGTCTTCGTGGTAAGACTCCTCTCCGCTCCGGCCCTCAGTCTTGGCGGCCGTTTGACTTCGCTCAGGGCAAGCCTTGGCGGTTCGTTTCCTCCGCAGTCCGCTGGCCGTTTCGGGGCCATTTCTGGGTGTTCCAGTCTTACATATTCGTAAGATGGTGACAGGGAGGCTGGATAGGCGACCCGGAAGTGGCTGTAATAGCCAAGTATGTGGTAGTTTGGGGAGTTAGGGGCGGAAATGGGGGCCGAAAACCGACTCTCACGGGTCACCATCGGAGTCCCTCTCCATGCTCCTCTCCGAATCATCGTCCGAGGTCCCGGCCCGGCAATTCCAGCCGCTGCTGTCCGGTGAGTCGGGCAGGACATCCCCGAGGGAATCCCACAAGACATCCGACCTGCAATCAGGGGAAATCCCCGTCGGTTCACCCAACCGGCTGCGGCCCGCGTTATCCTCCCGGGTGTTCCCTGTATCCTTCGGGGTGTCGCTTTCCCTGCAACTCTCCGAATTGCTCCGGACATCATCCGCCATTTCGTCTCTCAGGTCCCTCTACCCATCGTCTCCATCGGAACCGCAGAGCCAAAACTGGAAGCAGGATTCCCCGCCAACGGACGGATAGTATGAATTCGACGGTCCGCACCGGCATCCCGGCCCGACTCAGGGGAAGGACACCGGCATCTCCTGCTCTACCGGGATAACGCCTTTCTTGACTGGCGCGCAGCAGCCGGTAGAACTGTAGCCGTAGATGAGACGAACCTGCTTCGCAGCAGAAGGACTGGTCATCGGGATTCGGTCGTTCCCTTGCCTTGTGGAGGAAGAATGGAATATCGCGGGCTCCTGGTACTGATTGCTTCGTTCCTGATGCTGACCGGCTGCATCGCGCCGCTCGCGCGGACTTCGGAAGTAGGCCACGGCTTCGGGTTCGAAGGCGGCGGCGGCGCGTCGGTCTATCGGGGCAGGGTCATACTGAAAGACACTTCGGTCTGGTGGGGCGGCCGGTCCGTGATGCGCGACGTCAACGCCGGACTGTTCGCCGCCGGCCGCATCTCATACGGACACAAGGACAAGTACGGCGGCGACCTCACACTCGCCGGGGGCTGGGGCGCGCCGCTCAAAGCCGGCGATGACTGGGGAGGATGGCTGCACATCGTCCTCGGCGGCAAGTACCGGCCCTGGAAGACGAACAACCTCTTTTTCGCCGAACTCGGCTACCCGCAGCTTGGAGTCGGCTGGGTCGGCGGTTTCCCGATGACCGGCCCGGAAAGATGGAGCCTGATGCTCAAGACCGGCAGCGGGATACCGGCCGATATCCTCACGCGGTTCACTCAGGACGAACTCGAACTGATTCTGCAGGAGTTGATACCGCCGACCATGCTTCAGGTCAATATCGCTCACCACATCCGCGGCCGGAGGCGGAGATACCGCGTGACGCCGCAGTTCGGATTCGGGCTGGGTTTCGAATGGTCCCCGTTCAAGACAGCCGTGTCGAACATCCTCGCCGGGGTGACATTCTCCCCATAGAACCAGGGGCAGAATCATGAAGCAGCAGCACCCGATTGACTACAACGACCCGAAAACCCGGAAGGAAATCCTCATCCGCCAGCGCCGGGGTATCTGGACACCGGAGCAGGTCGCGAGCTTTGCCAAACACTTCCGGCTCAGACCCGGGATGAAGCTGCTCGATGCCGGGTGCGGGCACGGGTACATAATGCGCACCTACGGCCCGAACTGCATGCCCGGTGCCGAACTGGTCGGGCTGGACCGGGAGAAAAGCCTGATGGCAACAGCGAAACGGCTGGCAACAAGACAGGGCCTGGGTGATGCAGCCACGTTCGTCGAAGGCGATATCTATGACATGCCTTTCAAGAAGAATACGTTCGACCTCTCAGTTGCCCACGTTCTATTCTGCCACCTTGCCGAGCCGGAAAAGGCGCTTGATGAACTCATCCGGGTGACAAAGCGGGGCGGGTGCATTGCGGTGTTCGACAATGCCATCGGCGGTGGCGACAGCGTTGGCTGGAATAACATCCATAAGCCGACAATCAAAGAGAGACTCTTCAACTATGAAGTGGTATTTCGGATGATAGCCGGCAGGAAGAAACTGGGCCAGGGCGACTACCAGGTCGGCTGCTATGTGCCGCTGTGGATGGAGCAACGCGGGCTGAAGAACGTGGACGTGCGTTCCAACGAACGCGTACACTGGATTGCACCGCCGTACCGGTCCCCGGCCCAGAAGACAGTCTACCGAAACACCAGGGAGCGAATCAGAGAACACAAGCCAGGCTCCGATATCGACAAGGACATCATTAAGCAGATGCGGGCCGGCGGCATGAATGAGGGGATGGTTCGGAAATATCGTCGGCTCGCCAGGAAACGCGGTGAGCAATTCCGCAGGGCGATAGCCGCGGGCACCGGATCATTCACAGGTTCCGGTCAGTTCTGGTGCATCTGGGGATTCAAGCCATAGGAGCGGAACTATGAAGAAAGGACCGGCCGATACACGAAACCATGTCTCGAACTCTTACGTCATTGCCCGCGCCTGCACCAGAATCCTGAGTCGGTTGAAAAGACAGAAGACAGGCGGCATTGACTAATCATCGCGGTCGGGTATCTTGGCCAAAAGGAGGCTCTGTGAAGAAAGCCCTGTTTTGCGCCTGTGCCCTTGTTCTTCTGCTTGGCTCGACGGTTCTCTTCAACTGCAAGAAGACGGTCACCGAGACCGGCGACATACTCTGGAAAGTGAACCTAAATGGGGGTTGTGCGGCCTGCGTTGCCATCGGTTCGGACGGCACGATCTACGTCGGCGACAACACCGGAGTGCTCGTCGCCCTCGACCCGGACAGCACAGAGAGGTGGCGGACCCGCGACGGCCTTGGATTTGAGTGCCCGCCGACCGTCGGCCCGGACGGCAACATCTACGCCGCATCCACCAGCGGCTACCTGCGCCAGTTCAATCCCGACGGCTCGCTGGGCTGGTTCGTGAACACCGGGCGGAACATGGGCAGCTCGCCCGCGGTGGGCAGCGACGGCACCATCTACTTCGGCGCCGGTGACAGCCGGCTCTACGCCCGGAACCCGGACGGCACCGCCAAGTGGACGTACGAGGCCGGCAACGCCATCTACTCCTCGCCCGCGGTGGGCAGCGACGGCACCATCTACTTCGGCGCCACCGATTCGAAGGTGTACGCCCTGAACCCCGACGGCACGCTCGCCTGGGATTTCGAAACCGGGGGCCGCATCTACTCTTCCCCCGCGCTCGGCAGCCAGGGCCGGATACACATCGGCTCGTTCGACTCCACCCTCTACTGCCTGAATTCCGACGGCACCGAGACCTGGACCTTCCGGACGGCCGGAGCGGTCTACGGTTCGCCCGTGCTCGACGCAGCCGGCCGGGTCTACTTCGGCTGCATCGACTCCTCGGTGTACGCCCTGGAGTCCGACGGCACGCTGGCCTGGAGCTACAAGACCGGCGGCGAAATCCGGGCCACTGCCGCGGTCAGCTCGGACAACAAACTTTACATCGGTTCGTTCGACGGCTGGTTTTACGTGTTCGCGACCGGGGACGGCGAGATACTCAGGCAATACGAAGTCGGCACAGTCACGGCCGGACCCGCCATCGCATCCGACGGCACGATCTACATCGGCTCCCACTCCCTGGCTCTCTACGCCATCGAAGGCAGCGGCTCACTGGATACCGGACCGTGGCCCAAGCACCAGCGCAACCTGACCAATACCGGACTCGCCGGGAACTAGAATTTCGATAGCGAACGTGAGTTTTCGTTGCCGGTAAGAAAGATCGGCAGCAGACGCCGCGTGTGACCGGGACAGGAACTGTACTTTGCCTGCCGGGGTTCGTCCCCGCGTTTGACCGGCGGGAAACACGCGCTATGCTGACCGCAAAGGAGGAAAGATGAAAGCACTGGCTTTCTGTCTGCTGGCCCTGACACTTCCGTTTTTCGCCTGCGAGGCCCTGGAGGACTACCAGGTGACTATCGAAATCGCCGGTGACCCCGGAATCGATTTCACCGGCTGGTATATAACCGCGTACACCGGACCGGATTCCACCCCGGCCAACGGCACCACCCCGACCAGTTGGACCGTAACGGTCAAGCGCAATGCCGGGGATGCCATCTCCGGAGGATTCCTCATCGACAGCCTAGCCACCGGCACGATGATCGGCCGGCTGATTGCGGATGGCGATACTGTGGATGCGGACACGACCGCGGCCAACAAGCCCGCGTTCCACCTGGCCTGGAACCCGCAGTAGCCGCCGGAACCAGAACCGCGTTTTCGGTCCCGGGCCGGTAGTTCCTGCCTTCAGGCATACTCTGCCTACCGTGTGTCGGACGTCCCGGCTGACGGTTTCCGACGTTTCTGCAGTGTCCGGGCCAGTTCTGAGACCAGCGCCCTCACCCGCCGCTGGTCCGCGCGCAGTGAATCCTTCATCACATCGTGTTTGTCCGGTGCCATACTCGGAATCCTTGCGGCGAGCGACCTCAGCTTGCCGATCTCCCGCTTTGTCTGCCCGATGAGCTTCCGCTGGTCCGGACTCGGCGTACCGGCGATGACCTGCCGCTCGATGCCTTCAAATCGGGACGCAAGCTTGTCGATCTCCTTGTCGAGCCTGTCCGCTTCCCGGCTGGAACGTACTTCCTTCTTCTGCGCGCGGTTCGCGCTCCGGACCGAATCCCGGACCCGTTCCAACTCCACCTCCCGGGCCTTTTTCTGGTCGTCACGGTTTGCCTTGGGCCTGGTGACAATCGCCCCGATGACAACAACCAGGAGGACAACCCCGACAAGCGCAAACAGAATCGGGTTCACCGGCACTTTGCGCCCCCGGGTTCTGATACCTTTCACCTCGCGGCCGCAGGCATAGCAGCGGTCCTGGCCCCGACGATAGATCTCACCGCAATGTGGACACTTCGGCATGGCTACCTCCCGATCCGGTCCAGCCCGACCTCGAACACGGTCACCGGCTGGTTGACATTGAAGTTCACAAGCACCGCCGGGTGAATTTCGCCCAGCACACCCCACTCGGGTTCCCCGCTGTCGTGCTTCAAGGTCACCTTCGCACACCGGCCCGCAATGAACGGCGACTGTTCGGTCGGGCGGAAAACCGGCTCCAGTCCCAGTTCCCGCGCCAGCGCCACGAGCAGCGCCCTGCCCTTTGCGAAGGACGCCCGCGGCCCGGCCAGTCCGACCGCAACGCGGCGCATCGTCTTGACCCCGGTCTCCGCCTTTGGATCGAGCGCGAACACGTCGTCGCACTCGAATACCTGCTGCGGCATTTCGCGGGTCGAGTTCGAGCCGAACGTATTCAGCAGCCCGGGAATCAGGCTGGGCCGGGTCATCGTCTGTTCAACACTTGCCGGGTTGGCCAGCGTCGGGTGCGGCGTTTCCACAAGCCGCATCAGTTCGTACTGCTCGCGTTCGCTCGTCAGGAAGTTTGTCATCACTTCGAACAGCCCGAACCCGGTCATCACGCGGCGCACTGTCTCGGATATCTCTTCGACCAACTGGGGTCGGCTCACAGTCATCGTCCCCACCAGCTTCGGTGCGATATTCGTGTATCCGTACCCGATTGCCACGTCCTCGATGATATCCTGCTCGTGCAGGATATCGGCCCGGTACGCCGGGATTTCAACCGCCACTCGACCTCTTTCGGGCTTCGCACCGTAGCGCAATTTCGCAAGCAGCCCGGCGGTCTCGTCCGCACCAAGGTTCAACCCGAGCACCCGGTTCGCGGCCGCGGGTTCGAGCACGGCCCGGGTCGGTTCCAGGTTCGGCGTCGTCTCAGTCGTCCCGTCCGCGCAGGTCACTTCGACCGTCTCGATACTCCCGCCCATATCCCCGAGCGCCGCAACCAGCACATTCAGGCTTCTCGTGATTGCATTCCGGTCCGGCCCGGTCACATCGATGAACACATCCCGGGTCTCGACCGTGACCCGCGTCTCATCGCTGTTGATAATCGGCGGCATCGACAGCACCCGGCCCGCGGAATCGACCAGCAGCGGGTACGCTTTCATCCCGGACAGCAGGTGAGCGTAGTCTTTCCCCTTCGGGTGCTTCTCAAGAATTTCTCTTGGCGTCAACTTAGCCTGAGGACGATCCGGAAGTCCGAAAAGCGGCACGAACTTCAACTCGTCCGGCTTCACCGGCCGGAATGCAAACCCGGGCTTCACTGTCGCCAGGTCGTACATGCCAATCGATGCCCGACGTCGGTTCCGGCCCAGGGCCCAGTGCAGATTCTCCTGCATCTTCATCACGACGCGCAGGCCCTCGTCATCCAGGTCCAGGCCCCGCACCACCGCGGCAACGATGTAGGGCCGGATATCTTCCATGCCCGGTTTCACTTCAACTGTGAACCCGGATGGCTTGAGCTCCCAGGTCGGCAGACCGGTCTCAATCCCGAGATACCCACGCAAAGCACGGGCCAGCCCGGCCACGTCGAACATGTCCGGCCTTACCGGCAGCAGGTCAATGCGCACCACTTCGCTTGACCCGATATCTTCGAGTCCGCCCGCGCCGCAACCCGTGCATAGGTTATTGAAATCCTCGTGCTCCAGCGCTTCGGTTACGTGCCCGCACCGGCCGCACCGGTACCGCGTCATCTTCGCGTAACCCTCGACGTCGTTGCCGAGGTTCTCCAGGGCCAGGCGCAACTCGTCCCGGTCAATCTCCCGGCCGACCAACTGCTTCAGCCGCGCGACCGGTATCCCGACTAGCGGCACAGCGCACTCCCTTTCAGCCAGTCGATGTCACTCAGGTACAGCTTGCGGATATCGTCGAGCCCGAAACGCATCATCGCAATCCGCTCCACCCCGCCGCCCCATGCCAGCACCGGCACCTTGCACCCGAGCGGCAGCGTCACCTCGGGCCGGAACACCCCGGCCCCGCACATTTCCACCCAGCCGAGGTCCCCGAGTTTCGCGAACACCTCGGCGCTCGGCTCGGTGTACGGGAAGAACGACGGTCGGAACCGTACCTCCTCGGCGCCCATTTTCCGGTAGAACTCGGTCAGAATCCCGAACAGGCTCGCCAGGTCCGCCTGCTCGTCGATGATAATGCCGTCAATCTGGATGAACTCGGCCAGGTGGGTCTGGTCGACATTCTCCCTCCGGAACGTCCGGCCGATGGAAAAGACCTTCCGCGGCGGGTTCGGGTTCCGGGCCAGCTCGCGGATTGTCGCCGCGGTCGTGTGGGTCCGCAGCACCAACCGCTCGGCCACCGACTTCGACCACTTGTACCGCCACCCGGTCGAACCGGTATCCCCGCCGTCCTCATGGGTCTGCGCGATACGGCGCACCAGTTCCTCGTCCGGCAACCGCCCGCGCTCCGGGTTGCCCACGTAGAACGTATCCTGCATCTCCCGGGCCGGGTGGTCCTGCGGCTGGAACAGGGCGTCGAACACCCAGAACGAGGTGTCCACCGCCGGGGACCGCGCCTCCTCAAAGCCCATCTCCAGGAACGCCCGCCGCGTTTCCTGTATCACCCGCTGCAACGGATGCATCTTGCCCGGATGTCGGACCGCGGTCTCAAGCTGCGGGTCATATGCCTTGAACACTACGTCCCGCCACTCGCCCGAGACAATCAGGTCCTGCGTCAGTTGGGTCACTTCGCGGGCCGGCTCGATTCCGTCCGCTTTCAGGTTCCCGCCCGCCGCGGTCAGGGACAGCAAACGAGTAACGCGCCGCTTCTGCTTGAACAGTTCGGTCCGGCCCTTCAGCGCGGCCAGCCCGGCTTCGATATCGGTCCCGACCGAAGCCAGGTCATCGGCAAACGCCCGCTCCATCTGGGCCAGCCGGCTGATAAACGCCTCATCCGGCCCGGACTGATTCAGTGCGGCCCGGCCCTGGTCGGTCACGACCAGCAGCCCGGAATCACGGTCACACCAGCCCTTCCGGGTCAGCCACTTGATTTCGGCCCGGACCTCCTTGCGTCCCAGCAGCTTCGGCAGTTCCTGGAACGACACCGAACCGCCGGCACCCACAATCGCGGCCAGGGCCAGCTTCTCCGGGAAACCGTCGCGGCTCACCTGCACGCCCTGCTCGGTGATAACGAACTCCTCGCGGGCGACTTCCTCAATCGCGACAAGCTCCCGCTCGGAAAGAGCCTTCGCCGCGGCCATAACCAGCGACTGGTCCAGCCCGCTTACGACAACCAGTTCGTCCACCGCCCGCGACGCGCCCGGCTCCAGCGCACTCAGCAGCTTATACTCGTGTTCTGGCAGTCTCATAATACCCGGCTACTATGCCCGAAACACCAGCGAAGTCAAGACCGCGCAGGTGGGGACATGACCCAATCCCGTCCTCGGCATTGGGATCGTGTCCCCACCTCCCGGAAAGCACCACGCTCACATAGGTATACACCAGACCCCGCGAAATTCGCCGCTTTGAGACGGTTTCAGGCGAAGTGTGCCGATTTCGCCGGACCCGGGTGGGGGAGGGGGTGGTTCCCCCCACTGTTGCCCAAAGACTTGTCAAAAGTGTTGCTACAAGACTTGTCAAAAGAGTTCAAAGATGAGTTGCAGCAACAGTTGTGCGAAGACTTGTCAGGAGAGTTGCCGGATGACTTGCCAGGAGAGCTTGAAGAACAGTTGCCACAAGACTTGCCCAAAGGAGATTGTCCCTTTCCTAGTTGAAAATGGCTGCGGCTCCATGAGTACATTAGG
>CBDUVZ010000101.1:0-10938 GCA_965370805.1 uncultured bacterium | reverse complement strand
CGCCAAACCAACGAGAAGCCCGGACTGCGCCCCACAGAATTTCCGTCCTTATCCCCCGAGTGTCGAATGCCGAATTCGGACTTCCACCATCATCTGTGTGCATCTGTGTTCATCCGTGGTTTCTTCCTCTTCGTGTTCCCTCGGCTCCGCTCGGGACAAGCCTTTGTGCCTTTGTGCCTTTGTGATGAGATTCCTGTGTCAGCCCGGATTCGCGGCCTGAATTGACACCGTCTCCGACCCGGATATGCTCTGACATCAAAGGAGGAAATGTATGCCGGTATTGATAGTCATCCTTGCAGTCCTCGTTCTCCTGGTCATCTTCTTCATTGTCACGTACAACTCGCTGGTCGGGAAGCGCAACCGGGTGAAGAACGGCTGGCACCAGATCGACGTCCAGTTGAAACGGCGAATTGACCTGATTCCGAATCTGGTTGAGACGGTCAAGGGATACGCGACGCATGAGAAGGATTTGCTCACCCGCGTGACCGAAGCGCGGGCCGCGGTCATGAAAGCCCAGGGACCGGCCGAGACGGCCCGGACCAACAACATGCTGACCGACACGCTCAAGTCTCTGTTTGCGGTCGTCGAGAACTACCCCGAGCTGAAAGCAAACCAGAACTTCCTCAAGCTGCAGGAAGAACTGACCGCAACCGAGAATAAGATATCCTTCGCCCGCCAGTTCTACAATGACGTGGTGATGGACCTCAACAACAAGATCCAGATGTTCCCGTCGAACGTCATTGCCGGTATGTTCGGGTTCAAGGCAGCCGAGTTCTATACCGTGCCGGAAGCGGAACGCGAGGCACCGAAAGTGAAGTTCTAGCCCGCGATATCGATGGCCGAACGCCGGCACCTGTACAAGCTCATCTCCCGCAACAAGTGGGGCACCGGGCTGTTCATCCTGTTGTTCTCGGCAATCCTCGGTGTCATCGGCGCGGCCATGGGTATCTATTTCCAGTGGGACATCTGGATCTACGTCCTGTTCGGCGCAGGCATTATCATCTACAACCTGGTGCTGTATTTCAACTCGGACCGGATTGCGCTTGCAGTGAACGGCGCTCATCCTGCCTCACGCAAAGAACACTCCCGGTTCCTCAATGTGGTCGAAGAGGTATCGCTCGCCGCGGGAATCATCACCCCGCGAGCGTACGTCATCAATACCGATGTGCCCAATGCGTTTGCCACCGGGCGGAACCCGAACCACGCTTCGATTGCGGTAACCAAAGGCCTGCTGGACATGATGAATCGGGAGGAACTACAGGGTGTTGTCGCCCACGAAATGGCCCATGTCCGGAACTACGATATCCTGATGATGACTGTCGTCGCGATTATCGGCGGACTCATCATCCTGTTCCGGGATATCTTTCTGCGCCGGGGCCTTTTCTTCGGCGGGGGACGGCGCCGGCGCTCGGGCTCGACCAAAGGCGGTGGCCAGGCCCAGCTTGTCCTGATGATTGTCGGGCTGGTACTGGCGATACTGGCTCCGCTGCTCGTGGCGCTCATCCGGGCCGCGGTGTCGCGCCAGCGGGAGTACCTTGCCGACGCCTCCGGCGCTTACATCATCCGCAACCCGTACGGCCTTGCCCGCGCCCTGGAGAAACTCTCCGCCTCCCGACAGAAACTCAAGACCGCCTCGAACGCAACCGCCCACATGTTCATCGCCAGTCCGTTTGCCAAAGACCGGGGAACCACGACCAACTGGTTCGCCTCTCACCCGCCGCTGCTGGACCGGGTCGCAAGACTCCAGTCGCTGACCATGGATGCAGCAGAATCGCGGCAAGCAGAATGACGAAGCGAACGGTCTGATTCTGAAATCTGCCGGTTGCACTCTGACTTGATGACATTCGGAGGTGTCGTTCCTCGCAGCCCCGTCAGCCTAGTGCCATTCCGGCGGTCGTTTTCCCCGACGGCGGCCGCGGTTGACATCCGGCCGGGGCAGTCCGCCCAGTAGCTCAACCGCACCTTGACCGAGGATCTCCTCAAGCCCTGACACCAACTCGTTGTCCAGGCTGACCTTGAGTTCTTTCAACCTCAGCAGACGAACGCGACCTTCCTTCCGGCGCTTGCGCAGGTAGACCACTGAACTGCCCGGATGGGCCTCCAGCAGGCCCTTGAGCTTCGGATCGTCCTCCAGGTTCTGCGGCAGGTCAACAACCACCGCACGCAGGAACCCGGCGGCCGCTTCGAAAGGCAGCACCTTGTCCGCCCAGACCTGCGCCACCCCTTTCTCCCGTTTCTTCACCCGGCCCTGGATAATCACCAGCCGGTCGGTCTTGAGATACTGGCGGCTGGCTTCCAACTGGTCGGCGAATACCATCACCTCAATCGGGCCGTCGAAGTCCTCGACCACGACAACCACGTACTCGCGGTCCCGCTTGTCCCGCCGGAACCGACGGGCGGTGATAATCCCACCCAAGGCAGCGCTGTCACCGTCTGACTTCTCCTCGAACTCGGACGTCGGCGTCAGCTTCAAGGCCCGGTACACAGCCCGGTGCGGCTCGAGCGGATGGGACGAAAAATAGAACCCGAAGGCGCTCTTCTCGTACGCCAGCAACTGGTGGGTATCGAACTTCACTTCGGCTTCCGGCTCTTTCTCTTCCACCGGCCCGCCGAACATATCGGTCTGCCGTTCCTCGAACCGCAGCCGCTCCGACCCGGCCCTGGCCATCTCGAGCTCAAGCCCGAGCAACAGCCGGGTCCGGTTCTCATCCAGCCAGTCGAATGCCCCGGCCTTGGTCAGCGACTCCGCCGCCTTGCGGTTGATCGTTCCCTTGTTCCGGGTCAGGAAATCGAGCATGTCCTCGTACGGCCCGTTCTGTTGTCGCTCCTCGACGACCCTCTCACTCGCACCCCGGCCGAGGTTCTTGATCCCGGCCAACCCGAAACGCACGGCCCGGCCGGAACCGGCCGGAAGTCCACCGGCCCCGCCGTCCTCAATCGTGAAGGTGACGAAGCTCCGATTGACGTCCGGCCCGCGCACCTCGACGCCCATCCGGCGCGTCTCGGCGGCGCACTTCCCCAGCCGCTTGAAGTCACCGAGTTCGCTCGTCATCGTGGCGGCGATGAACTCGACCGGGTAGTTCGCCTTGAAATGGGCAGTGAAATAGGAAAGATAGGCGTATCCCGCGGCGTGCGACTTGTTGAACCCGTAGCCTGCGAACTTGGCCAGCAGGTTGAAAACCTTCTCGGCCTGCCGGCGGTCGATGCTGTTGGTCTTCGCACACCCCTCCACGAAAACGTCGTGCTGGGCCGCCATCTCTTCCGGCTTCTTCTTGCCCATCGCCCGACGCAGCAGGTCAGCGCTGCCCAGGGTGTATCCGGCCAGCGCCCGGGCCGCCTGCATCACTTGCTCCTGGTAGATCATTATCCCGTAGGTTTCGCGGCAGATCGGTTCGAGCAGCGGGTGCTCATACTCGATCGACTCCCGGCCTTCCTTGCGCGCCAGGTAAGTCGGTATCAGGTCCATCGGCCCGGGACGGTAAAGCGCAATCAGCGCAATGATATGCTCGATGTTCTCCGGCCTCATCCGACGGCACAAGTCACGCATCCCCCCGCTCTCAAGCTGAAAGACCCCGACAGTATCCCCGCGCCGGAGCAACCGGTAGGTATTCGCATCATCCAGTTCCAGCTTGTCGACAGCGAAGTCGGGGTCCGTTTCCCGAACCAGCCGCTCCGCCTCCTCAACCACTGCCAGTGTACGCAACCCGAGCACGTCCATCTTCAGCAATCCGACCGCGTCCAGCGAGTACATGTCGTACTGGGTGCAGATGTCACCCTCCGCCGACCGGTAAAGCGGGACGAACTCGATCAAGGGCCGGGGAGCGATAACAACCGCAGACGCGTGAATCGACGCGTGCCGGTTCAGACCCTCCAGCTTCCGGGCGATTGAAATCAGCTCGCCGTATTCCGTTCTGGAATCCACCAGGTGCTTCAGCTCCGCCGATGTCTTCAGGGCCTGGTCGAGCCTCATGTTCTGGGGAATCAGCTTGGCCATCCGGTCAACCTCGGGAATCGGTATGTCAAGTACCCGTCCCACGTCCCGCACCGCGGCGCGGGCCTGCATCGTGCCGAACGTGATTGTCTGGGCAACCGAATCCTCGCCGTAGCGCTGCTTGACGTAATCCACCACTTCCTGGCGCCGGGCATCCGCGAAATCGATGTCGACATCCGGCAGGCTGACCCGTTCGGTATTGAGGAATCGTTCGAACAGCAGGCCGTGCCGCAGCGGGTCGATATCCGTTATCCCGAGACTGTAGAGCACCAGACTCCCGGCCGCCGAACCGCGGCCCGGACCTACCGGAATCCCTTCGCCGCGGGCGAAGTCAACGATATCCTTGACGACCAGGAAGTACCCGGGGAAGTCCATCTCCCCGATTACCCCGAGTTCGTACTCAAGCCGCTTTTCAAGCTCCGGCGTGACTTCGCGGTATCGCTGCTTCAACCCATCCCCGGCAAGGTGCCGAAGGTAGCTGAGTGAATCCTTGAAACCCTCGGGCGATTCGTAGCGCGGCAGGTGGAACTGAACCCGGTCGAAATCCAGTTCCAGATTGCACCGGTCCGCTACTTCGACGGTCCGCGCCACCGCGCCCGGGATGTCGGAGAACAGCCGCTCCATCTCCTGGGGCGAACGGAAGAAGAGCTCGGCCGAACTCATCCGCAGCCGCCGCTTGTCGCTGAGCCGCTTGCCGGTCTGGATGCACACCAGGACGTCGTGCGCTTTGGCGTCCTCGGGCCGCAAGTAGTGGCAGTCGTTGGTCGCCACCACCGGTATGTCGAGGTTCGTCGAGAGCTCGAGGATACCGGGAATCACCTTCTCCTGTTCGTCCCAGCCGGAACGCATCACCTCGAGATAGAAGTTCTCCGGGCCGAGAATCTCCTGGTACTCGGCCGCCGCCTTCATTGCCCGTTCCTGGCTCCCGCGCCGCAGGTAGTAGTTCACCTCGCCTTTCAGACAGCCGGAGAGCCCGATCAACCCATCGCGGTACTCGGCCAGCAATTCCTTGTCGATTCGCGGCCGGTAGTAGAAACCCTCAAGGTACGCTCGCGACACGAGCTTCATCAGGTTCGAGTACCCGGTTTTGTCCCGACAAAGCAGCGTCAGGTGGAAGCTCGATTCCTGTATTTCTGCGTGGATCTTTCGCTCCCGGCGGTCTCCGGGAGCGACGTACACCTCGGCCCCGATGATCGGCTTCACCCCGGCCCGCTTCGCCGCCTTGTAGAACTGAACCACGCCGAACATGTTGCCGTGGTCCGTGATTGCGCAAGCCGGCATGCCGTACCGCGCTGCCAGCTCGACGACATCCCCGACTCTCGAAGCTCCGTCGAGCAAACTGTACTGGGTATGATTGTGCAAGTGGACGAAATCGACCGGCTTCTTCTTTCTGGGCACGTTTCCTTATATGTCTGACAGGCCCTGCTGTCAACCAAAGTCAGGTCAACCCATGAGGAAAAATGCAGGGCAGCGTCCTCGGACACGGCCCCGCGCGTAATCTTCTCGCCGTGACCCTACTGCACTACGCCGAGAACCGACACCGTGCCGCCATCATAATTGGCAACGTACACCTTCCGGTCGTTCTCGTTCCAGCACAGCGCAATCGGCGAAGAACCAACGGTCGCCGTCGCTTCCGACCGGTTGGAATCGCCGCCGATCACGGTGACATTGCCGGACACGTAGTTCGCAACGTACACCACATTGACCAGCGAAGCCCAGGTCAGGGCCCGCGGCTGCTGTCCCACCCCGACGTTAACGAGCACCCGATAGTCGGAAGCGTCGATAACCGTGACACTGCTGACGCCCGAGTCGGCCGAGTACACCTTGTCCGACGTCTCGTTCCAGCACAGCGCGCACGGCCCGGACAGCCCCGGTATCGTTCGGACTACCGTGTTGGTGTTGCCGTCGATGACGGAAATGCTGCCGCTCAATTCGTTGGCCACATACACCTTGTTCCGGCTCCCGTCCACCGTCACGAAGCAGGGCTTTCCCCCGGTGGGAACGGAAGCGACAAGTTGGTCGGTACTGCAGTCAATGACGTCGCAATGGTCGACGGTGTAGCACGCGGCGTACACCCGGTTGGTCACCGGGTTCCATGCAAGATCCCGCGGCCTGCCGCTGAGGACAACCGTGGCCACGACCGTGTCCGCATTGCAGTCGATCACCGTCACCGCGTTGCCACTGCTGTAGTTGCCGACGTACACCTTGTTGCTGGTCGAACTCCAGACGATGTCGCGCGGGGCTACGCCGACCGGGATCGACTCCACCAGGACGGCTTCGGTCGCTCCGTCAATCACCGTCACAGTCCTGCTTGCCTCATTGGCGACGTACACCTTGTTGTCGGTGGAATTCCAGACCAGGCCGTAAGGAAAACTGCCCACCGGCACTGTGGCGATGACCGAGTTGGTGACCCCGTCGATGACGGTCACCGAGCTGCCGTCGCGGTTGGACACGTACACCTTGTTGTTGGTCGAGTTCCAGCACAACGCCCTCGGCTTCTCGCCGACTGCAACCGTCGCGACCACGGTGTCCGGGAATGCCGGTCCGGTCACCCGGAACTGCTCGCTCGTCCCGGCCACCGAGTCATCCCGACAGTACGCCCTGACCTGGATTCGCGCCTCATCGGTCAACTGACCCGGAATGCCCCAGGCAAACGAACCCGGAATCGCGGCTACTCCCTGTCGGTCCCAGAGCGAACCGTTGTCGGTGGAATAGTAGACGACCGAGGAATCAACGCCGTCAACACCGCCATCCCAGGTCACCTGGTGAACCGTCCCGGCCTCCCAGCGCGTCCCGGCAGCCGGCGCGGTAATCGTGATGGCTGAAGGCAGCAGGGAATCGTAGACTTCGAATCGAGGACTGGTGCCGGTTTCATACTTCCCATCCGCGTACGCTCGCACCTGAGCCCTGCCGTAAATCGTGGTCGGACCGGGCACAGTCCAGTCGTACTGTCCCTGCGCCGTCGCGCGGCCGTGACGGATCCAACTCGAACCGTTATCAGTAGAGAAGAAGATGGCAGTTGAGTCAGCTCCATCGGCACCCGGGCTCCGGCCGCCACCGCGGGATGTTCGCACCGGCTTCGACCGGGTCAATACTGGATTCCGATTTGCGATTCCCGAACTCGACATTCGGCATTCGGCATTCGGCGTTTCCTTCGGACCCGACCGGTCTGCGCCGCCGCTCCAGACAATCCTCTGGGCCGAACCCATCCGCCAGCGAACGTACTCCCCGGGCTCGGTAATCGTTACTCGCCTCATGACCTTGAACTGCCACACCGGCCCTTCGGTCAATGCCGAGTCCCTGTCCCGGGCCACCGCCTTCCAGTAATACTCGGCATCATAGTCAAGCGTACTGAACACATACAAAGGCTGAGTGAGACCCTGCGCCAGTAGTGGCGGCGTGGAACTGGTGCCGAAATAGAGGTCATACGTAACCGTATCGTCGGGATTCGGATCACCGCCATCCCAGATCAGGACAGGGTTTCGGGTCCGGCCCGTCGCACCGCTGTCCGGCAGCGGGTTGGAAGGCACATACGGCGGCAGGTTCGTATCGCTCGCCGCAATCGTTGTGAAACCCCAGGGCGGACCGGCCGTAGTATCGCCAATCCGGTCTCGCGCAACCACCCGCCAGTGGTACTCCGTCAGCAGCGTAAGAAAACCCGGGTTGAAGGCTGTCGAATCCAGGTCCCGGACCAGCAGTGGCGGCTCGGAATCGGCTCCGAAGTAAAGGCTGTAGGTAACGACGTCACCGCTGTCCGGGTCACCACCGGTCCAGGAGAGGGCAAGAACGGTGTCCCGCTCCGCTGACCCGTCTCCCGGGCTCGGATTCGAAGGGACACTCGGCGGCCGGTTATTCTGCGGGTCGAACGGGTTGTTCCACTGACGACAGCCCGCCGGCACCAGCAACAGCACCGCCGTAGCAAGAAGAACAAGTGTGCGTATCATCGCCATCGTTCCCTAGAAGACAATGTAGGCACCGATGCCCGCGGCCCCGATTCCGGCCCCGATATTACGCACCAGGTCCCACATCTCGGTCTTCTTCCTGAACTCCTCCGCATCATCCGACGTCGCCGCATCCTGGTAGCCGCGGTAGCTCAACTCTCCCATCACCGCTCCCGCGGCCCCGCCAGCAAGCGCCGTTATCCCGATCCAGAGCAGGGCCGGCTTTCGCGTCTTCAACCGGGCCAGGGCGGCCGCAACGAAAGTAGTTTCCGCCTGCTGGACATCGGCATACCCGTTCCACTGCGCGAATCCGGGCATAGTCAGTGACAGCCGGTGCCGCGCCGGCGCAAGCATGCCGAAGTAACTGGTCGACCCGACCTGCTTCCCGTCAATCGTGACTTCGGCACCTTCCGGGTAGGACTCCAGACGAAGAAAGCCCATCCCGGTAGTCAGCCGCATCGTGATAACGGTCACCGGTTCCTCGGCGCTCAACTGCACGGTCCTGACGTCATCCTCCCATCCGGGAAGGTGTGCGGTCAGCAGGTGACTGCCGAAAGGCACGTCCTGGATTACCAGCCCGGTATCTACGGCCACACCGTAGCCCTCACCGTCGAGCAGGATCTCGGCGCCCGGCGGTATCGACGTCACAACGATCGTGCCCTCCAGCTTGGGGATAACGAATATACCGTAATAGGTCCGATACCCGGACCGGCTGAGCACAAGCTCGTGCTGGCCCGGCTTCAGACCCCTCAACTGAAGCGGCGTCCTGCCCCTTGCCCGTCCGTCCACCTCTACCGTCGCGCCGCCCGGTGTCGAACTGAGCCTCACCACGCCCCCCTCGACCGACACCTGCGCTCTCAGCAACGGCAGAGTACGCCGGGGCGTGGTTCTCCGCACTTCGAACCTGTACCCGCAGTTCTTGCAGTACCTGGCCTCATCCCGGTTCTCAGCACCGCAGTTGGGACAGGTCTTGGCTGCATCGGCCATCCCGATGCACGCAACGACGAGCACCAGGACCACTGCCAGCTTCGGCCACTTGCTCCTCACATCAACTCCTCCGGTTCCTTGCTGTTACTCAAACTCGTATCCACATCCGGTGCAGAATTTCGCACCGCGTTCCCGGTTCTTCCCGCACGCGGGACAGGTAGCGCGGCCCGACGCCACCGCCAGCACGACGGTCGTGTGCGGCTTGACCTGCACCCCGGGTCCGGGAGTCGTCCGGACCACTGTTCCTGTTGCATGATTGTCGCTGTATGCCGAGTCAATCCTGCCCGGCCTCAGAGCCATCCGGACAAGCTCCCGGCGCGCGTCTTCCAGCGTCAGGCTCGCGACGGCCGGTACGGACACAACACCGGTGCTCAGGTGGACCCTGACCGTGTCAGATTTGCCCACACTCACGCCGGGTGCCGGAACCTGAAGCGCCACCGCGCCACGGGGAAGGGTGTCATCTCGCTCGCCCGCAGTGACAAGAACCAACCCGGCTTGGCCCGCAAGCCTCACGGCATCGGCCCGGCTTTTCCCCACCAGCGACGGCACCTGCGGGCTGCCTCTGCCGAGCGCCAGCAGCAGGACCACCGCGACAACGGCAACCCCGGCAACCGGAACCAACCAGACCGCAGGATTCACCCTTTTTCTCCTCCGGGCCCTGGTCCCGGGCTTCACTGCCGCCGGCTTCGGCTCGGTTGGCCGCGCCTCGGTTGGTCGGACCTGCGCCGCACGGGGCTCGGCCGGCTTGCTCTCAACCGGCATGACCGGTGCCGGACGCTTCTTCTCAGTCTCCTGCCGACGCTTCTCGGCCCGCCTCCTGCGTTTCTCGGTCTGCCTCTGCTCCGACCTGCTCACCGGACCCGGCTCAATCGGCTTCCTCTCCGGTGGCGCAGCAGGTACAGGTTTCGCCTCAGCGACGGCCAGCCGCTCGCCGCTCTTCGGGACGGCAACCGCGGGTTTCTTGTCGGCCTGGACCAGAGGCGCTGCCGGCTTCAACTCAGGCTCGGGAACCGGCTTCTCGACCGGCTTCGGCTCCGGTGCTGCCGGCGGCCGCTTGCCGCTCTTCGGGACGGCAGCCGCGGGTTTCTTGTCGGCCTGGACCAAAGGCGCTGCCGGCTTCAACTCAGGCTCGGGAACCGGCTTCTCGACCGGCTTCGGCTCCGGTGCTGCCAGCGGCCGCTTGCCGCTCATCGGCTCGTGGGACAAGTGCCAGGACGACGGCACACGCCTGGCCGCCAGTTTCCCCGCTGGCGCAGACGGCTCTTTGCGCACCGGTCTCTCAGGCACCGGTTTCCCGCCCTCAAGCCGGGTGACACTCAGCTTCTTCTGCTCCGGTTTCGCCGGCGCGGGCTTGGCAGCCAGCTTGGGCCTCAGAACCTCCAGCACTCTCTTGAAGTCGCCCGCCGACTGAAATCGGTCGTCCGGGTCCTTGGCCAATGCGGTGAGAATAGCCCGCTGCAGTCCACCCGAAACCTCGGGCCTGACCGAACGCGGCAACGGCGGCGTCTTGTTGATGTGGGCATCGAGAATCTCGTAGTTCAGTTCTCCCTCAAACGGTGCCCGGCCGGTAGCCGCCTCGTAAAGCACCACGCCCAGTGAGTATATGTCCGACCGGCCATCGGTGGACTTGCGCTGGGCCCGCTCCGGCGACATGTAGCGCACCGTCCCGATTCGCGACATTCCGTAGTCAATCAGCTCGAACGAACCTGTTCTCGACCTGACAATCTTGGACGGCTTGATATCAAGATGAACCTGGGCCTGGCTGTGATTGAACTCCAGGTCCTTGAGCACCTGGAGGAATATCGGGATCAACTGCGACTCGGGAAGATGGCCCTGCTGTTTCAGCAGGTCCGCGAGAGTACGGGCTTGGCTCAGGTTCTCTGGCATGACACTCCTGAACCTAGCATATGCGGACGGCCCCGATTGTCAACTCCCGAGACACGGTCGAGCAGTCACCCACTCGGCCGCTTCCCCACCTCCCGGCCTCCGTGACCACGTTCCTCCACGCAAGACCGGCCA
>CBDUVZ010000100.1:0-11163 GCA_965370805.1 uncultured bacterium | reverse complement strand
GCCCTGCCACGGGTCTGGTCGATAGCGAGCCCGTAGATGGCCAGCGGCGGAATCGGGGCGACCTGGTGCGAGTTGGTGCCGGTCGTCGAGAACTTACAGACCGGCGAGCTTGTGAAGTTGGCCGAGAACAGCGAGTCGCCGCCGTCGTAGCCCATCGCCCGGACTACACCCGGCGTCGGACTGCCGGAAACGGTGTAGGTCGCGACGAGCGCGTGGGTCGTGGCATTGATTACGTCGAGCCGGTTGGCGTCGCTCCCCGCGTACACGACGTCTGCGACCGGGTCATAGGCCATGTCCCGGCTGCCCCAGGTCGTCGTCGCGAACTGCGCGAACGAATCGACCAGCGTCCTCGTGTTCAGGTTATATATCAGCATCCAGTTCGGATCACCACTGCCGGTCCGGCCGCCGGACGACACCCACAGCAGCGTGTCCTGTACGGGCGTCAATCCGACGACACCGATGTGGTCGCAATTGATTGTCCAGGCAACCGTATAGGCAAAATCGGTCTGTCCCGGTGTCGGCACCGTCGTCCGCGGACTGCCGATGGCATCCTCGGTGGTGGACTGCGCCGGGGCAACGAATGCATCTGTGGCGGCCATCGCCCCTGCGACGACTACCAGGCTCAAGACGAGTACGAACTTCGTCATCCTCAATCTCCTTTCAACAGGTCTCTGTCTGAATATCCGGGCTGCCCCTGTGAGACCTTGATTGCAGGAAACGAACCCGGGTGCCGCTCGCGCCCGAACCGGACGGCCACTGACTGCACAGGCACCAGTGGAACCGACTCCAAGGCCGATTCCGAGCCCATAGTCTACCCCCCTGCCGTGCCGTGTCAAACGAACCCTCGGGTCATCCGAACCGGCATTCTCCTTAACAACCCCGTCATCCGGGTAGAATCCTTCACATATCGTGTCCAGATTCTACCTGCAGGTCTACGGTTGCCAGATGAACCAGTACGAAGCCGGGGTGGTGCGTGAAATCCTGGAGAAAGCCGGTTGCGAGACAACGGAGGACGAACGCGAAGCTGATATCCTGCTGATGCTGACTTGTGCGGTCCGCAGTCTCGCCGTGCCTGCCGGGACGGAATGAATATTGAGGACAAACCGGCGGCATCCGGACTGTACCTCGTCGTGTACCGGTCCACGTTCGGCCGGCACGTCAATCGACTTGCCCTGGTGCATCAGACCGGAATCCGCTGAGGTCCACCGGGCATAAGCCGGAGCCGCCCCGAAGGGCGGCTCCGCAAGAACGGTCGGGACCGAAGTCGCTAGTCGAGCACCACGGCCTTGGCCGAAACGGCGCTGCCGTCTACCACGAGACGGTAGAAGTAGGTGCCGTTCGCAACCGTGCGGCCGTTGCCGTCGGTCCTGTCCCAGGTGACGGTCCGCTCGCCGGCATCGGCCATGCCGTCGACCAGGGTCCGTACCAGTGAACCGTTGACGTCGTACACCCCGAGGCTCACACGGCCGTGCCTGACGACAGTGAAGCTGACACGGGCATAGTCACGCACCGGGTTCGTCGACACCAGGTTGAGTGATGCGCCCGCAAGACCGGGCCGATACTCCTCGATGCCGACAGTCGGTATCAGGCCTTCCTCGTTCGCCACGAGGTAGGTCGGGCCGGAGCAATCCGAGCCGTAAGCGACAAATATGGAGTTGCCGACCACGTTGCCCATCTCCCAGCCGCGGGCAGTCAGCATCGGGGTCTCCGCGGACCAGACATCGCCGGGGATGCTGTACTTATACACGAGGGCGTCCGCGGTCTGACCCGCGGCGCCGCCCAGCACGTAAAGGAGCGTGTCGTCGTAGGAAACCATGAAGTGGTACTTCCTGTGCCCGGGCATGTCGGCCTTCTGGGCCCAGGTGTTGGCAACCGGGTCAAACTCCCAGCAGTCAACCAGGTCGAGATCAAAGGCACTGGAACCGCCCGTGACGTAGAGCTTGCCACCGGCACCCACGGCGGCGTGCCAGCCGCGACCGGGCGACAACGGGGTCTTGGTCGTCCAGGCATCACCCACCGGGTCATACTCGTAGGTCGTCCCGTTGCGATT
The DNA here is from genome assembly GCA_965370805.1 of uncultured bacterium. GTDB lineage: Bacteria > Hydrothermota > Tepidihabitantia > Tepidihabitantales > Tepidihabitantaceae > CBDUVZ01. The sequence goes on along the minus strand of CBDUVZ010000100.1, from coordinate 9,113 downwards.
CTCGGAACCGACGATGTACAGCTTGCCGCCGACCGCGTCGCCAGCGCACGCCCAGGCGGCTGAGGGCATCGGGGCTTTGGTCGTTACGATCTTGGTGTCTACGTCGAACTCCTCGACACTGCTGAGCGTAGAGGCCCCCCGGCCACCACAGGCGTAGATCTTGTTGCCGATCTGGCCGCCGGCACCGGCTCTCCTGCCGGTGTTCAGCGTCGGAATCCCGGAAGTAATCCAGGCGTCGGCTGCGATGTCGTACGCCGCGATATTGGCAACCGTCGGGTTCGCTGCCTCCCGGCCTCCAAGGTAGTAGATGGTATCCCTGACCACACCGGTACCCGGGCTCCAGTATCTGCCCGGACTGGGCGCCGATGTCTTGGTGACCCAGACGATATTCCAACCCATCACCATAGTCCGGCTCACCACGGTGTCGTTGCTGTTGTCTTCGTCACCGACCAGCAGGGTGTACATGGTGACGTCATAGACGTTGCCGGCCGGGCCGGGGTTCCAGTCCGGGGTGAAGACAATCGTACCGGTGGCACCGGGTGCCAACGGACCGGCATAGCTCGCCCTCTGGGTGTAGACAACAGTGCCGGCCGAGTCAATCACGCAGTAGACCGGAATGCTGCTCTCCGGGCTGGAGCCGAAGTTGTAGATTCTCGCTTCGGGCGTAACCGGACCGGGCAGAACCTGGGCTCCGGGCGAGAGCACCGCGGTCGCGCCGACGTCGTGGGTATTCCCCGCTCCGGCGACGACTACCGCGCGGATGCTCCAGTTGCAGTTAAACCCGATGTCGGCAATCTGCAGCCACCCGGGTCCGATGACGTCCGACTGGAGGAACCCGCCGCGATCCCGAACCATCGGCCCGTCATCCATTGAAGCCGGGTGCTTGCCGGCAGCATGGTTGTGCCATCTCGACACCCAGAAGTCAGTCCCGCCCGGCAGCACAACGCCGCCAACGAAGTTGGTTTCGAGCCAGCCGGTTTCCGCAGCCGGATACGACGCCGAGTCGATCGCAAGGCCCGGCGTGGTGTCGGTACCCGGACCATAGATGACGATGTAGCAGTCACTGATCTCGGGGTCCCAGTGATGGTGCACCACCGAAGTCAAGGTGCAGGGGGTGGACGGCGTGAACCGGGCCGCATCCCGCATGATGCCGCCATCTCTCAAGCCGAGGGCGTTAGTCGGCTCGCCGCTGTCCCAGTGCAGGGTTTCGGAATCGACCCAGTCCCCTTCGGTCTTGAACTCGGGTATCCCCGAAGCCTCAATCGGAATTACGCTCAGCAGGCCATTCGCCGGCACGGCATCAGGGACCGCGTCCGAGACGACCGCTGTCGCCAGCCCGCAGGCCAGCAGCAGACAGAGAACGGTCATACTACCTCTCACTCAATCCTCCTTGGTTAGGACCTACGGACTTCACGCAGCCGACCGGACAGGGGCCTGTCCGGCCCATACACGGACGATACGGCTGCACATCGGCATGAATTCTAGCATCCAGCACCAAGCTGTCAACTGAACCATCACAGCCTGGCCGTGCCTGCGGCCGGGCCCGCAGAAAGGCCGGAATGTCGCCTTTCCCTTGACAAAACGTCTGTGCGGGTAGAATCTCAAAACAGTGATGGATAAGTTCTTTCTGCAGATTTACGGCTGCCAGATGAACCAGTACGAAGCCGGGGTGGTACGTGAAATCCTCGAGAAGACCGGTTGCGAGGTAACGGAGGACGAACGCGAGGCTGATATCCTGCTGATGCTGACCTGCGCGGTCCGCAGCCACGCCGAACGGCGGGCACTTGGCCGGCTGGGGACCTTCCGGGCTCTTGCCGCGCGCCGGGCCGGAGCAGTGGTCGGCGTTCTCGGCTGCATGTCACAGAACCTCAGGAAGGCCCTTGTCGAAGACCGGGCCGCGGACCTGGTTATCGGACCGGATGAGTACCGCCGCCTGCCCGAACTGATCCGGCAGTTCCGGGCGGACGGTATTCCCCAAGTCGCGACCGACTGGACCGGCGAGTGCTACGATTCAATCCATCCCCGTCCCTCCCACCCGGTATGCGGGTCGGTCACAATCATGCGCGGCTGCAACAATTACTGCTCATACTGCATCGTGCCCTACACCCGGGGCCGGGAGCACTCCAAGCAGTTGAGCCAGGTTCTGGCCGAAGTCGAGAACCTGGCCGAACACGGCATCAAGGACGTCACCCTGCTCGGGCAGAATGTCCTGGCCTACCGCGACGGCGACTCGGACTTTGTCGCCGTGCTCAAAGCGGTAGCCGGAATCCCGGGCATCTCGCGCATCCGCTTCCTCACGTCCCACCCCGGGGACCTGGACGGAAAGACGCTCGCCGCGATGGCCGAAATACCCGAAGTCTGCCCGGCCCTGCATCTCCCGGTCCAGTCCGGGTCCGACCGGATTCTGCAGTTGATGAAGCGGAACTACACCCGCAGCGACTACCTGGCCGTAGTGGACCTCGCCCGGAAGCTGCTGCCCGACCTCAACCTGACCACTGATATCATGGTCGGCTTCCCTTCGGAAACCGAAGAGGAGTTCGAGGATACGTTCGAGCTCGTCCGGGCCGTCCGGTTCGACTTCGCCTACATGTTCCGGTTCTCGGTCCGCCCGGGCACCGCCGCGGTCGGACTCGCGCCCAAGGTGTCCGAAGCCGAAGCCGGCCGGAGGCTGACCCGCCTGATCGAACTCCAGAACCGCATCACCCGGGAACGCAATCGCGAGCTGGTCGGCCGCAGCTTCGAACTGCTGATTGAGGGTCCCAGCCCCCGGAGAAACGGGGTGCTCGGCCGGACCCGCAGCAACAGAATTGTCATCGCCCACGGGCCGCACGAAGTGGGCGATACCGTGACACGTACGGTAACCAGGCTCCAGGGCTGGACCCCGGTTGCCGAAGCCCCAAAGACAGCAGCCGTGCCGTAGTCAAGGAGGGTTCATGGCCATATTCCGCATTGTCCTGATACTGCTCGTGTTCATCCTGCTCCTGATTCTGGCCCTGATGAACGCCCAGGAGACCGCTATCGTCCGCGTGTTCCACGCCACGTTCGAGCAGACACCGGTCGCTTTCATCATGCTCTACTCGTTCGCCTTCGGTGCGGTCTGCATCGGCGTCTTCACGCTGGTCTCCGAGATTCACCTGCGCGCCCGACTGCGTCGCCAGCACAAGGATATCGATGCCCTGATGGAAGAGCTGCGCGCGTTCCGCAACGCCCCGCTCGAATCGGAGCACCCGGAGTCCGGGGAGTACGATGAGGAAAGGGACCGGTCATGACGATCCTCGTAATCATCGTCCTCGTGGTCCTGGTCGTTGCCCTGTATCCGATCGTGCGCGATTTCCTGCGCCGCCGGCAGGCCGCCGTCCCATCGTACGTCGAAGGGCTGCAACTGCTGCTCGACGGCAAAAACAAGGAAGCGATTGCGAAGCTCAAGGAGACGGTCAACGCCGACACCACCAACGTCGACGCCTACGTGCGGCTGGGCAAGGCATTCATCGAGCAGGGCGACGTCGAACGCGGAGTCAAAATCCACGAGAACCTGGCCCTGCGCCGCAACCTCAAACCCGCGGAAGAGATGAAAGTCTATCGCGCCCTGGCGGCCGACTACCTCCGGACCGACCGCAAGCTCCGGGCGACTTCCATCCTCGAAGAACTGACCCGGCTCGTCCCGGGCGATACGTCCTGCACCGAGAAGCTCTTCCGGCTGTATCTGGAGACCGAGTCCTGGGACGAATGCCGGACGCTGCTCAAGAATCTCAGCCGGCGACCGGCCGACCGCCGCTGGACCGCGCTGATGCTCGCCGAGTACGGGCGGGCGCGCGCCAAAGACAAGCCCGAACTGGCCCTCGAGCAGTTCCGCGAGGCCCTGCGGCTCGACCGCAACTGCCTTGCCGCCCGGCTCTACCAGGGCGACTGCCGACTGGCCCGGGGCGACACCGAAGCCGCGGTCCGGTCCTGGAACGAAATCCTCGACCTGGCCCCGGACCGGAACTTCCTGGTTCGCCGCCGCCTGGAAAGCGCCTACTACGACCTCGGACGGTACGACGAAATCATCCAGGCCTACGAGAACCTGCTGCGCAAAGTCCCGGGCGACCGGGAACTGGCCCTGGCCCTGGCTCGAATCTACCAGAAGATGCAGAACCTGCCCGCGGCCGTGCGCCTGCTTGAAAAAGCCGCGCCGGATGACAGCGACATGCTCTCCCGGGTGACGCTCGCCACCCTGCACTTGCAGCAGGAAGCGACCGGCAAAGCGGAGCGCGTGCTCGCCGGGCTCCTCGAACAGAAGCAGTCCGGCAGGTATCGCTGCGCGGCCTGCGGCGAAGTCCGGCAGGAACCGAGCTTCAGTTGCCCGACGTGCCACGCCTGGCTCCTGCCGCCCGGAGCCGGGTCTTCCGCCGGCACCGGCTAGCAGCGCCTCTTCTCCGTGCCGCCGAAACTCACCCCACTGCTCTCCCAGTACCGGCGCATCAAGGAGCAGCACAAGGACACCCTCCTGTTCTTCCGCGTCGGCGATTTCTACGAGATGTTCTACGAGGACGCGGAGACCGGGGCCCGGGCGCTCGGCCTGACGCTGACTTCCCGACCCCACGGCCCGGACAACCGCGTGCCGCTGGCCGGAGTCCCGGCCAAGTCGCTCGATACCTATGTCGGCAGGCTGGTCAAACAGGGATTCAAAGTCGCAATCTGTGAGCAACTGGAACAGCCGAAGCCGGGCAAACCGGTGGTCCGCCGCGAAGTGGTCGAAATCCTCACGCCCGGCACCCTCACCCGGCCGGGCCTGCTCGACGAGCGGCGCAACAACTACCTGATGGCCCTCTCCCCTTCCGGCGACAACTGGGGCATCGCGTTCGCCGACGTATCGACCGGCGAGTTCCGGGTTGCCGAAATCCCGGCCCGCGACCTGTCCGAGGAAATCCAGAAAGTCGAGCCGCGCGAACTCCTGGTCCCGCAGTCCTGGGATTCGGAACAGATGCAACTCCCCGGCCCGGAACTCACCCGCATCGACGACTACTACTTCACCGACGACTTCGCGTTCGACAAGCTGACGTCTCATTTCGGAGTCGCCGGCCTGGAGGGATTCGGCATCGGGGAGATGACCGAAGGCATCTGCGCGGCCGGGGCGGTGCTCCACTACCTCGAAGAAACCCAGAAGAGCGCCCTGCCCCACCTGCGCCGGGTATCGCCCTACCAGACCGCGGACTACCTGCTCATCGACCGGATATCCCGCCGCAACCTCGAACTGGTCGAGCGGCTCAACCGCGCCGACAACCGGCCCACTTCAACCGGCACCCTCTTCTTGGTCCTCGACCGCACCCGCACATCGGCCGGCAGCCGGCTCCTGCGCCGCTGGCTGATGGCCCCGCTCCTCGCCATCGACGCAATCACCGCGCGGCACGAAGCGGTGGAAGAACTGCTCAAGACCGGCTCCCCGCTCGCCGGCGTCCGGGAACTGCTCGACGACGTCGGCGACCTCGAACGGGTCAGCTCCCGCATCGGGCTCGAACGGGCCAACGCGCGCGAACTGGTGGCGCTCGCCAACTGGCTCAAACTCGTACCGGAAATCAAGCGCCGGCTCGAAGCATGCAAAGCCGCCCGGCTCGCGCACTTCCACGCCGGCATCGAAGATTTCTCCGCAGTCGCCGAAGCTATCGAAACCACCCTGGCCGGCGACCCGCCGCTCGCCCTGACCGAAGGCGGACTCATCCGGCAGGGCTTCAATCCGGAACTCGACCAACTCCGCTCCCTGGCGAAAAACGCCAAGAAACACGTCGCCGGGCTCCAGCAGAACGAACGGCAGCGCACCGGAATCCCGAACCTGCGAATCGCGTACAACTCCGTCTTCGGGTACTACATCGAAGTCACGAAATCCCACCTCGACCGGGTCCCGAAAGACTACCTGCGCAAACAGACCTTGACCAACGCCGAACGGTTCATCACCCCGGAACTCAAAGAATACGAATCCAAAATCGCCCACGCCGAAGAGCGGAGCAAATCCCTCGAACACGAACTCTTCACCGGGCTCCGCATCCGTGTCGGCAAAGAAGTCGAACGCATCATCCGGCTCTCATCCCTGCTCGCCGAACTCGACGTCCTCGGCGGCTTCGCGGCCGCGGCCCGCGACAACCGCTACACCCGGCCCCTGGTTGACGACTCGCACACGACCGAAATCCGGGCCGGTCGCCACCCGGTCGTCGAAACGATGCTCGACCGGGCCTTCATTCCCAACGACACCGCGCTCGACACCGACGAACAGCAACTGCTCATCATCACCGGCCCGAACATGGCCGGCAAGAGCACCTACCTCCGCCAGGTCGCGCTCATCACCATCATGGCCCAGGTCGGCTCATTCGTCCCCGCGGATCAGGCCCGCATCGGCGTGGTCGACAAAATCTTCACCCGCATCGGCGCGTCCGACGACCTCACCCGCGGCGTCTCCACTTTCCTCGCGGAGATGATCGAGACGGCCAATATCCTCAACAACGCCACCGCGCGCAGCCTCGTAATCCTCGACGAAGTCGGCCGCGGCACCGCCACCGGTGACGGGCTCGCTATCGCCTGGGCCACGGTCGAATACCTCCACGGCCCGCCGGACCGCTGCCCGCGCACCCTGTTCGCCACCCACTACCACGAACTCACCGACGTCGCGCTCCTCCTCCCCCGGGTCCGCAACTACAACTTCTCGGTCAGGGAAAAGAAAAGCGAAGTCCTCTTCCTGCGCAAACTCAAACCCGGGCCGGCCAGCAAAAGCTACGGCATTGCGGTCGCCCGCCTCGCCGGACTCCCGCCCGCGGTAATCGACCGCGCCCGCCAGGTCCTCGCCGACTTCGAGCAGGGCGAAAAGCTCAGCCTCACCCACCTCCTCCCCTCGACTGAGCCGGAACCGACCGCTATGGCTGCGGACAAACCAGCGCCTCACCCCGCGCTCGCAAAGCTGCGCGAACTCAACATCGAAGAACTATCCCCGCTCCAGGCCCTAAACCTCCTCGCCGAGCTCCAGCGCCAGTCAAAAGAAACAGACTGACACTCCGATTGCAGATTGGTGATTGCATCCCCCCCGGGGACATGACCTTATCCCGCCCTGGGGATAAGGATCGTGTCCCCAGCAGCCCCATTCTGCCTTCTGCATCCCGTACTCTGACTTCCTGGTGCTTCTAGCGCTCCTCGGCCCTTATTGACTCAGGCCCGGTTTCTGATAGAACATAGCACACATGGCACAGTGCAGCTACAAAGACCCGCCCGGCCGGCCCTGCCCGCACGATGCGGAACCGGGCGAAGAACTTTGCGTTTTTCACCTGCCGGCAGGAAAGCAGTCGAAGGCTCAGTTCTGGAAACACCTTGCGAACTACATCCTCGCCCTCCTCGAAAAGGCGGGAAACGAAGCAACTACCGCGTTCGAGACGGAAGGTGAAGCCTGGATATTCGAGGAGAAGCACGCGACATTGCTTGAGCAATACAAGGTCAAGGTCATCAGAGACATGCCCTGGCTGTTCACCGGGTTTGTGTTCCCGGACATGGACGATAGTCATAACCTGGCCAGGTTCGTCTTCGGCCCAGCCGACTTCCGGAAGGCGCAGTTCTCAGGCGATGCGAACTTCACCAGCGCGCAGTTCTCTAGCAATGCGCATTTCTCCAAAGCGCTGTTCTCAGGCAAGGCGGATTTCCCCGGGGTGCAGTTCTCTGGCAAGGCGGACTTCTCTGGGACGCAGTTCTCTGGCAAGGCGGACTTCTCTGGGACGCAGTTCTCTGGTACAGCGCACTTCTCCGCGGCCCGGTTCTCCCGTAATACGTGCTTCACCCGCGCGCAGTTCTCAGGCAAAGTGAGCTTCCTTCGGGCGCGGTTCTCTGGTTATGTTGACTACACTTCCGCGCAATTCTCAGGCAATGCGGACTTCACCTACGTGGAATTCAGCAGGGATGCTGAGTTTTCAGAGGCACTGTGGGCACAGAACGCAGACTTCAGCAGGACGAAGTTCCTGGGCCCGGCCTATTTCTCGAGGGCCAAGGTAGACGGGTTGCTTGAGTTCTACCATGCCACGCTCCGCAACCGTCTGATGTTCGAGGGCACGAGATTCGGAGACAAGGCCCGGGTCCTGCTCTGGGGCTTGAATTTCGCCCATGGCACTTCTGATATCAGGATGCAGGAAGGTCACAAGAAAGGCGAGCTAGTCGAGCCTGCAGGCCAAGTGGTATTCAGGGATATCTCCGAAGGCATAGACAAGGTGTCGTTCCTGCATACCGAGATTTTCACTGACCGGCTTCTTGTCCGGTTCCGCAATGTCACCTGGGAAAAAGACCCGAAGAAGTTCATCTTTGATGCCCGGTTCGTATTCCACCCCGTCTCAGAATGGACAGAAGGAACCGGCCTGCCCAAGGGTATCCTAGACCGGTTACCCATCCTATTCAATACCCGCCGCGAACCTCCCAAGGATGAAACAGAGACCCAGGAGACCGAGAGGAAGCAACAGGAATTGGCCAAGTGCGAGCCCCTGGTTGAGCTGGATGTTGAATGCATCGCCCGGGAAATCCGGCGCTCTCATGAGGAGTACGGCAGCTATCCTGATGCGGGTGACTACTACATCGCAGAGATGGACTACCGCCGAACGCAGACGCCCCGGTTTTCCTTCCACAGGCTGGCCCTGTTGCTCTACAAGCACATCAGCAACTACGGGGAATCCCCAGGACGGGCGCTGATGTCGCTCTTGTTCGTGCATCTGGCTTCCACCCTGGGCTACCTGCTGACCGGGTTCGACCAAGGCAAGCACACTGTGAAACCCCTGTTCGCATCGGGCTGGCCGTACATGGGCGCGCCGCTCATGGACTTCTGCCGTTCCCTACTCTGCTCGGCGTTCAACTTGGTCCCCGGCTACTTCCGAGGCCAACCCCTGAGTTTCACCGCCAACCCGGTGCTCGCAATAATAGAGGCCCTGCTTGGAGTTACGGTTCTAACTCTGTTCCTGCTCGCCATCCGCCGCAGATTCAGACGATAGCAAAAGGGCGGGTTTCCCCGCCCTTGTTTGTTTGCTCAGGTGCGGTCGATTACGGACCCGCCGGCGCCGGAATCGTAAATACCCGATCCCGTATCGCCTCAAGAACGCTCTGTACTAAGCCCTGAGCAGCCC
>CBDUVZ010000099.1:0-11211 GCA_965370805.1 uncultured bacterium | reverse complement strand
CCATCCAACCGTCGTCTGCAACCCACATTCCCCACAGAATTAACGTCCTCATCCCCCATTTGACACGCAAGGCCCGAACGGCTACCATGACGATGATGAAGCCTGAATCCCACCCGGACTTGATGACGCACGTCTCGCCGGATGACCCTGAACTGCGGACCGGGTCCTGACTTGAAGTAAGGAATGATAACCCAGGAAGACCGGGACACGATTATCCGACTGGCCCGCGAGTATCGGGCGTCTCGTGTCATCCTGTTCGGCTCGTCCGTAGTCGAAGACAGGGAACCGCACGACATCGACCTCGGCGTAGAGGGAATCGAGCCGCGGCTGTTCTTCCGGTTCTACGGCAAGCTGATGAAATACCTTTCCAAGCCGGTTGATGTTGTGGACCTCTCGCAGCGGACGCTCTTCACCGAACTCGTGGAAGAAACCGGTCTCACGATCTATGGCTGAACTACCCCGGACGATACTGGCCGAGAAGCGACGAATGAGGCCTTCTCTCCCCCCCGCCGTGAAGATTGACAAGAAAGTCGGGCAAACGAAGTTGGATGGACAGGAGAATGTCAAGTGACAGGACCTGACCCCGAAGCCCGACCCGCCGGGCGCTAGCGCCCGCACGTCATTCGGGACGGGCGAAGCTACTCCACAAGCAGGAGCTTCCGGGAATCACGGAAACCGTCCACAACCATGCGGCAGAAGTAGACTCCGGTAGCCACCCGACGGCCTTGCTGGTCTCGCCGGTCCCAGGGTGTTCTGTACGCGCCCGCTCTCAACAGCCGGTCAACCAGCCGGCGCACCAGCGCACCGCGGATGTCATATACCCCCAAGAAACAGCGACCATCACTCCCGACGCCATATGACATCGTAACGCGGTCAACGACAGGGCTTGGGTGAATGCCGTACATCCCTGACTCAGCGGGTAGTGCGAGCGCCGTCTCGCCGCCGCCCATACCAACGGGAGAGGACCGTACAAACACCGTACCTCTGACGGCATTGTTGTCTGGTACGAGGTCGCCGATTAAAGACGTCGAACAGCATGTCGCGATTGCGCCTACGACATCGAGGGAGCACGGTGAAAACGTCACCGTGTCCAAGGTTCCTGGCGCAAGAGTATCGCTGATCGTGCGGCTCCATGTGCCTATCCTCATCATCGCCGAGAAGACGGCGGTCTCTGAGCCGTTGTTGGCGACCGTGGCCGCGGGCACACAGACCGTTCCAGAGTCCACGGAGTCCGTGGGCGCCAGGATGGCCAGCGCCGCGACATCGAGGACTCTGGCACGCACGGTCCCCTCCTGCTTGTCGTTGTCGGGATCGACGTCAGCCGTCAGCTCAGTCGAACAGGCCACGGCTATCGTCGTTCGTTGCGTGACCGTGTATGTCGGGAACGTGACATACAAACGCGTACCTGGGCTGTGGCTTGGCACGCTTGCAGTCTGGTTGTAGCCTGTGCCGATCTTCATCCTCACGTCGTAGGTCTCGCTGTCCGTGCCGTAGTTGAATGTCGAGCACACAGGCGTTATGACCGTGCCGGAGTCAACGACTCCAACCGGCGCGATGAGCCGGGTGCAGCCGACGTCTTGCACCTGAACCATGACGGTATCGGTCCGGCTGTTGTTTCCCGGATTAACGTCACCAGCAAGGGCTGTCGTGCACTTGACGGCATGCCTGCCGCGCTGGGTCGCCACCCAACTGCGGAAAGCAACCGTTACAGAATCGGACGGGTCCAGGTCGGCCACGCTCTGGGTGTCGGCGAAGCTCGCTCCGATACGGAGCACGACAGGAAAGGACGCACGCACGTTGCCGAAATTCCTCACTCGAGCTTCCGGGATTACGGCCGCACCGGAATCAACTGCACCAGTCGGCGCGACAACACGAAGGACTCCGACATCACGCGTTCGCACTGCTACCGTTACCGAGTCATCGACACTATTGTTGGATGGGTCCATGTCTCCCACGAGCAGGGTGCTGCACCGCGTGGCATGAGACCCCATCTGTGTTGCCTGCCAGTTGACGAAGCTAACGAGGGCCGAATCGCCAGGTGCCAGGTCGCTGACGTTCTGGTTGTTGGCATAGAAACTCCCAATCGCCAACCGAACCGCGAACGTCTCCGGTGTAGTTCCGCAGTTGCGAACCACCGCCTGTGGCGTGACGATGGCACCCGAGTCAACTGTATCAGCCGGAACCACGATTCTCGTCGGCGTCACGTCTCTTACTCGTACAGCAACCGTCCCGCTGCACGTGTCGTTGACGCTGTTGCGGTCGCCCGTCACCAGCGTGGAACATCTGATGACGTGCGTCCCGCGCTCCCGGATTTCCCAAGGCCTGAACCAGATAGTGTTGGAGTCCCCCGGGTTCAGGTTTGCCAGCGTGTTCGTGTCCGAGTAGAACCCACCTACTCTGAAGACTGCGGTCACCGGTGTCGCGATGTTACCGGCATTCCTGACCATCAACTGTGGCGACACCGTTGTCCCGGAATCGAAAGGAGCCGAACCGGATGGAGTCACGACCCGCACAGCAGCCACATCATACGCTGACACAAAGACAGAAGAAGTGGCCGCGTCGTTCAACGGGTCCTCGTCGCCGGCCATCGCAGTCGAGCACTTGGCGACGAACGACCCTCTCGCTGCAATCCAAGAGTTGAACACAAGAGTCGCGCTGTCATTCGGTGCCAGGCTGCTCACCTGCTGCGAATCGGCATACACGCTACCGATTCTGAACTTGGCCATGAAGCTGGCGCTTGACGTCCCGTTGTTGCGCACCACTGCGCTCGGAGTCACCATCGTGCCTTCCGCGACCGTGTCGTCGGGCGCCAGGACCCCACTGACGCAGACATCCTGCCAGGTTGAAGGCTGCCAGACACGCAGGGAATCCATATAGATGTTGTAGTTCCCCACCGTGCCGCTATGGGCATAGAAAACCGCATATAGAGTGTCGGCCCCAAGCGTCTCCAACGTGACCGTCTTTGCATTCCAGCCAGCCGTGCTTGCGTAGCGAGGAAAGGCCGCGACGAAGTTGTATCCGGTGGGGGTCAAGGACTGCCCGACATACAGCGTGTCACCGGTGTCACCGTCCGGAGATTGATACATCCGGAAGGATACCTTGAAGAGGCGCGGTGATGGGCCGACAGCAAACGGCGGCGTGCGCAGGCCCGTCCAATGGCCCGGATAACCGCGCAGAGCGAACACCGCCATCCAATTCCCGCTGTAGGGTATGGCGGTAGGGTATGTACTGCTGGTGCGACGCGTGACCAGCGGCCAATCGACCTTCCAGCTATTGGGCGGGAAGAAGCTGCCTTCAAAACTCTCATCGAAGGGAAGCGTCGACGCAACCCTGCTGCCATATCTGCGGAACCAACTGCCGCTCGTTCCCTGTAATGAGTATAGATGCTGACGGTCTGCGCGGCGGTCGAAGGCAGCCAGTGTGCCCTCAGTCGCACCGCCAACGGGATGTGGTGAACTTGGGAGTGACTCCCAGACGCCAGATGAGACGTCATACGACCACAAACCGTGAGAGCCTCCGCCCGGGACAAGCAGCAGCTTGGACTGACTGCCGGCCTGCCCATTCCAGGCCAACGTTGCTCCGGCGCCGACGGGTACAGGCGCAGGCGGCTTGGTCGTCCAGTTCCCACCGACGACATACTCCCAGAAATCGCGTGTGCCCCCGCCCTTAAGTGCGCACACGGTGTCACTACCTACCGTACTCATGCACGCGCCGAAACCTGGAACGGCAGGGAGCGTCGATAGCTCGGACCACGTGTTCGAGGCAAACGTGTAGCGGTAGAACCTGGCAGACCCGCGTCCCGGGAAGGCGACAATGTGTGCATTGTCTTGCTGGCAAATCGCAGCGCCCACCCCAACCTGCTCTGGAATGTCCGCAGCTCGCCAGATGCCATGGTTCGATGTGGTTATCCTCCAGAACTCACGCCCGTATCGTGAGCCCCGCAACAGGTATACGTAGCCGTAGCCATTCCACGTCGTAGCTGCTCCGGTATCGACATTCATGAAACTGCTCGTGACCCACATGTTCGTGGCTTGATCATAGACCGATGCGCTACTACCACTGCCGAAGTAGTAGATCGAGTCTCCTACCCAAGCTATGTGGCCGCCTGGCTGCGCGGTTGCGGCGAACGGGAGGTCGCCCCACTCGCCCGGCTGGGCGGAAAGACACCCGGCTACGGCCAGTACGAGTGCGACCGACGCAATTGCTGTGGGTCGACTGGCACTGCCCCAACATCCAGACTGTCCGTCATGATTCGTCGCCATACACTTCGTCCTCTATTCTTCGTCTGATCTCTCTAAACGGATGCCAGATGGCATCTCGTTCATCCGCAGTAAGGATTGCGTCCTTGTCACGCTTTCTCTTCTCCGTCAGCAACTCGGCCTCCTGTTTCCTGAATGGAACCTTCGCTGCATCGAGCTTCCGCGTGTATTTGTCGAACTTGGCCTTCTTCGAGGCAAGCCCCTGCGTCTCAGCAGTCCACCTCTCAAACCACCGCCGCATCTCTTCGTCATCGTCATCGAACGAGAAAGACAAATCTACCTCCTTCTTAGGTCAGCGCGCAGTTACCAGAACTGCACGGCTCACACTCTGTGCCGTCGTTTGCAGGACCTTTGTTGCGCCCTCCCTCAGCGCCCTGCTGGCTGAGCGAAGGCCCGCCGACCAGTGCCGGCAGAAACACGAACCGGAATCGTCTGGAAGCGGGTCTCTGTCTGTCTGCCTACCGCACGGCGTGCACCGGGGATGCGTCTGAGGCAATGCGACCGACGTTGAATCAGAATCCAGAACGACCCTCGGATCTGAGCCAAAGAGGGGGATAAACTCCGGTCCACTCAAGCGCCACATGCGATACAAGTAAAGCAGCTACTCGGCGGATGTCAAGAGCAGCGGACGGCTAGGGATCAGGTCTTGAATCTTGACGTTCGTGCGACAGTCGAGCGGATGCTGAAGCTGCATAGAAGACTGTCTAGCGGCAAGGGCGCGAACAGAACCGGCGTCGAGCGGCGCAGCAGGAACGCTTGGCGCGGAGGTGGCCCTAGCCGGTTCCCGGGTTCGGTGGGTCCTCGAACAGCTTCGGCCGCCAGTGCTCGAACAGTTCGTAGTACCATCCTGCCACGCGGCGGGAAAACGCCGGGTCGGTAGTGCGTTCGACCAGCGCGTCGGTGCGCTGGTTCCGCTCTTCTGAACCGGGTTGGGTCGCAACCGCAATCATCTGCACTTGGGGCAGCCAGTTGAAGTACGCGGTGCGCCGGTCGCCTTTGAGACCTTCTCGTCCATCCTGGTCCCGACCAGGCATCGCACGTGGTCGAGCAGCTTCGGGCTGATGAGACCGGAACGTTACCCGGGACGATACCGGCGACGGTTCACGCCACGATGCGAGCGATGTGAACGGCAATGATTCACGTCACCATGCCGGAGACGAGCAGAGCGACGACAATGGTAATGAGACGGGCAACGTTGCGGGAAACGCTGCCGGTAATCCTGAAACACGCCCTGAGAATGACCCGCAGAATCACCAGCGAGATAACCATGACCGTGGCGACCGGCGTCAAGGCCGGGGGCGTGCAGCCGGTCACGCGGTGCTGCGCCGTGGATTTCCGCGGTCTAGCGGAGAATCACCAGTTCGCGCGTCTCGACGGCTGACCCCGAGTCGAGCCGGCAGAAGTACACGCCGTTCGCGAGTATCCGGCCGGCGTCGTCGGTGCCGTCCCACGTCAATGACGAATGACGATTGTCGAATGACGACTGCCCGAACGTCCGCACTAAGCGCCCACCGGAATCGTAGATGCGGATAGGCGCTTGACGCTTCGTGCCTGATGCCCAACGCAACACGGTGCTGTGGCAGAACGGGTTGGGCCTGGCGTCAAGCGTGAAACGTCCGGCGTCATGCGTCATGCGTTCTTCTTCCACTCCCGGATACGGCCGCAGGAAACCCCAGACCCGCCTGATGTTGTAGACCTGACCCAGGTGCTCGGCCGTGTTCGCCACATAGGTCATCAGCATCGTGAACCCCGCGTCTTTTGCCAGTGCCGGTGAGCCCTGATACCCGTCGTCGCCGACAATCACGGTCGAGTCCAGGACCTGACCTTCGGGCGTCACCCGCGCGCCCAGGATATCGGCTTGCTGCGAATTCCCGCCGACAGCCCTTCTCCATGCCACCAGCCAGTTGAACCCGTCGAACGCCACGTCCAGCGAGCCGTCTTTATCCTGTCCCGATGTGATTGCCAGCGGTAGCGAATCGAGGTTTGTGCCACCAGGCCCGACCCGCCTGCATTTGATGTTGTACCTGCCGTTGCTCAGCGCGTCCACCCACGCTACCAGCCAGTTCGTGCCGTCGTGGGCGATGGCCGGGTACCGCTGATTCGTGCCGCCGGCGATGAGGAACGTCGAGTCGAGCACCGTGCCGTCGGGTGCGGCCCGGGCCCCGTAGATTTTCTGGTAGCTACCGCCATGCTCGTCCTGCCACGCGACCAGGTAGCTGGTGCCATCGAAACAGACCGCCGGGTTGCCGAGGGCATCGGGGTTGTTGGTGATATTGAACCCGTCCGGGTCCAGTATCGTGCCGCCAGGCCCGACCCGGGCCGCGTAAATGTCGTAGTTGTCGTAGCCCAGGCGCCGGTCCTCCCAGACCACGAGCCAGTTCGTGCCGTCGAACGCAATCCGGGGATACGCCTGCGTTTTCTCCACAGCGCATACCGCGATGCCGGCCGGGTCCAGCACATCACCGCCGGGAGTCACGCGCGCGCAGTAGATATCGTATTCCTGCGGTCGGTCCCGCGAATCCATCCACGCCACAAGCCAGTTCGACCCGCCCCAGCACACCGCCGGAGACCCCTCGCCCCACATCTGGGTGGATATCGCGAACCCGGACTCGTCCCGCACCGTATCCCAGGTCGTCACCCGTGCGCCGTAGATGTCGCTCCAGCCGCCGGGCCGGTAATCCTCCCAGACAACCAGCCATTGCCCTTCGCCCCACGCAACCGCCGGACCGGCGCGCAAATCAGCGGCCACCGATACCGGGAAACCGTCCGGGTCCAGCACCTGGGCCGCCTGGTCCACTCGGGCCGCGTAGACGTCGGTACCCACATCGCGGTTGTCGGTCCATGCGACGACGAAATTGGTGCCGTCAAACCCGATTGCGCAGTTCTCCTCTTCGTTCAACTGCGAGCTGACCATCACCCCGTCCGGGTCCAACACCTGGCCCGCACTGTTTACCCGCGCGGCCCAGATGTCGTTGCGATTCGGCACCCCGGCACGCTCATCCTGCCAGACGACCAGGAAGTTGGTGCCGTCAAAGGTGACCGCGGGTTCGTCCGGCCTGGCCGAATCCGGCGAGACCCGGACCCCGTTCGGGTCGAGCACCGTGCCACCAGGGCCGACCCGTGCCGCGTGGATGGTGGCCCATCCGCTTCTCGTTACGTCGATCCACGTGACAAGCCAGTTCGTACCGTCCGTTGCCACGGCCGGCTGTAACTCATACAAGGTATCCGCGGACACGTCGAACCCGTCCGGGTCAAGTACCGCGCCGTCGGGCCCGACCCGCGCGCCGCGTACGTCGACGTCGCCGCGACAGTCCTGCCAGACCACCAGGAAGTTGGCACCGTCGAAAGCGACGTCCGGGTATCGCTGCTCGTCATCGCCGGTGAAGATAACAATGCCGTCCGGGTCAAGCACCGTCCCGCCCGGTGTCACCCTGGCCCCGTAGATATCCTCGTCGTTGCCGCTGTTCCGTTCATCCTCCCACACGACCAGGTAGTTGGTCCCGTCAAAAGCCACTGCCGGAAGCGACAGGTACTCCTCCGTGGTTGTTATTGCGAACCCGGTATCGTCCAGCACCTGTCCCGCGGGTGAAACCCGTGCGCCGTAGATGTTGGTCTCGTCGTTGCGGCCGTCCTCCCAGACGACAAGGTAATTGGCTCCGTCGAACGCCACATCCGGGTATGCCTCCCACTCAGCTATCGTCGAGATTGGAATCCCGCCCGGGTCCAGCACCGTGCCGTCCGGCCCGACCCGCGTTCCGTACACATCGATGGCGTCGCGCCGGTCCCACCAGACCACCAGGGAGTTCGTGCCGTCGGAGGCGACCGCTGGGTAATACTGCTGTCCGGCTGCCGGCGTGATCGTCCGGCTTGTGTCAATCATGAACGGGTTGGCCTGCGCGCCGCTGCTCACTGCCGACGCCAGAAGAACTGCTGCCACGAAACACAATGTCACGCGATTCATCCAGGACCTCCTTTGTCCGATTATAGGAAACCGGCCCGCCGAGTCAACGGCAGACCGGCTTCGCAAACCCGTGGCAGTCACTTACTTCATCAGTACCAGCACGCAACCGGCAGCGGAGCGGTCGGCCTCCATCCGGCAGAAGTAGACGCCGTTGGCCAGTCTCCGGCCGGCGTCGCCGGTACCGTCCCATGACAATGCCGAATGACGATTGTCGAATGACGACTGCCCGAACACCCGCACCAGACGTCCACCGGAATCGTAGATGCGGATAGGCGCTTGACGCTCAACGCTCGACGCAACACGCAGGACCGTCGAACCGGAAAACGGGTTCGGGCTGGCGTAGAGCGTAAAGCGTCCGGCATCAGGCGTCATGCGTTCTTCCTCCACCCCGGGCAGCGGTCCCATCTTGCCCCAGACGCGGGTCCCGTCGTAGGTCCGACCGTTGACCTCACCGGTCTCAAGGCAGAAAGCCAACATCGCCTGCTGTCCGCTGTGCCCCAGCGCCAGGGACCAGACCCTGCCCGGGTCAACCACGACCGGGAACTCGGACAGCACGGTCCCGGCCGGGCTGACCTCGGCACCCTGGATACCGAAGTGCCATTGCCTGGTCCCGCGCCGGGTATCGGCCCACACCACAAGGTAGTTGGTCCCGTCGAACACCAAGTCCGGGTAGGCGGCGCGGAACGTATCCGGCGGTACGCCGATGGCAATCCCGCCCGGGTCCAGCACCTGCCCGGACTGGTCGACGCGCGACCCGTACACCGCACCATGCCTGCGCCTCCGGTCCTGCCAGGTTACGAACCAGTTCGTACCGTCGAACGCGACCCCGGGGTACATGTTGGCCGAATCGGCGATAATCTCGAAGCCAAGCGTATCGGTCACGCGCCCGTCGAAGGTGACCTGGGTGCCGTAAACGCTGTAGTAGGCATCGATCCAGACGACGAGCCAGTTGCTGTCGCCCGGACTTGAGCGCGACTGAATCTGGGTGTTCCGCCCGTACGACACCTGGAAAGCGGTATCCGGCACGGTCCCATCCGGATTCACCAGCGCACCCCAGACCGTGTGATACCATGCACTCGTCCAGGTCACGAGATACTGTTGACCATTCCAGCTCACACCGGGCAGGTAGTCACTGTACGGCCGGTCCGCGACCAGGAACCCGTCCGGGTCCAACACCGTGCCCGATGTCGTAACCCTTGCCGCGTAGATGTCCATATCGGCCGTGTCCCGTTCATCTCCCCACACAACAAGGTAGTTGGTCCCGTCGAAAGCCGCGGCCGGCTTGGTCTGTTCCCATGGGGCCTGGCAGATGGCGAACGGCTCCGGGTCCAGGATATTGCCATCTTCGTCCACCCGCGCGCCATGGATGTCACCGGCCCCGAGGTCGTCCCGCCACACGACCAGGTAGTCGGTACCGTCCGAAGCAATCCCGGGATAGGCCTGCTCATTCACCGACCACGAGACCGCAAATCCGCTGCTGTCGAGCCTCGCGCCCGCGCTCGTCACTCGTCCCGCGTAGACCGTGTTCTTACCGATGCCGTTCCGCCCATCCAGCCAGGCCACCAGGTAGTTGGTGCCGTCATGGGAAATCGCGCCGGAGCCCTGCGTGAACGCCTCGTTGCAGACCGGGAACCCGCTCGGGTCGAGCGAGGTCCCGTCCGCCGCGATTCGGGCCGCGTAGAGGTTCTGGCCCGAGCTGTAGATGTCGTCGGCCCACGTCACCAGCCAGCCGGTCCCGTCCGAGTGCACGCGCGGGTACTCACACGGATCAGGGCGGCCGGCCACACGGATGTCCGCGGTATCGAGCACCGTTCCTGCCGGTGTCACCCGGGTACAGTAGATGAGTTTTGATGACGAGTACTGCCACGCCACGAGGTAGTTGGTGCCGTTGAACGCGACGTCCGGCGTCTCATGGTCCAGTTCGGGCTGGTGGCAGACGAGTATCGGGTCCGGGTCCAATACCTGGCCCTGTGGTGAAACCCGCGCACCCCAGATGTTGTAGTACGCGGTATCATCGTAGATTCCGCCCCAGGCCACGAAGTAGTTGTTCCCGTCGAACGCCACCGCGGGCACCGACTGGGAGAACGGGCCCTGGGTAATCGCGAA
The DNA here is from genome assembly GCA_965370805.1 of uncultured bacterium. GTDB lineage: Bacteria > Hydrothermota > Tepidihabitantia > Tepidihabitantales > Tepidihabitantaceae > CBDUVZ01. Next base: position 885 of record CBDUVZ010000099.1, on the reverse strand, counting down.
ACCGTCCGGGTCCAGCACCTGCCCGCCCGGACTCACGCGAGCGCCATGGATGCGGGCCACGCTGTCGCCACCTGCCCGTTCGTCGGTCCACACCACCAGGAAATTCGTGCCGTCGAACGCCACGTCCGCATCATCCTGCTCCAGGTCCACAGTCACTATCGGGAACCCGACCGGGTCAAGCACCGTGCCCCCGGCATCCACGCGCAGGCCGTAGATGTCCGAGTTGTTGTTCAGCCAGACCTCGTAGACCAGCAGGTAGACGCCGCCTCCCCAGGCGATGCGCGGGGAAGGATGGATGTCGGACAGGATGCTGAAACCCGCGGGCTCGACCAGCGTACCCGAAGGCGTCACGAACGCGCCCTTCATCTGGTCGTCGTCGCGCCAGACCGCGAGGTAATTGGTGCCATCGAACGCCACCGTCGGGTTCGCTTGACTGGTGGGTGTGGGTATCAGGTGTCGGGTCGTATCGACCAGGAACTCCGGGCCGTCGAGCAGCGCCGGCCCGGCCGATACCGAGACAACAAGCAGCCCGGCCGCAACTGCAGACAGGAATACAATTCTGGAATTCATATCAGGACTCCTTTCACGGCAACTCTAGACCGAGAGGTTCTCAAGTCAAACATTGGCCGCCGGCAAGAACAATCTCTCCTCGTCCCCACCACACCTTCCTTCAGTTCTGCCTTCTGACTCCTGCTCACCCGAAAACCTGACCCGGGGACGAAATCCGATGCCCGACTGAAACCGACAGCAGGCGGACAAGGATGCATCACAAGCATGAATCCTTCATAGTATGAGACGTTCTGACCCGCTCTTTTCTTGCAGTTCGGCTCCGATTTTGCCGCCCCCGGGGCCGCAAATTGCCGCCCCCTGAGTGGTCCTCCCATA
>CBDUVZ010000098.1:0-11305 GCA_965370805.1 uncultured bacterium | reverse complement strand
GCCGTAAGTCCGGGTCCACGTAGTGTCGCCGGCCGAGTCGGTCTTGATGAGCCAGGCGTCGAGTTCGCCGCCGCCGTAGGAGTTCGTGAAGCCGGTGATGACGTACCCGCCATCCGCGGTCTGCGCCACCGAGTAGCCATAGTCCGTTGCCGTGCCGCCAAAGGTCCGGGTCCACATGGTATCGCCGGACGCGTTGGTCTTGATGAGCCAGACGTCGCGCCAGCCGGCACCGTAGGACCTGGTTTCGCCGGTGATGATGTAGCCGCCGTCCGCGGTCTGCGCTACCGAGTAACCGAAGTCCCAGTCCGTACCACCGTAGGTGCGTTGGAAGGTAACCTGGGCCGACAGCGGCGCGGTGAGGGCGAGGATGAGGAGAGTGGCAGACAGCAGGCCGGGCGTTGATGAGTTCCTCATGCGTTGAGTGTGCCCCATGAACGGCCGGGTGTCAAGGGCGGAGGGGACGAAGAACTAACCGCTAAGGCCGCCAAGTGCGCCAAGGCTGAGGACCGGAGCGGAGAGGAGTCTCACCACGAAGGCACGAAGAGCACAAAGCTGTGAGCTGTCTGTGCGGGTTCCGCAATCAGCAATCAGCGGTCAGCGGCTGGCGGTGGGCAGGAGCCGCGTAAGCGTGGCTCGCTGTCGTATTGGGTGGTCGGTGAGAGTCCGGGGCGGGGTGGGGCTGAAGCACGGGATGGGATTCGTTTCTACCGGGGCGGGTCGAGTGGTTCGGACCGCGGGCCGACAATGGGTCGAAAGTCCGGTCCGCAAACCGGGAGCCGGAGCGGTCTCGCAGGCGTTTGCCGGAATAGTCGCCGGACCGGTCGAACAAGCGGTCAGGAAATCCAAGGCGAGAACGGTCGCAAGGTGTGCCGCAAAATACGTCACAATTCCCGGGGCAGAACCCGGACAGGCCGTGGGGGGGACGGCACACCGGGTGAGCCCCCCTGTGTCTCTCGTATCGCGAGTGATACGGAAAGGAGGGTCTGATTATGCTGGAATCGGTGCGCGGGGCACTGAATCCGGGCCGCGGAGCGGCGGGGGCGCGGAATGCCGGATGTTGTCAGCCGGGCTCGGAGCGCCAGGCTCAGCGCCAGATCGAGAGCGAAGTTCAGGAAGACAACGACAACCGGCAACTGGAACAGAGGAAGAGAACCACAGGTAAGCACCGATGGACAGGAAGAGGGCACTCCCGGTTTCTTGACAGGTCCGGGGCTTGCCGTATGCTGTCTTCCGACCGGGCGCAGTCCGAGACCGGGAGTCGACCAAAGGAGCAGCGATGAAAGTCAACGTCAATACTGTCCTGACTGTCGGGTTCGCGGTCTGCGTCATGGCGGGCGCGGCGTCCGGCGACTGGCTGTCACTCGGGCCGGACGGCGGGCGGTTCGACGCCGCGACGATTGACCCGCATGACCCGAATACAATCTACGTCGCTCCGTACCTTTCCGGGCAGTCGTCAGTCCTGCACAAGTCCACGGACCAGGGCCGGAGCTGGCAGGACGTGGGGACGATTACCGGGTGCTACGCGCCGTACCGGCTGATGATCGATCCGAACCATGACAGCCTGTTCTATGCGGTGGCGTCCGGGAATGGTTTCTTCCGGTCCACGAACCACGGCGCGACCTGGAGCAGGGTAGTCCTTCCGCAGTACGTCTATTACGGCGCGCTTGACCCGCTGGTGTCGGGCCGGCTCTACGTGGTCGGGTACGGGAGTTCGAGCCCGAGGAATGTCTACGTGTCGCGGTCGGACGACTTCGGGGCGACGTGGAGCGCGGCGGTGCGGGTGGACTCGACCGGGGAGAATCAGTACGGGTATGCGATTGCGGTTGACCCGGTGGATAGCGGCGTGGTGTACGTCGGCAGTAACTACGGCGGGGTGTACCGTTCGACCGACGCGGGCGCAACCTGGACGAAGAAGAATGCCGGCATAACGGGCAATACGTACGTTCGCAGGCTGTACGTGGACCCGGTGGACCCGGGCATCGTGATTGCCGCTGCATCGGGCGGGATATTCCGCACCACAAACGCCGGGGATACGTGGGTCAGGACCGGTTCCGTGATGGCCTACTACCTGGCTTTCTCTCCGGTCAACCCGGACATCGGGTTCGCCGGGTACAACTCCGTGTACCGGACCACGAACCGCGGCCTGACCTGGTCCCGGCCCACCCCGGGATTGAAGCAGCGGTATTTCAAGGGCTTCCAGTGTCACCCGGAGTCCGCGGGCGTCGTCTACAACTGGGGCAGTTCGGGTCTGTACCGGACCGCGGATCAGGGCGTCAACTGGAGTCCGGCCCACACCGGGCTGCGGTCTTCGAACGTGTTCTCGGTTGCGGTGAGCCCGAACGACGGGAACCGGGTGTACGTGGACCTGGACGACTGCGGGACGTTCCGCTCGACCGACGGAGGCGCGACCTGGGATACCTGCGGGTACTTCTCGTCGTGCGGCAACATCTGCGAGATCGGGATACCGGTCGGCCCGGGCCCGGACGTGCTGTACGCGCTCGAAGGCGGCGGCTGAGGGAGCGCCCAGCTCTACAAGAGCACTGACGGCGGAGCCGTCTGGACACAGGAAGATTCATACTACGATGATGGCGGTTGCTGCGTGGTTCATCCGGATTCGAGCAACCTGGTGCTGACCGGGGGCGAGGGGCTGTCGCCCGATTACCCGATGGTCGTTTCCTATTCCACGGACGCCGGGGGCAGTTGGACCCGGTGCCTGCTTTCGGATACGGCCCGCGGGTACGTCTACGCGCTGGCGATAGCGCCGTCGCAGCCCAGGGTCATCTACGCCGGCGGGTGCATCAACACGCCGGGCGCGGTTTTCGTTTCCAAGGATTTCGGACGGACCTGGAATGCATGTGCCGGCGCGCCGACCGGCAAGGTGTACGGGCTGGCGGTTCACCCGGACGATGCGAATGTGGTGTACGCAGCGGCAAGCGACAGCTTGTGGAAGACAGTCAACGGCGGTACGACCTGGACCAGGCTTGGCGTGGCATACAGCCTGAAGGCGGTCTGTTTCTACCCCGGGTGTCCGGATACGGTGCTGGTCGGCGGCCGGTACGGGGTCGCGCTATCGACCGACGGCGGCGGAACCTGGGAGCGGTTCAATGCCGGGCTGGCGTGCAGCACGGTGACGCGGCTGAGGTTCGGTGTCACGGACCGGGTGCGCCTGTACGCCGGAACCGGCGCGAAGGGAGTGTACGGCTATTCGTTCCCGACCGGAATCGGGGAAATGCCGAATGCCGAATTGCGAATGACGAATGTGCCGACAATCGTCCGCGGGGTGCTGCGGATGCCGGAGTCTGCCATTTGCCATTCGACATTCGTACTTCTGAATGCCATGGGTAGGGAGGTAGCGGAGTTGCGCCCCGGAGAGAACGACATCCGGCATCTCGCTCCTGGTGTGTACTTTGTGAGAGGAAAGGGGTCGAGTGGACGAGGGATCAAGGGCCCGAGTGCCAAGGTCGTGATTCAGCGGTAGGGAGGAGCCGTGCGTGCTGTCTTGTTGACTGCTGTTCTGCTGGTCGTCTCAGCGCTCTTCGGTCAGTACGACCATGTGGTTGTGACGACCGATTCGTTCGTATCGCACTTCGCACCCATGTGCCGGTTCGTGGAGGACAGCCTCGGTCTGAACGACACGGTGGTAACGGTTGAGAATATCTACGTCAACTTCCCGGGCCGGGATGGCCCTGAGAGAATCAGAAACTTCATCCGGTTCGCCTATTCGAACTGGTCCACGACACACGTGCTGCTCGGCGGAGATGTCGAAATTGTGCCCTGCCGGTACGGCTACGTGCAGTGCCAGGGAGTTCCCCTGGCCGGGCAGATACCGGTAGACCTCTACTATTCGGATCTGGACCGCGACTGGAACCTGGACGGGGACACGCTGTTCGGGGAACCCGAGGACAGCGTCGACCTGTACCCGGACGTTCACGTCGCCAGGGTTCCGGCGACAGTGGCTTCTTCGGTTGACAAGTTTGTCGAGAAGTTCATGACCTATTGCAGCCGGCCTGCAGCAGAGTACCTCCGGAACGTGCTGTTGACCGGGTTCGACCTTGCCCTCGTCCCGGAGGTGCTTGGCGAGATAACGATGGAGTTCTATGACTCCGCGTACGTGCCGGTCGGGATGAAGCCGTGCAACAAGGTGTACGACAGCCATTCGGGACACCATGCCGATTCCGTCCTGAGCTACCTGGAGGCGGGTCAGCACCTCTGGATTCACTCCGACCACAGTTCGCCGACCGGTGTCGGCTGCGGGGATATCAATCACGGATGGCGCGTCTCGTCCCATGATGTGTTGGCACTGGGTAACGCGCCGGACTACACCATCATGGCCACCATCGGCTGCAACGCCGGTCGCTTCGATGACACGGACTGCTTCACTGAGTGCTTCGTCATGGCGGACAGCGGTGGCGGGGTGGCCGCGATGGGCAACTCCCGGGCCGGCGTGGCCGACGCGAGGAACCCGCAACGGAAGTACGCGCCGTTCCTGGTCGAGGGTTTCGTGCGCGCGGCTCTCGGTCATCCCGGGCACGGGAGCCTGGCCGATTTCTCTCTTGCCCGGGCTCAGGCAGCGCCGCTGGCCGACACGAACACGATATACCGCTGGAGCGTGTACTGCATGAACATGATGGGTGAACCGGCGATGCCGGTCTGGGTTCCGGACGGAAGCGGGGTAGAGGAAACGCCGAACGCCGAATTGCGAATGACGAATGTGCCGACTGTGGTGCGAGGCGTGCTGCGGATGCCGGCGAGCGGCGATGCAGTTCTGCTGGACATCACGGGACGGGAAGTCATGGACCTGCCCGGCGCGCACGGGAGCGTAGCGAACGGTGCCGTCAGGCACCACGACGTCCGGCATCTGGCTTCGGGAGTGTATTTCGTCCGGTTTGAGCAGGGCGGGGCCGCAACCGGCACCAAGCTGGTGGTACGACGCTAGCAGCGCCTGACAGCCGGGTTCGTCCTACCGGGGCCGCAGCGTCGCAATCGGGACGATCATCTCACTCATCGAGATGCCGCCGTGCTGGAATGTGTACTTGTACGTCTTCTCGTATTCCCGGGGCTTGGTCGGGTAGATGAAGTAGTAGTCTGACCGGGCGATGACGAAGCTGCTTGAGTCGTGCTCGACCGGCAGCATGTAATCCGCCGGATGCTTGATCAACAGTGCTTTCCGTTCGTCGGTTCTCAGGGCTCCACCGTGCTTGTAGCGCAGGTTGGCCGACATTTTGCGTCCGCCGTGAATCAGGCTGGGCCGGCGGACCCGGATGAAGCCGTGGTCGCTTGTGATGATTATCCGGCAGTCCCGCCGGGCGAGTTCCTTGAGCAGGGCGAATAACGGCGATGATGAGAACCAGACGCGTGTGGCTCCGACCAGCGCTGTCTCGTCGGGGATCATTTCGTCGAGCAGGCGGGTCTGTTTCAGGGAGTGAATCAACTGGTCGAGGAGATTCAGAATGATGACCGTGAGTCGCGTGTTCTTGTTCAGGAGTCTCCCGCGTTCCCGCTTCAGTTCCACCCCGCCGAGGGCCTTGAAGTACAGGTGCGGTCCGTCGAACCGCAGCCGTTCGAGCAGTCCGGCGAGGAGTTCCCGTTCGTACCGGTTCTGACCGGTCTCATCGAATACCCAGTAGCGCGGGTGCTTCCGGAATATCTCGAGCGGCAGCAGGCCGCTGAAGATGGCGTTGCGGGAATACGGTGTGGCGGTCGGGAGAATCGAGTAGTAGTAGTCGGTTTCAACCTCGAACAGGTCGCGCAGCATCGGCTGAATCGCTTCCCACTGGTCCGCCCGCATGGCGTCGAGCAGAATGAAATAGGTCGGCTTCTCCTGCCAGTGCGGGCGAACGTATTTCTCCATGATGCGATGCGACAGCACCGGGTCGTCGTCCTGCTTCAGCCAGTCCCGGTAGTTGTTCTCAATGAACCGGCAGAACTCCTCGTTCGATTCCTGCCAGCGATCCTGCTGCGCTTCCTGCAGCGCTTCATCTCCGTACTGTCCGAGCAGTCCCTGCCAGTGGACCAGGACGCGGTAGTACTCAACCCAGCCGCGCCAGGTAGCCGTGTCCCATTCACGGTTCATCGCTGCGACGTACTGGTGTCCGATGCGCTCGGCGACAAGTTTCTTCTTCTCCAGGAGCCGTTTGAGCACGGCGAGGAGCTGCACGGGCGTGAACGGCTTCACGAGGAAGTCATCGACCAGCTCGCCGTAGGCCTCATTAATCAGGGCCTCCTGGTCCGACTTGGTGACCATCGTCACGTGGACGCTCGGGGCCGCCTGCTTGATATGCCGGAGCGTTTCGAGCCCGTCCATCCCGCTCATAATCTGGTCAAGGAGCACCAGGTCGAAGTTGCCGGCGCGCAGCAGTTCGAGACCGTCCGGGCCATTGGTCGCGGTTTCGACCTCGTAACCTTTCTCCCGCAGCGCGTAGACGAAAGGACGCAGCAGGTCGATCTCGTCGTCGATCCAGAGCAGCTTCACGATACCTCCTGTTTGCCGGAAAGATCGGGCTCCCGAATGACGGGGAGGAAGATCGAGAAGACGGTCTTTCCCGGTTTCGATTTCTTGAGGACCAGCCGGCCGCCGTGGTATTCCTCCACAATCCGTTTGGCCAGCGCCAGACCGACGCCCCAGCCGTACTTCTTGGTTGTGACCCCCGGGTCGAATACCTTCTCCACTTTGACGCCCTCGCCGGTGTCCGTGACCTCGATTTCCAGGGAACGTCCGTCGTCGGCCGTCCGGGTGATCACCGCGATTTCGCCCTGGTGCGCGCCGATAGCATCGACGCTGTTCTTGAGCAGGTTCTCCAGCATCCAGGAGAAGAGCACTTCGTCCACTTTCACCGTCGGGTCGGCCGCAATCTCAATCCGGAAGGCCATCGCCTTCGGAGCCCGGCGACGGACGAAGGCGACCGACTTCTCGATCAGTTCGCCGACCCGCCTGGGATTCAGTTCACGGGGAAGGCCGATCCGGCTGAAGCGGTCGAGCACTTCGTGCATCCGCTTCATGTCCTTCTCCAACTCGGCCATCACTTCCCGGTTGCCGTCCGAGCGCAGCATATCGAGCCAGGCGGAAAACGATGAGAGCGGCGTTGCGAGCTGGTGGGCCGTTTCCTTGGCCAGGGCGTTCCAGATGTGTTCCTGCTCGCGTCGCTTGTACTCCAGGATTCCCCAGACCCCGACGATGACGAAGCCGACCAGCAGCAGCACCTGGAGCACGGAGAAAAGCGTCAGCGAGCGGACCGACTCGGTCAGCCGGGCGTTGATGTCGCGCAGCGTGTGGGTCGAGTGGGACAGCCCGTAGTGGATACTCCCCAGGTTCCGGCGCGAAGTGCCGTCCACCACCACCAGTGGAATCGGTTCGTGTTCGCGGTCGAGGGTATCAATCAGGCTGAGCAGGACCAGGGAGTCCGGGTTCTCAACGCGCAGGTTGCGGAACGAAGTCGGGACGCCGTGGGGGTCGGTGATGATGACCGGGAAGTCGATCTTCTTGATGACTTCCTCGAAGATGATATCGAGTTCGGGCGAGCCGGTCGGGGACGGCTCCGTCGCCCGGCTCATGAACTTGGCGTAGATTCTCGTCCGCAATTGGGTGTCGTTTTCGAGTTCGACGAATAGGGTTTCGGTGTAGCTGGTCCAGAGCCGGGAAAGCCGGATCAGGAGGAACTGGGAATAGAAGAACCAGAAGCCGCCCAGCACGAGAATACCCAGGACGAAGTAGAAACGGAGCAACCGGGCGCTCGATGGTATTCTGAGTCTGAAGGAGTTCAAAGCGTGCTTCTATAGTTGGTCCGGGAATAGTAGTTGCTCCGGCACCGACTGTCAAGAAAGCGAGGGCAATCCAGACAGGAAAAGCACCAAGAGCACCAAGAGCACGAAGAGGAAATAGCCAATGACCAAGCCCCAATGACCAAAGCGGAGCGGAGTCCTACCACGAAGGCACGAAGAACACAAAGGTTGAGGGCCGGAGCGGAGTAAACACCAAGAGCACCAAGAACACGAAGAGAATCTGTCATTGCGAAGGAGCGAAGCGACTGCGGCAATCTTCCTCGGTCGGCTATGGAGTGCGGGCGCGAAGCTCCCGCTTTTCCTCTTCCGAAGCGACTGCGGCAATCTTCCTTGTCTCATTCACCATTCGCAATTCGCCATTCCCTGATGGTCTGCAATCGGGAATCGGACGGCGGTCCTTCTTGCTCCCTCGTCCCTTAGCGGGCACGGCCGCCGGTGCGTTCTCGCACGAGGGCTGGGGTGAGGGGGTCCTGTGGGCTACGGATTTCGCGGCAGGGGCGGTCAGCGGCGGGCGGAATAGGTGGTTGTCCCTAATTAGCCATACGTTCCATCCAGGTCGGTTCTGCTGTAGTCGGGATACCTGTCGCTTCCCGGCGGGAAGCTTGCGGACACATACGCCCGGTAGAGCGGCAATCCAGTCATGCCATCGGTTACGCGTCCGACAATTGCACTCCGGCAGGTATCGATGAGATCGAAGTGTATCCACTGCGTGTCCGGCGGTTCCCCGTCGTCGTAGCCGACTCCGGGTTCGTGTTTGAACGTGACAAGGTAGCCGGGGTGGTCGGCGAAGTACGTGAACCACATGGGCGGGTGGAGAGATACGGATTCGACCGCGACGCAGTATTTTCCCAACGAGTCGCAACTGGCGCTGAACGGGCCGAATTCCCATTCCGAGTCGCCCTCCATTCTGACAGTGGCTCCCGGAATCGGGTTACCGGTGGCCTTGTCGCGAACGGTCCCGCAGAGGTACTTCGGCGGGGGAGGGTACATTGTCGTACCGACGCAAGCGGTGTCGCCAGGCCTGACCACCGCGATGAGTGCCTGGGGCGCAGCGCTGATGTGGGACAGCAGGACAGCGTGCTCGCCCGCGGGAACCGAGTCGAGGAAGCAGTTACCGTCACGCCCGGTGAACCATGTCCGGTCGTCGTCGTGCAGTGTGACCTGAACATCGGAGATAGGAGACCTGGGCGTATGGCTTCCGTAGATGACACCTACGGAGATGCAGCCGGTTATGCCTGTGGGTTCCTTTACCACGGAGCCCGAGGAAACAGGTTTTTCAGGACTGCCGCACGCCACCACTGCGACCAGTGAGCCAGCGGCGAGCGTAGCGGCGAATGAGATTCCTCTCATGACGATTCCTTTGTCCACGGACGAAAGACAGGACTCAGATCAGTATCTGTCAGCAGCGGGCGGGGGATGCGTATTGTGTCACCTTATCTCCCAATCGTCATCATCGGCTGAGAGGACACCGGCAGCGGGGTGCGGGTGCAACGCAAGGAGTTTCGCCTTTCGGCTTGGGTTGCGTATTGTGCCCCCTCATCTCCCAGGCTCCATCTCTTGCAGTCTCTTCTTGGCTGCCCGTATCTGTTCTTCGTCGTCCTTGGATGCCCGAGCAAGGTAGTGGCGGTAGTCCCGAAGAGCACTTTCCTTCCGGCCCAGCTTATCTTCGGCGAGTGCTTTCCCATAGTAGGGGTCCGGGTCGTCCGGATTCAAGCGAATGGCCGCAGCGAAGCAACTCAAGGCCATCGCGTACTGCTTCAGTTCGGTAAGCGAGGCTCCCTTTCCATACCATGTGTCTGCGTCGTCTGTGTTACTCTCCAAAATCCTGTCATAGCACTTGACGGCCTCTCTGTGTTGCCCGTTCTCCGCTAGAACCAGCGCGTGGTTGTACCAGCCTACGATGTCTTCGTCTTCGTTCGATGTCGGCCTTCGGGTCTCGACGGCAGCGCGCGTGCGAGTACCGCCGTACATAGCCCTTGCGGATTCCTGCGTTGACTTCCCTTCCTTGGAGTTGTTCCCACGCAGCTTGAGGTCTCTGACTATAGCCGTGCCTATGCCGACGAAGAACGTCCCGAAAATGACGACCATGGACGCTTGTTTCTGCCGCCAAGCCCAGAGCGTCAGTAGGCCTACGGGAATGAGGAACACCCAGTAGCCCACAAGGAACAGAACCGAGAGTGGTTTTGTGGCCTTCCTGCCGCATTGGGTGCACTTGGTGTGCCGGAACCCCAGACCGTCTTCAGAGCGGTCGAGTTTGCCACCGCAGTTCGGGCATGCATCCGTAGCCCCGCTGGTTGTCGGCTCTCCGTGACTGCCGTTCAGGGCTCCGCTGCCGAACGACCTTTGCGTGGTGCCGGCTGCACGCCGCCACATCCGGGTCTGGTCCAGTTGCCTCCATTCCGAGTCGCCGAAAACGTACTCGGACCTGACCGTCGTGTCCGGAGGTACAGTGCCGTCCTTTATGCCCCTCGTCAGATCAGTGAAGCTGATGGTGTGTACCCGTCCGCCACTATCGCGGATGTCTATCATGACGCCTCCTTCATCGGACCACGAGCTTTGCTTGGAAACCTGGAGTTCTGGGTCTTATCGGTGAGTCTTATCGGTGACGCTAACCCTTTTCTTGCTTCGGATTCCGGTGCAGTCACCCTACCCATCCAACTTCGTCCGGTCGTCTTTCTTGTCAGTCTTCATGGCGGGGGAGGGGCGTTCCGGATTTCAGATTGTAGATTGATGATTGCGGATTGCGAAAGTGCGAAAGCGCTGGGCTGCGCGAAATCCCAAGGACAGTCGCAGAACCCCTCACCCTAGCCCTCTCCCGGGGGAATTCCGGGGACACAATAGAAGATTATTGACATTCGCCGGGGAATTCCGGGGACACAATAAAAGATTATTGGCATTCGCTGGGGGCCTCGGGGTCAGGTCTTGTCATTTGACATTCTTCTTCCCATCCAACTCCGCCTGCCTGCCTTTCCTGTCAATCATCATGGCGGGGGGCGTTGCGGATTTGAGATTGTGGATTGAGGATTGCGGATTGCTGCTTTCGCGCCCGGGTGTCACTGGTTCCATTGGCAGGAAGATAGAACGAATCCGGCTCGATGTCAAGTCAGTCCGCGCACCAGCGTCAGCGTCGCGGTAGTCTCAAGCGCGAAGCTCCCGCTTTCCCTTTCCTGACGCGATGCTGCGGCGGACCAGAGCGGCAGCATGGGTATGGCTCTGCATGAAGCCGAAGACGTCAGTCGGGACGTTTCCGGCGACGAGATTGGCGGCGAACTTGGCGACGTAGTTGGCGACGACCTTGGCCACGCGATTGGCCACGGGATTGGCCACGCGACTGGCGACGAAGCTGGCGACGTGATTCGGGGCGAAATTGGGGGCGAAACTGGCGACGAGATTAGCCACGCGATTGGCGACGAAGCTGACGGCGGGATTAGCGAGGAGATTGGCGACGAAGTTGACGGCGGGATTAGCGATGAGGTTGGCGACGGTTCTGGGGAACAATGTAGGCAACATCCTGGGCGGGGGAGGG
>CBDUVZ010000097.1:0-11576 GCA_965370805.1 uncultured bacterium | reverse complement strand
GCCGCTGACCCCGAAGCTGGCCGGGATGCGGGGCGCGTTTGTCACCCTGCACAAGCACGGGGAGTTGCGGGGCTGCATCGGGTACGTCGAAGCGGTGAAGCCGCTGTACCAGGCGGTGAACGAGATGGCGATGGCGGCTTCGACCGAGGACCCGAGGTTCCCGCCGGTCACTGCGGGGGAGCTGGCTGAAATCGATATCGAGATTACGGTGCTCAGCCCGCTGCGGAGGATGACGGACCCGGATTCGGTGCTGGTCGGGAAGCACGGGCTGGTGATGCGGCAGGGGTTTCGGTCCGGGCTGCTGCTGCCTCAGGTGCCGGTGGAGCAGGGCTGGGACCGGGAGACGTTCCTGGAGCAAACCTGCCGGAAGGCCGGGCTTCCGCCCGACGCGTGGAAGGATGAGCGGACCGAGATGCTGGTGTTCACCGGGCAGGTGTTCGGGGAGAAATAGCCGAAGCGGACCGGAATTGACCACGGATAAACACGGATGGACACAGATGAAGTCAAATTGCAGAGTGCAAATAGCAAAATGCAAAATGCGGAAGCGGAAGCCGCCAAGTGCGCCAAGAGAGCAGGATATGGAGTGCGGCAGGGAACCTGCCGCTTTTCCTTTCCCGAAGCGATACTTCGGTGGACCAAAGCGGCAGCCCTGCTGCCGCACTCCAGGGTCAGAGTGCAGATTCGGCATTCGTAATTACCCTGAGCTGATATGAATCTCCATTTCAATGTGATGCTGACCGTGGCGATTGCGGTGATTCTGGGCACGGTCGGGGCGCGGATATTCAAGAAGCTGAAGATTCCCCAGGTGGTGGCGTTCATCGTTATCGGGCTGGGTCTGGGTGCGGTCGGGATTATCGACGAGGCGACCCTGATCAGCCTGGAGCCGCTGAGCCTGATGGCTCTGGGGATTATCGGGTTCAAGATCGGCGGGGAGTTGAAGCTGAGTGTGTTCCGGCGATACGGGAAGAAGGCAATTGTCATCCTGCTGGCCGAGGGCATCGGCGCGTTCATCGTCGTCACAGTCGGGGTTGGGCTGGTGACCGGGAACTGGCCCCTGGCGATGCTGCTCGGCGCGATTGCGTCCGCGACCGCACCGGCGGCGACGGTAAACGTCATCTGGGAGTACCGGTCGCTGGGGGTGCTGACTACGATGATCCTGGCAATCGTGGCCCTGGACGACGGGCTGGCGTTGTTGCTCTACGGGTTTGCGTCCGCAATCGCGCGGGTGCTGTTGTCCGGCGGCGGGTTCTCGCTGATGAGCATGGTCGGCCGGCCGCTGTTCGAGCTGGTCGGCGCGGTGCTGCTGGGCGCGGTGCTGGCGGTTGCATTCAAGTACGTCTACCGGCACGTACGCGAGAAGGAACTGATGATGGCGTTCGCGCTCGGGTGTATCCTGCTGCTGGTGGGCGGGGCCCAGGCACTCAGGGTTGACCTGATTCTGGCGACGATGGCGTTCGGCGCGGTGTTCATCAACATCGCGGGCAAGGGCGGGGAGGAAGTGTTCGATTCGGTGCAGCGGGTGGCGCCGCCGATTTACGTGCTGTTCTTCGTGCTGGTCGGGGCGCACCTGAAGCTGGGCGAACTGACCTGGATGATCGGGCTGATTGCGATTGTATTCGTTATCGGCCGGACCGCGGGCAAGGTCGCCGGCGTCTGGTTGGGTTCGCGGGTTACGAAAGCCGCGAGTGTGGTGCGGAAGTACCTCGGTTACAGTCTGCTGTCACAGGCCGGGGTGGCCATCGGGCTGGCGATTATGGCGTCGCACACGTTCGCCGACCACCCGGCGATTGCCACAACGGTGCTGGCGGTTGTCGCCACTACGACGTTCCTGCTCGAGATTCTCGGGCCGCCGATGGTGAAGCTGGCGATAACCCGGGCCGGGGAGACCGGGCGCAACGTTACCGCCGAGGACCTGCTGGAGACGTACGTCGTCCGGGACGTGATGAAGACCGACCAGCCTTCAATCCGGCTGCACGCGCCGCTGGCCGAAGTGCTGGATACGGTGGCGCGGAGCGAAGCGGTCTATTTCCCGATTGTCGACGGCGCAGGTGTGTTCCGCGGGGTGGTGACGCTCGAAGGGCTGAAGGCGACGTTGAACATGCCCCAGGTAGCGCCGCTGTTGGTTGCCCAGGACCTGATGGAGGAATGTCCGTACACCGTCAAGCCCGGTGAGTCGCTGCGCGAGGCGCAGCAGATAATGAAGGACCGGCGTCACGACAACCTGGCGGTTGTCGATGAGCAGGACAACAGCCGGCTGGTCGGTTTCCTGATCGAGCGGCTGGTCCAGCGCGTGCTCGAAGAAGAGATCGCCCGCCGGCGCCAGGCCGCGGAAGACGCCGCGTAAGTCGGCTATCTCGTGAAGTAGAGGAATACCCCGTTGGCGAGGTAGGCTGCCAGCGCGACCCAGCCGAACCAGTTGATACGCAGGAACCGGCGGCGGGGACAGGTCCTGAGCACAATGATGAACAGGCCGGCAAGCAGGATGCCGCCGAGCAGGGGTATGGTGTGCCCGGTTTGCGATGCGGTGAACAGGCTGCCGCGCCAGTAGATGACGTCGACGATTCCCAGGAACGCGAGGTTGAACAGGTTGGAGCCAAGGATTCCGGCGACGGCCATCTCGGCCGCGCCGATGCGGACCGCGGCGATTGCGGTGACCACTTCCGGCAGGGAGGTGGCGAACGCGACCAGGATGGTGCCGACGAAGGTGTTGCCCAGGCCGGTGTCGGCGGCGATTCGCGCGGCCAGGCCGGGCAGGAGCATTGCCGCGGCAATGACTACCAGGGCGAAGAGCAGGTAGCGGACAACCGCGGTCCGGAGTGGCATCGAAGAGCCGGCCGGGGCCGACGCCACGTCCGGAGTCTGTCCGGTGGTGTTCCGGACCCGGCGCATCGCCAGGAAGTAGAGCGCCAGGACCAGCGGGGTGACCGGTGATACCCAGCCGAGCACGGGCAGCCGGGAACCAAGGAGCAAGGCCAGGGCGGTAAGGACGGACATCAGCATGACGAACAGGGCCGTGCGGACGTGGAACCGGCTCAGGCCGTGGAGACAGGTGCGGGACCGGCTGAACACGCCGACGATTCCGAGGATTACGAGGTTGAGGAGATTGGAGCCGGCAACGTCGCCGAGCGCAATGTCGGGCAGGTCGAGCACCGCGGCGCTGGCGCTGTTGATGAACTCGGGCAGGGAGGTGGCGAGCGCGAGGAGCAGCATCCCGGCCCAGATTCGGCCGAGGCGGGTCCGGGTGGCGATGACGTCGGCGTAGGTGGTCAGCCGGGTGCCGGCCCAGAAGATGGCCGCGGTGCAGGCGAGGAATCCGATGATGGTGAGTGTCAAGCTGCAGCAAGATAACCGGACGCCGGATGCATGTCAATCTCCGGCTTGCGGCGACGGATTCGCGGAGCCGCCCGGAATCGGCATCCGGATTGACGGGCCGGGCTGCGGGGGTATAATCGAACGCATGGCGGGCAGAAGACAGAAATCCGATTCGAGTCGCATCAAGCCAAGGAGGCACGGAATGACAGTCAGGAAAGTGACAGTGCCGATTCTGATGCTCCTGGTCGGAACGGGATTCGGGGCATGGTTGTCGGTTGACGGCAGCAGTCCGGCAGGACCCGATGTCCGGCTGGAGACAAGAGCGGGCGCAACGATAATCGACATCACGGTGCCGGGTGTCCAGGTCGAGACCCGCGTTGTGGATGGCGTGGAATACAGCGAAGTCAGGCTTCCGGGTGAGCCCGGCAGTACGTCCGATATCGGGCGGCCGGAGTTGCCCAGGATTATCAGGAACCTGGGAATCCCGACCGGGTCCCGGGTATCGGTCGAACTGCTTGACGTCGAGCAGACGGTTTTCACCGATATTATGGTCTATCCGCGGCAGAAGCCGACTACCGACGAACAGGAAGAACCGTTCACGATTGACCGGGGCTTCTACGCCGAGGACGTGGTTTATCCGGAGCAGCACGTGACCGTTGATGGCCAGGCCGTCTGGCGCGGGCTGGAACTGGCAGGCATCGGGATTTCGCCGGTGACCTGCAATCCGGCGAAACGGGAACTCGTGGTCTGCACCCGGCTGCGGGTGCGGGTGACTCATCCCGGTGTCATGGGCCGCATGTCGGTCGAGCCGTGGATGGCCCGGATGTACGGGGACTACGTTGACAACTTCGGTGCCCTGAACCTGGATATCGGTTGGAGCGACAGCCCGGGCGTGCGCTATCTCGTGATTGCGCACGACAACTACCCCGGTTCCTGGCTCGATACCCTGGTGAACTGGCACCACAAGTGCGGGATCGAGACCAGGGTGATTTCCAAGTCGAGTTGGACCGCGGCCGAGGTCAAGGATTCGATCCGGGCCGAATACGACTCCCACACCCCGCCGGTCTTGCGCTGGGCGCTGCTGATGGGCAAGCCCGCCGAAGTCCCGACCGGGAACTGGAATGTGAATGTGTCGGACGTGTGGTACGGCGCGCTGGAGCCGGCCACCCCGGACCATTACCTGGAGGTCGGAATCGGCCGGCTCACACCGGACAGCCTCGGCGACCTCGCGAACCAGATCGGCAAGATTATGCTCTTCAGTCGGAACCCGCCGACGACCAACGACTGGCTGACCAAAGCCGCGCTGTGCGCCCACCAGCAGCAGTACCCGGGCAAGTACTCGGAGTGCAGCCGCGGGATATTCAACTTCCCGTACGGCTACTACCGCTACGATTTCGATACCATCTTCGGCGGCGTCGGGGCGAACAATGCCGACCTGAAGGCCGCGATTGAAGAAGGCCGGGCGGTAGTCAACTACCGGGGCCACGGGAGCCAGACCGCCTGGACCGGCTGGACTTCGTCGGACGCCGACTGGACGACCGGCGACGTGCACGCGCTGACGAACGGAAACCTGACTCCGGTGGTCATCAACTGCGCCTGCAACTGCCACCAGCTCAACGGCAGCTCGCTGGGCGAGGAGTGGATGAGCAAGTACCCGGGCGGCGCGGTGGCTTCGCTCGGCGCGACCGAGCCTTCGATGACGATTCCGAACCACGGCTGGGATTCGTCCCTGTTCCGGGCTCTGGGCGATACGTTCACGATCCAGGGAGTCAGGGATTATACCGCTCCGCTCTGGGACCTCGGCGGGATGCTCAATTACGCGGATGCGTACCTGGCCAAGTACTACAACACGCCGGGCGAGCTTGAGAACGTCGAGATGTACCTGGCGCTTGGAGACCCGGCGATGAACATCTGGACCGGCCACCCGACTGTGGCCGACGTAACCTACCCGCCGGCAGTGCCGCTCGGGCCTTACGACCTGACGGTGACCGTGACTACCCTGGGCTCGCCGGTCGAGGGCGCGCTGGTCTGCGCCTGGAAGCCGGGCGAGTTCTACGAGTTCGGGTACACCAACGGCAGCGGCGGCATCATCCTGCCGATCAACGCTTCCTCGCCCGGGGATTTCTCCGTGACGGTAACCGGGCACACGCTGCTGCCGCACGAGGGCACCAGTCTGGCCCGGACTACCGGAACGGCGTACGTGACCTACCTGCGCCATACGGTTGACGACAGCGCGGGCGGCAACAACGACGGCAGCGTCAATCCCGGCGAGACGATCAACATGCCGACCTGGGTCAAGAACCACGGCGATTCGACCGCGCATGGCCTGACCGGTACAATCCGGACCGGCGATGCGTACATCACGCTGACCGATTCGGCCAAGAGCTTCGGGGACCTGCCGGCCCACGACTCGGCGTCCACCGGGGTTGACGGGTACGAGTTCGAAGTCGCGGTCGCCTGCACCAACGGCCACTGGATTCACTTCGACATGGAGTGCAAGGACGCAACGGATTCCTCGTGGTTCTCGCACATCTACCTGCGGGTAGGAGCCCCGAGCCTGCGGTACGCCGGGCTGCACGTGATCGACACGCTCGGCAACGGCAACGGCAGGCTCGACCCGGAAGAGACGGCCGAGCTCGAGGTGAGCCTGCGCAACGTCGGCTTCGGCCATGCCCTGGGTGTGACCGCGGTGCTGGTTTCCGGTGATACCAGAATGGTGGTCAACGACTCGTTCGGGGACTTCGGGACCATCCTGGCGGAGAGCACCGGCACGAATGCCGGGGACCTGTTCCGGGTCACCACGCTCAGCATGCCGCTCGAGACTTCGATTCCGTGCACCCTGCACGTATCCGCGGCCGGCGGTTTCACCCAGGTAATCGACTTCTCGATTATCGTCGGCGAAGTCCGGGCCGTTGACCCGATTCCGGACACCGGCGGGCCGGCGACGATTTACTGGGCATACGACGACTGCGATACGTTCTACACCGAGCACCCGGAGTTCGCATGGGTGGAGATATCGGGCACCGGCACGCAGCTCTCACTGAGCGATGACCAGACAATCGAAGTCAACCTGCCGACCGGGTTCGGGCCGTTCGTCTACTACGGCCAGTCCTACACCCAGATATCGGTCTGCAGCAACGGATTCGTTGCCCCGGGGTCTGAGTCGTACTCCGCCTACACGAACCTGGCACTGCCCTGCGGCGCCGCGCCGCCGATGCTGGCGATGCACTGGGACGACCTGTACCCGCCCGACGGCGGCGGTGTCTGGTACTACCACGACGCGGCGAACCACCGGTTCATCGTCGAATGGGATTCGGTGGAGTACTGGAACACGAGCACGTGGGACAAGCATCAGGTTATCCTCTACGATACGACCCTGGCCGCGGCGGACGGCAACTGCGAGTTCACCTACCAGTACTTGAGCGCCAACCGCGTCAATACCAGCACCAACGGCTGCCAGAACCAGACCAAGACGATCTACATCCAGGCGCTGTTCGACGGCGCTTATCACCGGGGCAGTTCGCCGATTGTGCCCGGTCGGGCGATCAAGTTCACGAGCGACGGGCCGATTGTCGGCGTCAGCGAGCGCGGCGTCCAGCCGAGCCGGATTCCGACCAGGCTCGCCCTGTCGGTCGCGCCCAACCCGTTCCGGGGCGCGGCGGCGCTGCACTGGCAGTTGCCGACACCCGGCGCGGTCAAGCTGAGCGTCTACGACGTTACCGGCCGGTCGGTCAGGACCCTGGTTCGGTCCGAGATGGCCGCGGGCCGGTACAACACAGCCTGGGACGGCCGCGACGACCAGGGCAGACTGGTCGCCCACGGCACCTACGTCTACAAGCTGGAGACCGGCGCCGGCGTGAGGACGACCAAAGCGGTGATGCTCCGCTAGCGCGGGGCAGACTGAACCTGACGGGGGCGGGCTTTCCGCCCCCGTTCTTTCGTGGTGAACTAGAGCAGGATGGTGCCGTCGGTTCCGGGGACCCTGAGCCGGACCTGCCTGATGCCGTGTTCTCGTTTGGCATACACCCGGATGCGGTAGCTGTACCCGGTTTCCGGCTCGCCGGCAACCACGGTACCGGTGGACGGCCGCGGGCGGTGATTGCCGGCCCAGACGAACACAATCGCTTCGAGCGCGGCCAGGTAGTCGCGGGTGAGCGAACGGCGGTCCGATTCGGACAGACCCCGGAACACCTTGCCCGCAATCTCCACGTGCGAATGGAACCCGCCGAGGAATCGGAGCCCCAGTTCCCGGGCCAGGGATTCGCGGCGGCTCAGGACGCGCTGCACGCTGGGCCAGTCGGGGAAGGAGACGCCGGTCCTGGTCTTGCTGCCGCCCCGGTAGTAGATCGCCCGGCGGATGACGAGCTGCCGGTTTTTCTTCAGGGTGCCGTAGAGGAACCCGAACGTTTCCCGCTTGTGTCTGGTTTCATATCCCCGGCGGGCGAGCCGGCAGAGCTCGTGGACAACCCGGCGCTCGATGACGACCGGCGGACGGAAGCCGAGAACCATGAACCGCGCCTACCCGTTCGTCCGCGGGGTCATGATGCGACCGTCCCGATGATGATGACGGATAACGGCATAGTCGGCTCGCATACTAGCCGCCGGAGGCAGGGGGTCAACAGGAGCGGATTTGAGATTTCAGATTGCAGATTGGTGATTGCAGACGTGGCGTGCGGCAGCCGGGACTTGACATGGTGATACGGCGGTTATGATATACCGTCCGGCGGATAGAAGCACAAGAAACCGAAATGGAGGCCTGATGTCTGTGAAAGTGATTGCAGCAATCTGCGGCCTGGTACTGTTCGGCTCGGTTGCGATGGCGCAGATAACGCTTGACCAGTCCGAGGTTCCGAGCCAGGTCGGAGATACCTTCTGGTACAAGTACAACAGCGACACCGCAAACGTGACACCGGGCGCGGCAGGCGGCCCGCACACGTGGGTATTCGACACCTCGCTCTATGCGGGTCAGGTTGAGGACATGCGGATTGTGGACAAGGCCGGCACGCCGTTCGCCGCCGATTTCCCGGACGCGAACGTCTGCTACAGTCAAGACGGACCCGGCGTGATGATGTACTACTACCATGGCCTGTTTCCGACCGAGTACCGGTCCTACGGCCAGGGCTGGCAGATATTTATACCGGATACGTCATTCGCCCAGGTGTACCATCCCACGTGTCTGACCCTGCCGCTGCCGGCCACGATGGGCACGGATTGGGACAGCTACTACGTCTGGACCGATACCGCCAATGATACAACCTGGACAGTGGGTACGAACTCGGCCCACAACGTGATCGACGCCTGGGGCACGGTCCAGACCCCGGCCGGCAACTTCCCGTGCCTGCGCGAGAACTCGGTGCGGCAATTCGTCATGTCCACGTACGTCAACGGCGTGCCGGTCTATACCGACACTTCATACAGCCGGTCGTACTACTGGCTGGCCGAGGGCGTCGGCTGGGCGGTAAGCATGAAGAGCCTGATGAACGACACCACGGTCAACTTCACCCGGTCGGACTGCTACACCGTGCTGGTCAGCATGAACGCCGGGGGGATTGAAGAAGGCCGGAGGCCCGACGCTTCACGCCTTACGCCCCAAGCTCTCGGCCCGACGCTGGTGCGCGGAGTGCTGTACCTGCCGCCGGCGTCAGGCGTCGAGCGTGATGCATCCTGCGTCCTGCTTGACGTGTCGGGTCGGAAGGTGATGGACCTCGCGCCCGGGCGCAATGACCTCGGCCGGGTCGCGCCGGGCGTCTACTACGTGGCCGGTGCGGACCGAGCCGTTCGCCGCCGGTTGATAGTGACCAGATAGAAATCAGGATTGCGACAACGGCCCGCCGGAAACATCCGGCGGGCCGTTCCTAGAGGCCCGGTCGTGGCCAGCAGTCTCAAGCGCGGAGGGGACGGATGGGAAACCGCCAGGACTGCCAGGCAGGAAATGACCAAGGTCCAAGTCCCAATGACCAAAGCGGACGAGACAACCGCCAAGGCCGCCAAGTGCGCCAAGAGAGAAGTTGTCATTGCGAGGCCGCCGAAGGCGGGCGCGGCAATCTTCCTCGTTTCATTCACCATTCGCAATTCGGCATTCGACATTCCCTGATGGTCTGCAATCGGGAATCTCAAATCTGCAATCTACAATCGCACTCGGACCCTTGGACCCTTGAATCCTGGGACCCTTCCTGTCTTCAGCGTTCAGCGGCGGGCGCTTGGGCTCGGACAGAGTGTCGCGTCACTGATTCCCCAATGCCAATAGTCTCTTATTATGTCCCCGGAACTCCCCAACTTCGTCTGCCCGTCTTTCTTGTCAGTCTTCATGGCGGACGGGGGGAAATGGGTTAGCGTCACAGTTTGTTCGAAGCGGGGGCAAGCATCAACGGTAGGCTCCTCTGCTGAGTTTCCACCAGTTGCTCCAAGCTTCTGGGTCCTCCCCGAAGTCCTGGCCTGTGATCCGAATCAGTGCCGCGGTTATGGCTGCACGATCGAAAGGTTGAACTCTGTCGGCTAGTTCCAAAGCTCGGATGAGAGCATCCACGACACGTATGTCGTCTATCTCAGCTAGGCAGGCGTAGTAGCCACCGCTTGGTTTCTTGAGGAGGAGTTCTTGCCATTGCGGTTCCCCTAGTTTTGAAAGCGCAATGAGCACCGCCCTGCGGACATCTGGTGATGGTTCGCCCAAAGACCGAATTAGGGGGCGGCAAGCTCGTTTGTCCCCTAGTTCGGCTAGAGCTGCAGCAGCCGCAATGACTACAGTGTCGGCATCCTTACTCACCAGCATGCCGCAAAGCGAGGCCACGACCGCAGTGTCGCCGATCTCGCCGAGTGCCTCACACGCGGCAACCCGGGCAGAAGTTGAGCTGTCTTCGAGAACACGAACCAGCACGCTACACGCATTTGGTGTCGTCCTGAGAAGCTGGACGGCTAGCACCTTGTGGTTTGCATTGCGGCTCTTTAGACAACCTATCAAAGCACGAGTGTACCTGTTTGGCCCGAAGTAGCGCGCGAAGAGAAGTTGAAGCCCGAAGCGGAGAGCCTCGGCTGTTTGGTGCTCGCGCAGCAGCCCCGATGCCTTCCTTATTAGTTCACTTGCATCTCCTTCCTGTAGAGGCTCAGACTGCTGTGGGCCTGCAATCACGGTGTCGAATATGAGCCCCGCGGTCTTGTGATGAAGTCTCACCGGTACGTCATAGCCGAAGGAGGCGTTGCCGATCGACATGAACTGCGTGACTTCTACACTTTTGACGGTGGGAGGGCCAACCGTCAGTACGCCATCTCCACTTGCTCCGCGCTCATCGACGTTCCGAGTTCGTTTTCCTCGATGCGGCGCGTGCCCCAAGCCCAGAGGTTCTTCTTCTGATTGGGATGACTGGAGAAGCCGTATGTCGAGATCTTGCAGAGCCTCACACACAGATGTGCGCAGAAGCGTATCGAAACGGTTGCTCTTCCCGACCCGCACCCTACGCAGGAGTGGATTCGTCGCGACCGCGCTCCTGCCATCGAAGCTCAGCTGGAAGGATGCGATACCTGTCAGGGAGACTTCGATGTCCTGGGTGTCGAGTTCTGTTTCGAGTTGCAGGTCGAGAACTCGCATCGCGATGCCCCTGAGCGCAGCAAGCTTCTGGTCAAGAAGATCCTCTACCGTGTCACGCATCTCGCTGCTTGGGTAGGCACTCAGGAATGTTTCGTAAATCGCCACTTCATTCCTGTCACAAGCTTCCTCGAATTTTAGCACCTCGATCCGGCGCCCGGCAGCGGCGGCGGATTCGCTTTCTGGGTGGCATCTCAGGAAATCCTCATAGGCACCTATCGTATTCAGAGTGGAGGCTTGCTTCCAGTGCCCACGTGTGGTTGCACATCCCACTATGGAGACGGCAGCTACAATCAGGGCTGCAGCTACGCAAGCCGTGGGCCTAAAGGGGGTTCCGTCCGCGATGCTCTTCATCCTTAACCTCCTGTGTCATTCGGGGACACATTGCTTACTTCCTACCCGTCCAACTTCGGCTGGTCGGCTTTCTTGTCAATCTTCATGGCGGGGGGCAGTGCGGATTTGAGATTGTGGATTGGTGATTGCGGATCGCTGTTTTCGCGTCCGGGTGTTGCTGGTTCCATTGACAGGACAATAGTGCGTTTCCGGCGCGATGTCAAGAGGCGAAGCGGATTTCTGATTGACAGTCGGAGAGGGAGGAGTATAATCTGGGCGGTTGAGAGGATAGGAGAAAAAGAAAGAAGGGTATTTGATACACGTCCGCGACAGCAGAATCGCATTCGTCTAA
>CBDUVZ010000096.1:0-11612 GCA_965370805.1 uncultured bacterium | reverse complement strand
TGCAACTGGCAGGGGGCCGGGGACTACGACATGCAGGTGCTGAAGTACTCGCCGCTGGGTACACTGGTCTGGGCGCGGACGTTTGCCGGGCCGGGCGACAACGACGACAGCGCGGTGGCGGTGACGGTTGACCCGCAGAACAACGTGGTAGTTGCCGGCTGCACTCACCCCAACTTCGACAGCAGCGGATACCTCCTCGTCAAGTACAACTCGGCCGGCGAGACGCTCTGGTCCAGAAGCCTGATGGGGTCAGGAGACGGCAATGGTGCAGTGGCGGTAGCAGCAGATGCCCAAGGCAATGTGATTGTGGCAGGCAACCACGAAGATGCCTACCTGGTGGTGAAGTACTCGCCAGCCGGAACGGAACTGTGGCAGGAGACATACCACGGACCTTCTCTGAGCGACCGGCTGGCCGGAATGGGAATTGATCCATCGGGCAGCGTCTACGTCACCGGCAGGAGCGACCGGCCGCGCGCATCGGACGTCGCAACCCTGAAGTACTCGTCTTCCGGCGAGACGCTCTGGACCCGGCGCTGGGATTCGGAGGATACGCTCGGAAGCGGCGGGCTGGCGCTGGCGGTAGTCGGGACCGGCGTCTGCGTGGGCGGGTTCTACGAGCGGGCCGCCCGGGACGACACGAACGGCGTGGTAATCCGGTACGACGGAAGCGGCAACCGGCAATGGGAGCAGTACTACAGCGGGCCGGGCAGGCATGAGGACGCGGGGCAAGACGTCACCTTTGACCAGGACGGCAATGTGATTGCGGTCGGCTACCTGGATAACACCGACGAGTACGAAGACCTGGCGGTAGTGAAGTACTCGCCGTCCGGAGAGCTGCTCTGGTATCGGACGTACTGCAACGTACCGGGTGGCGAAGACGTCGCGGTCGCAGTGGCGACCGACTCCTGGGGCAACGTGCTGGTAACCGGCTACAGCGAAGGGGCAGGAACCGACCTGGACTACGTGACGCTGAAGTACGACCCCTGGGGCAATGAGGTCTGGGTCAACCGCTACAACGGACCGGGCAATGACGAAGACGAGCCGGTGGGGATAGCGGTCGGCCTGTCCGGCAGCGTGATTGTGACCGGCACGAGCTACGGCGACGGGACGTACCGGGACTTCGCTACGGTCTGCTACTCAGCGTCAGGGCAGGAACTCTGGGTGAGAAGGTATAATGGTGTAGTTAGCGGTTGGGACTACGCTGGCGGAGTCGCCACAGACGGGTCCGGGGCGGCTTACGTAGCCGGGCGCAGTTGTGAGGGCACCGACAGCAGTCCGGCGACTGTCATCAAGTACAATTCATCCGGTGAGCCGCTCTGGGTCACCCATTGCTGTAATCCCGAGTCGAACACGGTCTACTTCAAGGTGGATGGCGTAGTCGTGGATGGCTCAGGCAGGGTCAGCCTGGGTGGAGATGATGGCTTCAGTGACAGAAGGTTCCTCGCCGCAAGGCTCGACACTGCCGGTAGGGTGGAATGGGTAAGTCACGTCGAGCCCGGTGTGCCATGCCAAGCGTATGCCACGACCGCTGATGGGGCCGGCAGGGTGTATGTGACCGGCCGTGCTTCGGTTGGAAGTAACGACTACGACTACTTGACGATTGCATTCAGCCCTGAAGGCGAGGAGGCGTGGATGGATACCGTGGGGGGAAGCTACTTCGCCACAGACTGTGCGTACGATGTGGCGGCATCGGACGACGGCAGGATATTCGTGACCGGCAAGGCAAGGAATCGCAGCTACGACGCAGTGACCGTATGCTACGACACACTTGGCACACAGGTCTGGGTAGATTCCTTCAACAGCCCGGGCGATTCGCCGGACCGGGGAAACGGAATTGCTGTTGGACCGGGTAACCGGGTTGCCGTTACGGGATACGGTGGCGCAGGTATCCGCACAGACCACCTGCTTGTTGTGGTCTATGAGCCGCGCATCGGGCTGGCCGAGCCGCGGCCCCAGATCAACGTTTCTCCGGTGCTGCCCGTGAGAGCGTATCCGAATCCGTCTACCGGTGCCGTACGGTTCACAACCAATCGGCCGGTGGCAAGGCCGGCTAAGCTCCAGATATATGACCGCGCCGGGAGACTCGTACGGACGTTGCAGAAGGAGGGGGGCCGCGGCGGGAGTGTCGAATTCACCTGGGACGGAACGGATGCCAGCGGCAAGTTGGTTCCGGCCGGCGTTTACTTCTGTACGCTTGGTGTTGAGGGCCGAAGGGTTACGTGCAAAGTGGTGCTGACCCGGACTGCTGAATAGCCAGATACGGCCTTCAGCAGCGGACGCCTGAGGTTTGGGCGAGTCGACTCCTTGGGAAACCACACAGCATGGCCTTCTTGCGGCTAAGTAGTTATGGCTTCGGAGCTTGACTCGGAAGCTCGCTTTCGGGCTGTCTCGGGAAGTCAATAGGGGAGTCACCCCCCTATTGAATCTGCAGCTCAGCCTGCAATCCAGGTCCGGATTCACGGCTGATGTCAGAATCCGGCTTAGCTTGCGGGTCAGAACGAGCTTCAGTCAGCGTATCAGCTTGGTTTTCAGTCGCTTAGTCAGGTGCCAACTCAGAATCGGCTTCAGCCTGGATTTCAGTTCCGACGTCAAAGCCCGGTTTAGCTTCGAACTCAGTTGGAGAGAAACCAAGCAGTAGAAACACCAGAGAAATGTCGGATGCCGATTTTCGGTTTCCGCATTCGCCGTTCGGAATTCGGCACCCGGAATTCCGACGCCGCCATCATTGACACCGGATTTCAGCCTTCTAGGCTTATATTGTAGTGAGACGCGTCCAAACAGTTGTTCTGGCGTTTGGCCTGGCTTTCATGGCCGGCCGGGCGCTTGGCGTCCAGATCGAGAGCCTGCCTGCTCCGACTGTCAACCAGTTCTCATTCGAGTTGCTCTCAAACAGCCGGTATTCGGTTCATTCGGGCATGAGCGACAGCCTGCCGCGCCAGGTGCTTGCGAATGTGCTCTGGGCTATGGGTCGAGTTCCCCGGCTGGGTGAGTACCGTCAGTTCTACGTTGCCGTGCGTGACAACGTCTACCGGTATGATACGGGCTCCAATACCTTGACGGTCCACAAGCCGGGCGACCACCGCTACCTGCCGTCCGCGGCGTTCGAAGTCGGGGTCGCGGTCGAGCGGCACGAGGAGGCCGGGTTCTGCATCCAGGCCGGACTGATTGCCGGGACCGCATTCTGCGATTCGGCCGGGCCGGGCGCGGTCGGCTGCCCGATGAAGTGGGCTACTGACCACGCCAACAGCGAGTGGGACCCCGAGCATGAAGTCCTCGAAGTCAATGTCTACGGCCTTGCGACTTTCGATGGGTTCGATACCACGCTGGTTGCGGTTTCGTCCGATTTGAGCCTGCCTGACCCGCACACTACCGCCTCGGACAGCTTTGAGATTGTCATGATGGGATTGCGCCGGGATTCGGCATTCAGTTCGATGCCGCTGACGCTTGAAACCGTCTCCCAGTTGCTCTGGGCCGGGTACGGTCCGACGCCGCACCGGGCCTACAACGGCAAACGTGGCCTGACCGTACCGAGCGCGGTCGCGGGCTACTACCTGACCGGGATGGTCTACCTGGTTCGCGACGAGGGCGTTGACCGGTACCGGAATCGCGAGCCGGACGGCGACATGAATACCGCCGACCACCGGCTCGAACGGGTCGTGACCGGCGACCGGCGCGATGACCTGCGGGCCGCGTCGGAGGCGATACCTTCGACCGCACCGGTCTACATCGTGGTCTGCGTTGAGGATACTTCCTCGTACCGGTCGATGCAGGAGGTCGGATTCGCCGGGTTCCAGTTCCTTGCCCAGGCCCGGGCGATGGGCCTTGCCGGGTTCCCGACCGTGGCGCTGACCGAGCCGGAACGGGTCGATATCGCCGCCGCGCTTGCGCTCCCGGCCGGTGAGCACCCGGTGCTCGTCTTCTCGGTCGGCGAACTGGCGACCGGCGTCGCCGAGCAGGACGAACCCGCACTGGTCGAGATTACCCGGGGCAAGCCGGTTATCCGGCGCGGCGACGGGCTGACGGTCGAATTCCTGCTGCGCCGGCCGGGAACCGTCCGCGCCGAGGTCTACGACATGCTCGGCCGCCCGGTCCGGAAGCTCTACAAGCAACTCCTGACCCCGGGCTACCACACCGTCGAATGGGACGGCCGGGACCAGGACGGCAATATCGCTGACAAAGGCAGCTATGTCATCGGCATCTTTGTTCCCGGCTCGGTCGCCCAGCACAAAGTCAGCGTCTTCTGATTCAACGCTCCACGCATAACGCTCTACGCTCCACGCACAACGCCAAACGCCGGATGCTTCATGCGTCTTGCGTCGTGCGTGTTGCGCCGGTCCTGGTGCTGGTTCTGCTCTGCGGATGCGGCTCTTCGCGGGTCATGTTCATTGCGCAGGTGCGCGACGGAGAGACCGACAGACCGCTGGCCGGGGCTCTGATTACGGTCGAAGGTACGGAGATGATGGCGGCGACGGACTCGCTCGGCCTGACGCCAGCCACTGAAGCGACGATGTTCGCACGATTGACAGTTGCCAGCCCCGGCTACATCACCGAAGAAATCCTGCTGCAGCCTGCACCGGCCGCCGTGCGGTCCGATACCTGGCGGACTGAGGTTCATCTGTACCCTGAACTGCTGAGAACCGTCTCCGTTCTGGCAATCGGCAACGAGACGACCCGGGTCAGTATCGCTTTGCGTGATACCACCAACGAAGGCAGCCTGGATGGCGAAGTCGTTGATGCGGAAACCGGGGAGCCGGTCGGGAACGCGCGGATTACGGTCAGGGAAACCAGCATCAGCGTAGTGACCAACGCCGGCGGGCGCTATTCGCTCGACCGGGTTCCGGCCGGCGAACACGACCTGACGGCTGTTGCCGACGGGTTCGAGTCCGGGACCATCCGGTTCCGGGTCGCCAAAGGCTGGACTGTCACCGTCGACTTCGAGCTTGTCCGGCCCGGCCCGGAAGAGCCGGCCGGGCCGGAGTAACCGGGGACTCGCACCACCCGCACCCGATTGACTAATTACCGGTTGCGCGTAACATAGGCCCATGCCGCAGACAGGTAGCCGGACCGGACTGACCGTGCTCAAAGCCATTGAGAAAGGCAGGTTTGAGTCGGTCTACATCCTGCTGGTCGAGGATACGGTCATGGCCGACGAAATCCTGCGCCGGTTGAAAGAGAAACTTGTCAGTCCGGGGCTTGAGGCGTTCGACTTCGAGTCGTACCAGGCCGACGAACTGGACTCTGAGAAACTCAATCCCGACGTCATCCGCGAGCACCTGCGGCAGGCGCCGGCCGGGTCGCCGCGCCGGATGATCGTTATCACCGGCATTACCCGCCCGGGCAAGAAAGGCCCCAAGTTCCCCGAGAAGCTGAAGAAGGAAGGCATCGAACGGCTAATCGAGCATGCTGCGAAGACCCCGGAAACCACTACGGTCGTGCTGACCGGCATCCCGCATCGTTCGCTGCCCGCCTTGCTGCGGAAGTACGGACTCGCAAAGGCGGTCGTGAGTCTCAAGCAGCCCGAGGATGGGGAGCTGGTACAGCTCATGCGGCGCCGGGCGGACGAGCGCGGCATCATACTGACGCCCGACGCCGCCCGGGAACTGCTGAAGATTTCCGGCCAGCACACCGGGGTTCTCTGTTCCGAAGTCGACAAGCTTGCTTCCTGCTGCGAGCCGGGCGAGCGTGTGAGCGCGAAGCGCGTCAAGGAACTGGCCGGTTCCACCCGCGCCTACCAATTGCAGGAGTATGTGGGTCGGGTCGTTGCGCGTGACCCCGGAGCTGCGCTCGGCGTCCTGCGGCAGCTCGAGGAATGGGGTGAGGAGCCGATGCAGATTATCGCCTGGCTGACGACCGGTTTCCTCAACCACGTGGGCCTGCTCGCCGGGACCTTGAACAAGGCCGACTGGCGGGTAAAGCATACGGTTGACGCCTGGAAGGACGCCGGCGAGTTGAACTGCTGCCTGCATCAACTGTACCGGATACAGAAAGCGTACCTGACCGGCAGGCCCGAGACGTGGGCCCGGCTCGAAACGTTCACCAGTTGCATCAGGTGCCGTCGCGACCGGGAGTTCTGTGATCTGTTCACCGGAGACGTACAAAGCGAATTGTGCACGATTCCCCCGCAGAGGAGAAAGACGGACGGAGCGACAGCGGAAAGCACCGCCGGAGGGCACAACGGCTGACATGAGACCCGACAATGCCATGTCCGGCTCCGGCACCGATGCTGCCCGCGCCCGGCTGGCGTACGACGCCCGTGAAGTAGAGCAGCGCTGGCAGGACTACTGGCAGAAGCGCGAAACGTTCAAGACCAACCCGAACCCGAAGAAGAAGTATTACGTGCTCGAGATGTTCATCTACCCTTCCGGCGACCTGCACGTCGGGCATGCCCGCAACTATGTCATCGGCGACGTTATCAGCCGGCTCAAGAAAATGCAGGGCTATGACGTGCTCCGTCCGTTCGGCTGGGACGCGTTCGGACTCCCGGCCGAGAACGCGGCAATCAAGCACGGCTCTCACCCGGCGAAATGGACATTCGAGTCCATCGACCTCTGCAAGCGCAATATCAACCGGCTCGGCATCGCTTATGACTGGGACCGGGAAATCAACACCTGTGTCCCGGAATACTACCGCTGGGACCAGTGGTTCTTCCTCCAGTTCTACAAGCGCGGCTTGGCCTACCGCAAGGAAGCGCTGCTCAACTGGTGCCCGAGTTGCCGGACCGTGCTCGCCAACGAGCAGGTCGTCGACGCGAAGTGCGAGCGCTGCGGCACCGACGTGAACAAGAAGAAGATGACCCAGTGGTTCTTCAGGATTACCGATTACGCACAGGAACTGCTCGACGGTATCGAGGAACTCAACACCTGGCCGGAAAGCGTCCGCATCATGCAGCGCAACTGGATCGGTCGGTCCGAGGGTGTGGAAGTGGATTTCACGCTCGAACGAAAGGAATCAGGGAATTTAGGGACCAAGGGATTAAGGGACCGAACCCTGGACCCCTCGAACCCTGGACCCCTCGAACCCTCCGTGTTGATTCCCATTTTCACGACCCGGCCCGATACGCTTTGGGGTGTGACTTTCATGGCGCTCGCTCCCGACGCACCGCTGGCCGAGGAACTGCTCAAAGGAACCGACCGCGAGCAGGAGGGAATGAAATTCATCCGCCGCGTGCTGCTCAAGTCCGAAGTTGACCGGGTGGCCGAAGGCATGGAGAAAGAAGGGTTCTTCACCGGACGCTACGCGGTCAACCCGGTCAATAACGACAAAGTGCCGATCTACATAGCCGATTTCGTGCTGGCTTCGTACGGCACCGGGATGATTATGGCGGTCCCGGGTCACGACCAGCGCGACTTCGAATTCGCCCGCAAGTACGACATCCCGATCAAGGTTGTCATCCAGCCGCAGCGGAAAGGGTCCGAGGGTCAGGACACTGAAACCCTTGAACCCTCTTCCATGACCTGCGCCTACACGGAAGACGGCGTCATGGTCGATTCCGGGCCGTTCGACGGCACCATTGCCGGCAAGGGCGAAGCCGGCCTCAAAGGCATCGAGAAAGTCAACGACTGGCTCGAAGAGAAAGGTCTGGGCCGGCGCACGGTCAACTTCCGGCTCAAGGACTGGCTCATTTCCCGCCAGCGGTACTGGGGTACGCCGATTCCAATGGTCCATTGTAACAAGTGCGGCATCGTGCCGGTACCCGAGGAAGACCTGCCGGTTATCCTCCCGCCCGACGTCAAGGACTTCAAACCCAAAGGTGCATCGGTGCTCGCGTCCGTGCCCGGGTTCTACGAAACGACCTGCCCGAAGTGCGGCGGCCCGGCGCACCGGGACCCGGACACCATGGACACTTTCGTGAATTCGTCCTGGTACATGGTGCGCTACACCGACCCGAAGAACGATAAGCTGCCTTTCGGGAAGCAGGCTGCCGACACCTGGCTGCCGATTGACGAATACACCGGCAACATGGAGCATGCCTGCGGGCACCTGATATTCTTCCGGTTCTTCACCCGGGCAATGCACGATATGGGCATGCTCTCGGTGAAAGAGCCCTGCAAGACCTACCACACGGAAGGAATGGTGTCGCTCAGAACCACGGATCCGGACGGCAAGCCGGTCAGCAAGGTCATGTCCAGTTCCAAGGAGATCGGGGTGTGGGTCGGACCGTTCACTGAGGAACACGGGGCCGATACCGCCCGGCTCGCGCTCCTCTTTGCCGCGCCTCCGGAAAAGGACATGGAATGGTCCGACGACCTGGTCACCGGTGTCACCCGGTTCCAGAACCGGCTCTGGCACCTGCACGAGGAACACGGCGACGCGATTGCATTTGACCCGCCGGACACTGCGAAGCTCAAAGGCGCTGAGAAGGAACTGTACATCCGGCTCAACCAGACCATCCGCAAAGTAGTCGCCGATTCCGAGGCGTTCCAGTACAACACCGCGATTGCGGCCCAGATGGAATTCCTCAATAGCCTGTACGGATTCAAGGACACGAAATCGCCGGTGTTCGGATTCGCGCTCGGCTGGCTCATCTACCTGCTCGCGCCGTTCGCCCCTCATCTCGCCGAGGACCTCTGGCACCGGGCGAAACCGGCCGCCGGTTCGCTCTTCGATGAGCGGTTCCCGTCCTGGGACGAGAAGTTCACCGCGTTCGACATGATGACCATCCCGGTCCAGGTCAACGGCAAACTCAGGTCCCGGCTCGAAGTCCCGCGCACCGCGAGCGAAGAAGAAATCAGGAAACTCGCGCTTGCCGACCCGGGCGTCGCCGAACACATCGGCGGGAAGGACGTGAAGAAAGTCATCTACGTCAAAGGCCGGCTCGTCAGTATCGTCACCGGAAAGGACAGGAAGTGACCACGGGCTCCACCCGCTGATGCCCGTGCGCACATCTTCTTCCCTCTTTCCTCTGCCCATCGGTGTTCATCGGTGTTGTGCCCTCCGAGGGCACTTTCCGCTCGCTCTGCTCTACCACAGTGTTCATCGGTGTTCATCTGTGGTTCGCTCACTCCAATCATCCGTGGTTCACTTCCTTCCTTCTTTTTCCTCCTTCCTCTTTCTTCCTTCCTTTCTCCTCCGTTCTCCCTCTCGAACCCTTGGACCCTTGAACCCTAGGCCCCTTTCCTCCTGATGGACCGGGTTCTGGTCCTCGATTTCGGGTCCCAGTACAACCGGCTCATCGCCCGCCGGGTGCGCGAACTCGGGGTCTTTTCCGAAATCGTCCCGCATGAGATCAGCGCCGCCGATATCCGGAAGCGCGCGCCCTGCGCCCTGATTCTTTCCGGGAGCCCGGCCAGCGTTCGGGCAGAAGACGCGCCGATGCCTGACCCGGATATCTTCCGACTCGGGATTCCGATCCTTGGAATTTGCTACGGGATGCAGGTCACCGCCCTGCTGCTCGGAGGCAGGATTGCCGGCAGCAGAACCAGGGAATACGGCCACGCCCGACTGGAACGGATGGGAAGAAGCCCGCTGTTTGCGGGCATACCGAAGAAAACCCGGGCCTGGATGAGCCACGGCGACTCACTCGCCCGTCTGCCGCGCGGTTTCAAGGTAATCGGCCGGACGGAAACGCTGCCCCGTGCCGCAATCGGTAATGACAGGCACTGCATCTACGGGGTCCAGTTCCATCCTGAAGTCGAGCATACCGAGCAGGGCCGCGCCGTTCTCGCCAACTTCCTGTTCCGCATTGCGGGCTGCAAACCGGGCTGGACCATGAAGTCGTTCGTCGCCGAGAAGACGAAGGAACTGCGGGCCGCAATCGGCGATGAACGGGTACTGTGTGCGGTGTCCGGCGGCGTGGACTCATCGGTGATGGCGGCATTGCTCCGCCGCGCGGTCAAGAACCGACTCGTGGCGGTATTCGTCGACAACGGCGTCCTGCGCAGGAACGAAGCCCGGGAAGTGATGGCGATGCTCGGTCCGAAGCTGGGTCTCCACCTCATTGACGCCCGGCAACGGTTCCTCGGGAAACTGCGCGGGGTTGCGGACCCGGAACGCAAGCGCAAAATCATCGGCCGCGAGTTCATTCGCGTCTTTGAGCAGGCGGCCGACAGATTCGGGCCGATGAGATTCCTGGCCCAGGGCACATTGTATCCCGACCTGATTGAATCGAGGTCAGCATACGGCGGTCCGTCCGCTACCATCAAGAGCCACCACAACGTCGGCGGCCTGCCCAGGCGGATGAAGCTCAAACTCATCGAGCCGCTCAAGGAACTGTTCAAAGACGAAGTGCGCGAACTGGGCAAGGCGCTGCGCCTGCCCGACCGGTTGATTCACCGCCACCCGTTTCCCGGCCCCGGCCTTGCGGTCAGGATTGTCGGCTCAGTCACTGAAGAGCGGGTCCGACTGCTCCAGGAGGCGGACCACATCTTCACCAGCGAGTTGCGCAAGTCCGGCCTGTATGACGAAGTATGGCAGGCCCTGGCTGTGCTCCTGCCGGTCAAGTCGGTCGGGGTGATGGGTGATGAGCGGACCTACGAGAACGCGGTCGTCCTCCGCGCGGTCACCTCAACTGACGCGATGACCGCGGATTGGGCCCGGCTCCCCGCCGACTTCCTCAGCCGGGTGTCGAACCGCATCATCAACGAAGTCAAGGGCATCAACCGCGTAACCTACGACATCAGTTCGAAGCCTCCGGCGACAATCGAGTGGGAATGACAGCCAGCCCCGCCGGACGTTTCTCCGCAAGTAGCGCCCGAAAACCCAACCCGGAAGCAGAATCCGATGCCCGGCTGAGACTGACGTCGAGCAGACGAAGACGCGCAGTGACGCATCACGCCCGACGCCATACGCGACATAGTGCTATGGCTGAAGGGGTTGGGGTAGCCTGAAGCGTTGTGCGTCCAGCGTTTAGCGTTCTGCGTTCTTCCTCATGAGACGTCCGGCAACACTTGACCGGAAAGCCCTGCCGTGTGATAATAAGGCATGAGACAGGTTGTTATCTATCCTGGCGAGGACGGTTACTGGGTTGCCGAATGTCCCAGTCTGCCCGGTTGCATCAGCCAGGGCAAAACCCGCGAGCGGGCAATCGTCAATGTCAAAGAAGCGATAGCGGGCTACATCGCGGCGTTGAAAGAGGACAATCTGCCGGTGCCGGAAGACAGACTTGAGACACTGCTGGTAACGGTGTGAGCGGACTGCCCCGTTTGGCCGGACGCGAGTGCCTCCGGGTACTGGAAAAGGCAGGCTTTGTCCTGAGGCGACAGCAAGGCAGCCATATGATTCTTCGCCGGTCGGAGCCGTTTACACAAGTCGTCGTGCCCGACCACAAAGAGTTGGACCGAGGCACGCTCCGCGCCATCATCCGGCAGGCCAACCTCACTGTTGAGGCCTTCCTAAAGCTCCTCTGATATCCAGCGCCACGCGGTTGGCGGTCCGCCGAGCTTCAAGGGTCCCGATTCGGCAAGCGACACTCGGAGTTCGACGTCTGTCATTTCCTCTGTGCCTTTGCACGCCAACTGCAATTCGGCTGTTCGCGGATTCGTGTGGGTAGTTTGAGTAACTCGCCTCGCGCAAGTTCTTGTAGAACGGCATGTTACCTTGCTTGCTCCGACATCAGAATTTGGCATGTTTTCAGCGTACGCGGAACCAGGCATCTTGCCGATGCTCCTGCGTTC
>CBDUVZ010000095.1:0-11703 GCA_965370805.1 uncultured bacterium | reverse complement strand
GAATGACGAGTGTCGAATGACGAATGAGGAATTCAAACACCAAGGCACCAAGAGCACCAAGGTTAGGAATCGGAGCGGAGAGGAGAGGAGTCTTACCACCAAGGCACCAAGAGCACCAAGGTAGGTGGCCGGAGCGGAGAGAATAGGCATCATGCTATTCACTCTTTGTGTCCTTTGTGCCTTTGTGGTTGGTCTTTTTCTTCCTGAGCCGGCCGAAGAGGCGCGGTTTGGTGAACCGGTCGATGACCGGGGTTGCGACGTTCATCAGCAGGATTGAATAGGAGACGCCTTCGGGATACCCGCCCCAGAGTCGTATCAGCACCGTCAACACCCCGCACCCGACCGCGAATATCCAGCGGCCTTTGCCGGTAATCGGCGACGTGACGTAGTCGGTCGCCATGAAGAACGCGCCGAGCATCAGGCCGCCGCCGAATACGTGGTACGCAACGTAGGGCAGCAGGTCGTGCTTCGGGCCGGGCAGGACGAGGATGAGGACGATGACCGTGCCGATATACCCCGCGGGGATGCGCCAGTCGATAATCCGGCGGCGCAAGATAAGGAACAGGCCACCGGCAATCAGGAGCAGGGCCGAGGTCTCGCCGAGGCAGCCGCCGACCTGGCCGAAGAAGAGCTTGCCGACTACCGGCCATGACTGGGCCTGGGCGAGGAGGCCGGCTGCGCCGGCTTCGCCGACAATTTCAGGTGCGTTCTTGAGAATGGCGAGCGGGGTGGCGGTAGTGATTGCGTCGAGCCCGGAGAGCGTGCCGCCGCGCGGGACGAGCCATTTCGCGGTCATCAGTCCGGGCCAGGAGACCATCAGGAACGCCCGGGCCGCGAGCGCCGGGTTGACGAAGTTGTGACCGAGCCCGCCGAAGAACTGCTTGACCACTATCACCGCGAATGCCGAGCCGACCACCGGAATCCACCAGGGCACACCGGGCGGCAGGTTGAACGCCAGCAGCATGCCGGTGATGACCGCGCTGCCGTCGGTAATCGTGACCTTGCGGCCGAACAGCTTCTGGCTCAGGGCGTCGAAGGCGATTGCGGACGCGACGCTGAGGCCGACGAGCATCAGCGCGCGCCAGCCGAAGAACCAGACCGAGCCGGCGAACGCGGGCAGCATCGCGATGACGACCGCCCACATGATCCGCCGGACATTCAACCCGGAGCGGATGTGAGGCGAAGCGGTGACGGTCAAGGCAGTGTCGAATGTCGAATGTCGATTTCCGATTTCAGCCATCTACTTCTTCTTCCGGGCGATGATTTCGGACTTGGCGAACTTGAAGTGGTGGACGAGCCGGATTCCGGCCGGGCAGACGTACGCGCAGCAGCCGCATTCGATGCAGTCGGCGACGTGGTCTTTCTCCGCGTCGTCCCAGCGTTTGCCCCGGACGTGGTAGTACAGGTTCTGCGGCGCGAGACCCATCGGGCAGGTTTTGATGCACCGGCCGCAGCGGATGCAATCACGGTCTTCGAGTTCGGCCGCGGAGTCCGGGTCAAGGACCAGGACTCCGGACGTCCCTTTCAGCACCGGGACGTCGTCGGAAGCGACCGCGATACCCATCATCGGGCCGCCCATAATCAGTTTGGCCGGGGTTCCGTTGTACCCGCCGCAGGCTTCAATCAGGCTGCTGACCGGGGTCCCGATGCGGACGAGCAGGTTCTTCGGTTCGTTGACGCCCGGGCCGGTAACCGTGGTGACGCGCTCGTAGAGCGGCTTGCCGAACCGGACCGCTTCGCAGACCGCGATCGCGGTGCCGACGTTCTGGACCACGCAGCCGACGTCAAGCGGCAGGCCGCCGGACGGGACCTCACGGTTCAGACAGGCTCTAATCAACTGTTTCTCAGCGCCCTGGGGATACATCGTCTTGAGCGGCTGCACGCGGTATCCGGCGGACCGGGCGGCTTCGCTCATTGCTGCAACGGCGTCGGGCTTGTTGTCCTCGATGCCGACAATCACGTTCTTCACCCCGAGTGCCTGCGCGATGTAGCCGGTGCCGGCGACAATCTCCGCGGCCCGTTCGAGCATCAGCCGGTGGTCGGCGGTGAGATACGGCTCGCACTCGCAGCCGTTGATTATCAGGGTGTCAATCGGCTTGCCGGCCGGCGGCGAGAGCTTGAAGAAAGTCGGGAACGCGGCGCCACCCATGCCGACGACCCCGGCGTCGAGTATCGCTTTGATGATTGCTTCGGGCGTCAGGCCGGACGTGTCCTTCTCCCTGATTGACTCGTCGCGGGTGTCGCTGCCGTCCGAGTCGATGACCACGGTGGCGACTTTGCGGCCGCTCAAAGGGTGCATCAATGCGGCCACGTCGACCACCTTGCCGGAGACCGGTGAGTGGATCGGCACCGAGACCCGGCCGACCGGCTCGCCGATGACGGTCCCGGTCCTGACTTCGTCGCCTTTGGCCACGACCGGCTTTGCCGGCGCGCCGATATGCTGGGACATCGGCACCGAGACCCGGTCGGGCAACTGCAACTCTTCCACCGCTTTCTGCGCGGTAGCCGCTTTGGATTCGGGGGGATGCACGCCGCCGCGGAAGTTCGACATCGCCGGGGATTCTATTAGTGCGACGGATGATGTCAAGCCGGCACAGACGGAGGCGGGCGGGTTTGACTTCCGGTCCGCCCGGAGTATCCTAAACGCCGTGAGACGCCTCGTAACAAGCGCACTTCCCTACGCAAACGGTGACCTTCACTTCGGGCAGATTGCGGGCGCTTACCTCCCGGCCGACATCTACGTCAAGTACCACCGGCTCAAGGGTTCGGACGTCGTCTACATCTGCGGTTCGGACGAGCACGGGGTGCCGATAACCCTGGCTGCGGCGAAGTCCGGTCAGAGCCCGCGGGAGATTATCGACCGCTACGACGGGCGCATCAGGCAGGCGTTCGAGGATTTCGGCATCGAGTTCGACAACTACTCGCGGACGTCGCTGCCGCTGCATCATAAGACCGCTCAGGATTTCTTCCTCAAGGTGCACGAGAAAGGGTATCTCAAGCCGCAGACGACCAGGCAGCTCTACTGTCCGCAGTGCCGGATGTTCCTGGCCGACCGGTACGTCGAAGGCACGTGCCCCAACTGCAAGTCGGAAGAGGCCAGGGGGGACCAGTGCGAGGCCTGCGGTCGGTGGATCGAGCCGCTGGACCTGATTGGGCCCCGGTGCAAGACCTGCGGAGCGACACCCGAAGTGCGCGAGACGAGGCACTGGTTCTTTGCGCTGTCGCAGTTCCAGGAGCCGCTGCGCAAATGGCTGGCGACCAAGACGAACTGGAAACCGAATGTTACGCGGTTCTGCGAAGGCTGGTTCCAAGCCGGACTGAAGGACCGGTCGGTAACGCGGGACCTGTCCTGGGGCGTGCCGGTTCCGCTGCCCGAAGCCAAGGGCAAGGTGATGTACGTCTGGTTCGACGCGCCGATCGGCTACATCTCCTCGACCAAGGAATGGGCCGGGCGGATCGGCAAGCCGGACCGGTGGAAGGATTACTGGTTGGACAAGGATACCAAGCTGGTCCATTTCCTCGCCAAGGACAATATCGTGTTCCACGCGATGGTCTGGCCCGCGATGTTGATGGCGCACGGCGACTGGGTGCTGCCCGGCGAAATCCCGGCCAACGAGTTCCTGAATATCGAGAGCAAGAAGATTTCGACTTCACGCGACTGGGCAATCTGGCTGCCCGAATACCTGGCCGAGTACCCGGCCGACCCGCTGCGCTACGCGCTGGCGGTCAACCTGCCCGAGAACCGGGACGTCGATTTCACCTGGCGCGACTTCCACGCCCGGAACAACAACGAACTGGCCGACGTGCTCGGTAACTTCGTCAACCGGGTGGCGGTCTTCCTGAAGAAGAACTACGGCGGCCGGGTGCCGGACGTCACGCCGGACGACGACGCGAGTCGTGAGGTGCTCGATGCGATAGCGACGGCACCGGGCAGGCTCGGTGAGATGATCGACACCTACCGAATCAAGGATGCGGCCCGCGAGGTTATGACGCTGCCGGCACTCGGGAACCGGTACTTCGACAAGCAGGCTCCGTGGCGGAGCCTGAAGGAGAACCGGGCCGAATGCGACCGGACGATGGCGACCTGCGTCCGGCTGATTTCCGCGCTGGAGGTGCTGTTCTATCCGTTCCTGCCGTTTACCAGCCGGAAGATCGGGAAGATGCTCGGACTGGGGAAACGGAGCTGGGATGACGCGGCCGTTCCCGCGGTCCCGAGTCAGCTCGGGCCGGCGGAGATACTGTTCCAGAAGCTGGACGATTCCTTTGTGGACGTCCAGGTCGCCAAGCTGGGCGTCATCGGGTCCGGCGAGGAGGAGAATGTGGTGACGTTCGACGAGTTCAAGAAGCTGAAACTGAAGACCGCGAAGATACTGACTGCCGAACGCGTTGCGGGAACCGACAAACTGGTGAAGATGATGGTCGATATCGGCGGCGAGCAGCGGCAGATAGTCGCCGGAATCGGGAAATCCTACCGGCCCGAAGAACTGCCGGGCAAGACGGTCGTCGTGGTCGTCAACCTGGCACCGGCGAAGATCCGGGGCGTCGAGTCGAACGGGATGCTGCTGGCCGCGGTCGACGGGGAGACCGTCTCGCTGGTCGCGGTTGACCGGCCGGTGGAAGCGGGAAGCGAGGTTTCGTAGTTGAAGGCGCGCCGGTCCGTGCATAATCCGGATGGACTCAACCTGTTCGACTCGCACTGCCACCTGACCGACAACCGTTTCGCCGGAGACCTGAGGGAGACGCTGCTGCGGGCTTTCCAGGCCGGGGTCCGGGAGTTGCTGGTTGCGGGGCAGAACGTACCCGACAGCCGGGAGGCGGTGGCGCTGACCAAGAAGCACGACGGGGTGTACTGCAGCATCGGCGTCCACCCGCACGAAGCCGACCACTTCCGCAGCGTTGATATCACGACCCTGAAAGAGATGTGCATCGAACCCGGCATCAGGGCAATCGGCGAGATGGGACTCGATTTCTTCCGCGGTATCTCATCCCGCTCCAGCCAGGAGACCGCGTTCCACGTTCAGATTGAGCTGGCCAAGCTGATGGGGCTGCCGATGGTACTGCACATCAGGGACGCGGCCGGCAGTGCCCGGTCGATACTCGACGAACACGGCTATTACTCCGGGGTGCTGCACTGCTTCACCGGGGACCGGAAGATGGCGGAATGGGCGGTCGGGCGCGGCTACTTCATATCCTTTGCGGGCAACTTGACTTTTGAGGACCGGCGGTACACCAGTGTGCTTGAGGTGATTCCCCACGAACGGCTGATGGTGGAGACCGACGCGCCCTACCTGACTCCGGAACCGGACAGGGGCAAGCGCAACGAGCCGGCGCTGCTTCATTTTACCGTCCGTAAGCTGGCCGAGTTGATCGGTCTGACCCCGCGCGAAGCAGCGGACCTGACGCGTGAGAACGCGCGCCGCTGCTACCAGTTGTAGGCCGGCCGGGGAATGAAGCCCTTCCGGGCACGGCGTTCCCTCGGCCAGTCCTTCCTGATTCACAACCCGACCGCTGACGCGCTGGTCGCGGCTCTCGACGTCCGGCCCGGCGATACGGTGCTGGAAGTCGGACCGGGCAAGGGAGTGCTGACGCGGCGGCTGGTCGGGAAGGCGAAGCGGATTGTGGCGGTTGAGATTGACCGGCGACTGGTCGAACTGCTCGAGTCGAGTCCGTGGAACTGCGCGGCGCTGGAGCTGGTGCACGACGACTTCTTGGCTTTCGACATGCGTCCGCTCGGCCGGGTCAGACTGCTCGGCAACCTGCCGTACAACATCTCGTCCCAAGTGCTGTTCCGACTGCTGGAGTTCAGCGACTGCTGGGAGGTTGCGGTCCTGACGACTCAGCGCGAGTTCGCCCGGCGCGTCCTTGCCGAGCCGGGTATCAAGGCCCACGGTGCAATCAGCGTGTTCCTCGAGCGGGTGTGCGTCCGCGAGAAGCTGTTCGACATCCCGCCGGACCGGTTCCGACCGAAACCGGAAATTACTTCGACCGCGTTCAGACTGAGGAGACGCAGCCATCCGCTGTTCCCGGTTGCGGATGAGCCGCTGTTCCGGTGGGTGGTGAAGGCGGCTTTTGTCCAGCGGAGAAAGATGCTGGTCAATAACTACGCGGCAGGGTTCGGCATCGGCAAGGACCGGGTTCTGGATTTCCTGTCGGGCTGTGGAATCGACGGGAAGGTCAGGGGAGAGACGCTCGGAATGGATGATTTCGAACGGTTGTACCGGGCGGTTGAAGCCTCGCCGGTCCTGCTGGACTCCTACCGTTCCCGAAGCTCGCGGTAGTAGTCGAGTGTCCGGCGGGCGATGACCGGCCAGGCGTATTCCCGCGCGCGGGCCAGGCCTGCGGTGGTGAGTTCCGCCATCAGTTCCCGGTTCTTCAGGAGTCCGGCCAGGGCATCGGCCAGGGCCGCCGGATTGCCGGGCGGCACGAGCAGTCCGTCAACCCGGTTGCGGACGGTCTCATCGTAGCCGGGGATATCGGAGGCAACGACCGGGGTCCCGGAAGCCATGGCTTCCAGGAGCACGATGCCGAGGGTCTCGCCGCCGAGGGTCGGGGAGCAATAAACGTCGCAGCCCGTGTAGTAGCGGGGCAGGTCCTCCCGGCTGACGCGCCCGACGAAATCAATCCGGTCCGAAATAGTGAGCTTCGCGACCAGCCGGCGGGCGTGCCTTTCTTCGGGACCGGTGCCCACGACAATGAGACGAACCTGCGGCAGGATAGCGAGGAGCCGGGGCATGGTTTCGAGCAGAACCCGGATTCCTTTCCGCGCGTCGAGCCGGCCGAGGAAGAGAATTGTCTGCCCGGTCGGTTTCGTTTCGGGGAGCGGCGCCAGGTCGGGACGGAACCGCTCGATGTCCACGCCGCAGGGGATAATCCGGTAGTCCCCGGGGACATAGGCTTCGAATGCCCGGCGGGCGCGTTTCGATATCGGCACCAGCCCGTCGATGTTCCTGAACTGGCGACGGAACAGCCACTGGACCAGTTTCGCCCCACGGGTGTGAATCTTGAACCCGGCAGTGAGGAAGGAGACCAGGGTGGTTGTTTCGTTATACAGCGATGCCCAGTACGAGATTTCCGGCCAGGCCAGACCGTGGCAATGAACGATGTCGAACCGGTTCGTCCGGAGGAAGTTCTTTACCTGGGCAGGCATCCGCAGGCCGACCGGCAGGGTGGCGAACGAGCGGTTCATCGGGATGAGAACCGCTCGGCCAATCCTGGTAACCGGTATCGGGCCCGGCGACTCGTCGCAATCGCCCGGAAAGCGTGTTGTGAGTATCTGCACTTCCTGGCCGAGTTGCTGCAGGGAGACGGCGAGGTGGTGGACGTGTTCGCTGACCCCGGACGGGTACGGGTAGTAGGCGGCTGAAACCAGGCAGATGCGGAGCCTGTCGGTCACGTGAGAACCTCGCGGTAGACTGCTTCCACGCGCCCGGCGATGCCGGGCCAGGCGAAGTCGCGGGAGCGGACGAGAGCGCCCGAGCCCGTCCGGTTCCTCAGTTCTTCCGACCGGAGCACGGCGAGAATCGCGTCGGTCCAGGCCCGGTTGTCGCCCGGCGGGACGAGCAGACCGTCCACACCATCCCGAATGACTTCATCGTACCCTTGAATCCGGGATGCCACGACCGGCCGTCCTGCCGCCATCGCTTCGATCAGGACAATGCCCATCGCTTCACTGCCGAGCGCCGGCGAGGCGAAGACCGAGCAGTGCGCGTAATAGCCGGGAAGCTCAGAAGCCGGTACGGTTCCGGCGAAGTCAACCGCAGCGGTGATTCCCAGGTGGCCGCAGAGACGACGGCATTCCCTTTCCTGCGGACCGGATCCGACGACCACAAGGCGGACCTTGGGAATCCGCTTCAGGATACCGGGCAGGGCTTTCAGGAGTACCGGCAGTCCTTTGCGCTGTTCGAGCCGCCCGAC
Source organism: uncultured bacterium (assembly GCA_965370805.1). Lineage (GTDB taxonomy): Bacteria > Hydrothermota > Tepidihabitantia > Tepidihabitantales > Tepidihabitantaceae > CBDUVZ01. The sequence goes on along the minus strand of CBDUVZ010000095.1, from coordinate 3,789 downwards.
GAAGAGGATGTACCGGTTCCCACCGGCGAGCGCATCCGGCCTGGGCGCGTGCGGTGTGAAACGGCCGGTGTCCACGCCGTTCGGAATGACGTGGTAGGGACCGGGGAACCATTGTTCAGCCCACGTCCGTCCGGCTTGCGAGACCGCAATGCGCGCCCTGACTTTCCGGGCAAGCCCGCGGAACGCGGTGCGGAATCCGGTCCGGACAATGCCGGGGAGCTTGAGCCCGAAGGTGTGGAAAGTCACGACCGTCGGGGCGGTCGAGTAGCGGGCGGCCCAGTACGCGGTCTCGGGCGGAAAGATGCCGTGGCAATGGACGATGTCGAACCGGCTGCGGGCGAGGAATTCCCGGATATCGCGGGCCAGTCGCCAGCCAACCGGCAGGGTGAAGCGCGACCGGTTCGCCGGCAGCACGATTGCCCGGCCGAGACGGGTAACCGGAAACGAGTCTTCGCGTGTCCCGGGGTAGCTGGTTGTGAGGATATGTATCCGGTGTCCCCGGTCCCGGAGCGCCCCGGCGAGGCTGTGGACGTGTTCGCTGACGCCGGAAGGGTACGGCAGGTATGCGGAGGAGACCAGGCAGACGTGCAGCCGGTTTCCTTCCCGGGGTTTCATCCGGTGTGGCCGAATCCGCCCGGCCCCCGGTTGGTTTCCGACAGCAGTTCCGTTTCCCGGATATCGACATCGACGATACGGCTGAAGACGAGCTGGGCGATTCGGTCGCCCTTGCGGATTCTGAAGTCCTTGTCCGAGAAGTTGAAGAGAATCACCTCGATTTCGCCCCGGTAGTCGGAATCGATAGTGCCGGGGCTGTTGAGGATGCCGATGCCGTGTCGGGCGGCAAGACCGGAGCGCGGTCTCACCTGGGCTTCGATTCCCGGCGGCATTTCTACGGCCAGCCCGGTCGGAACCGCGGCGAATGCGCGGGCCTTGATCGCCACGTCGCCGGCCGCGGCCAGGTCGAATCCGGCCGAGCCCGAGGTCTGTCTTGCCGGCAGCGCGACCGGCCCGAGACGCCTGACCAGCACTGCGACCGACTTCATTGCCAGCCCGCCCGAAAGACCAGCCACTGGTCCGGATAGCGGCTGATGGCATTGTTGATTCTGCGGGCGATGAGTTGCGTGAACTTTTCGATATCGCGGGTCCGGTTTCCGGTCGGCTTGAACTCGAAGGCGGGTTCGATGATTCCGAGGTACGGCGGGCGGCCCGGACGGTTCTGAAAAACCATGTACCCGAGCACGACCGGGAGGTTGTACTTCAGGGCGAACGCGGCCGGGCCTTTGGGAAACGAGCGCTGCGCGTCGAATGACGGGCAGAGGATTCCGCGGCCGGTGAGGTCCCGATCGGCCACCAGGGTGAGGAGCCGGTGACGCCGGATTGCCCGGTTGAAGCCCCGCCCGTCGGTAATGGGAATCGTCTCGAGTCCGGAGACGGCCCGGTAGCGATTGAAGGTCCTGGACCATCCGGCCGGAATCGGCTCGACCGCGGCGGCAAGCGGGTAGCCCTCGGCAGTCAGGCACACCCCGGCCAGGTCCCAGTTGCCGAGATGAGCGGTCACGAGAATCGCACCTCTTCCGGGTTCCAGTGCCCGGTCGAGTTGAGCGTGCCTGAGTTCGAACATGGCGACGACCCGCTGCTTCAACACCGGACTTCGCAGGAGGTCGAAGTAGTTGGTCACGAGGTTGACGAATGCCCGGCAGGCGGTCCGGTTCAGGGTTGCCGCGGATGCCTGCGGACCGAGTATGTGCCGGTAGTTCTCAATCAGCAGTTGGCGGCGAGGGCTGAACCGGCATATGAGCCGGCCGGCGATGCGGGCGATTATCACCATCACCCACCGGGGCAGGAAGAACTGAATGGTGGTCCCCAGCGGCATCAGCCACGTGACTGCGGACTTGCGTTGCCTGGCGGCCATCACAATGCCGAATGTCGAATTGCGAATGTCGAACGCCGAATGCAAAGAAGAATGGAACCGCCGATGAACACAGATGGACGCAGATCAATGTCGAATTCCGATTTCCGATTTCCGCTCCGCGCATCCCATTCGGCATTTGGCATTCGACGTTTCTTTCCGTGTTTATCCGTGTTCATCTGTGGTTTACTTCCTCAGCGGTTCCCGCCTTACTGGCCCGCTGAGCCAGCCGGTCTGCTGCCCGGTTCTGTTCCCGGGGAACGTGCTTCAGCGTTACGTCCGGCAGCCCGGCGAGCAGTTGCTCAGCCCGGGCATGGAGTGGCTTCAGCCCCGGGTTCTTCACCCGGTAGCGGCCGGTGAGCTGGCGGTAGAGCAATTCGGAGTCGGTCTGGACAATGACCGGACGTCCGGCATAGGCGCGTGCTTCCTCCAACCCGCGGATCAGTGCGTCGTATTCGGCCTGGTTGTTGGTGCGAATTCCAACCGGCCGGCTGATTTCCCGGATTACGGTTCCATCATCACCGACTATATTGACACCGATTCCGGAAGGTCCCGGATTATTCCGTGACGAGCCGTCGATTTCGATACGGATTGCGGCCATGGCCGGAATCCCCGTCGGGGTCAGTCCTTGTCCGGCATCAGGATTCTGCCGCAGGCTTCGCAGGTGTAGATGTGGTCCTGACGTTCGATTTCGAGCAGGCGCTGAGGCGGGACCGGATTCATGCAGCCGTTGCAGCGGTCTTTCCGGGTGGATACTATCGCCTGTCCGACCTTGCTCTTGCTGATTCGTTCGTAGAGGCGGAGAGGCTGGGAGGGAAGGGACTGCACGAGGCTCTCGCGGTGCTGCTCTCGTTCCGCGACCGCTCCTTCCAGTTCCCGCTGTTCCGCTTCGAGTGTCCCCACCTTGCGGGTGGTGTCGGTTTCGAGCTGGGTGTTTTCCTTCTCCGTGGATTGTCGTTTCCGTTCCAGGGCTTCGGCTTCCTCCATCAAGAGGATCATCCGGTCCTCGATTCCGGACTTCAGCTTCTTCTGAGTCTCGATTTCCTTGAGAAAGGCCTTGTACTGCTCGTTGGTCTTGGCCGAGTAGAGCTGGACCGAGTAGGTGGAGATCTTCTCCTCGGCCGACTTCAGGTCCAATTCGGCGAGTTTGTACTGCTTCTTGTGCTCGACAATCGAATCCCGTGTGGCGGCGAGGTCGGTCTCGACCTTTCTGGCGGATTGTTTGAGTGTTTCGATTGCCCGCGGGACTTCCGTCAGCCTGTCCCGTAGTGTCTTGAGCTCGGTGTCGAGTTTCTGCAGGGTTCGGAGTTGCTGGAATGTTTCCTTCACCGGGGCAGTCCAGGGACAAAAAAAGGTGCGTTGGCTTGTGCCAACACACCCGCTTGAATGGGCGATACCTGACTTGAACAGGTGACCTCTTGCATGTCGAGCAAGCGCTCTAACCAAAGCTGAGCTAATCGCCCGGTTGTCATTGAACAGTTCAAAGCTGCTCACTATATTGATTCTGCGCCGGATGTCAATCCCGGGCTGGCTCAGCCAAGCCGGCACAGGAGTTTCATCACAGAGGCAGAGGAGACAACCGCCAAGGCCGCCAAGTGCGCCAAGGCTGAGAACCGGAGCGGAGAGGAGCAAACACCAGGGCACCAAGAGCACGAAGCAGGCAGAAGTTAGAGGGCAGAATGCAGAAGTCCGAATGCCGAATGGGACAAGGAAGATTGCTACGCTTCGCATGCCTCGGCGGCATCGACCTCAGTCCGTCGTGCGCGATTACAGATTCTCCTGGTGTTCTCGGTGGCTTTGCAGTGTAGTTTCCGCTGGACAACTGGAAGGGGCGGCAGAGCCGCCCCTTCCGGGTTTAGTGCTTATCCGAGCTTAGTGCT
>CBDUVZ010000094.1:0-11731 GCA_965370805.1 uncultured bacterium | reverse complement strand
CGCTGACACTGCCGGGAAACCGGGGTCAGTACTGCCTCCCGGCACGACCAGACCGACTGCGGGGTTTATCTTCTGCTTACGGAATACGAACGAACCGGGAGGGACGGATGGCGGGTTGGTCCGGAAGCCTGATGAAGTAGCCTCCGACCGGAAGGTCGGCCGCGTCCCAGTGAATCACCGCGCCCCGGGCGGACGAAATCGTGGCTACTGTTCTGCCTTGCACATCGACAATCTGCACCCGCCGGCTGTTCGGTGGCAAGCGGATATGCAGTTGGTTCCGGGTCAGCGTCGGAACTGTCGCCCAGCCGGAGTCCGGCAAAGCGGTGCGTCGTTTCCGGTCGAACCAGGCCCAGAAACCACCATAGGCAGTCAGGACCTTCCAGCACATCTCTTCGGAGAACACCCGGGCCTGTGTGCTGTCCGGACCGGTCCTTCCCCACTCGGCCTCGTGCTGGGTGGTCAGTTCGAAAATCGCGGACTCTGCCGGAGCGAGGAGCCTGCCAACCCCGCACATCAGGAAAGTATTGACCGCGTTGGGATGCTCCGGCGACGGGAAGATGAACTCGCGGAGTGTCTTTGCCTCATCGCAAATCCGTGACCGGGCCGGACCATTGAGCGGTTCCGGTACCGGTCCGCCCTGTACCCACAGCGGAACCGGCAGCCCCACGTCCGGTCCGCCGAGGATGGCCCACATCATACCGGTGCCTGCCGGTTCACTCGGCTTCGGGCCGACCATAATCTCCACTGACCTGGTTGCCGTGCGGCAGATTGTCTTGTTGGCCGGAAGGTGGCCGTAGGGCAGGTTCTCGTAGACCCCTTCGAAGGGCAGCGGATACGGGTCGAACCCGACCGCACCGATATCGCGGGCGAGAACCCGGATGATGAACTCCGTCGATATACCGCTGTCCGCAGCCAGGCGGCGACCGATGAGTTGCATGGCCCGGTCGTAGCGTTCCTTCCCGGTCAGCCGGTTCGTGTCGCCGCACATCGAATAGTTCGCCCGGACCAGCAGCCCCAGCGAATCGTCGCACGCATCGTAGCGCACATACCAGGTGTTGGCCGCTTCGAAGATCGAGGTCATTCCGGTCGAGTCGAACACGCCGAAATTGGATTCTACTTCCCGGCCGATGGTGTTCAGCGAATCGAGCAGCAAGGCGAATTCGTCCACAGTGGCGCAGTTCTCAAGCGCCAGCTTCATCACCGCGCCATCGTCGCCGTCCTTGCCACCGATGTTATACGAATCCGAGTTCATAATCGCGAACCCGGCTTCGTTGATTCCGGCCCACGCCTTGTCGGTCTCGTCAGCGTAAGCATTCGCGACGAACCGGAACCGGCCACCGTTGAACCACAGCATTTCCTGGTCCGCGTTGTCCACGTCCCGGTTCTTCCAGAGAATCGGCCGGCCGTCGCTGGTCGAGGATGGACCGAACGCCGCGACAGTGCAGGCGCGGGCATCCGGTACAGCCGCCGAGATGCAAATCCAAATGACAAAACCCAAAGTCCCAACAGACAACCTGAACTCGTAATCCAAGATCATGTCCTCCGCCGTGCTTCAGATTTCGGGGTGCCGGCCTTCATTCGGAATTCGTCATTCTTTGCGATTTCCTCTATCAGCTCCGGGACCAGACGGTCGGTGCGGCATGTCTTCAGCACTCGGCCGTGAGCGAAGATGGTTCCTTTGCCTTTGCCGCCGGCGATACCGAAATCGGCCTCACGGGCTTCGCCCGGGCCGTTCACCACGCAGCCCATCACCGCCACCGTCAGCGGGCGTTCGATACCGGCCAGCGCCCGTTGTACCTGGCGCGCCAAGCCCGCGACATCGATTTCAGTCCTGCCGCAGGTAGGGCACGAGAACACGATTGGCCCGTGTCGCCGGAGACCCAGGCACGCCAGCAGCTCATACGCCGCCCGGACTTCGAGCACCGGACTACCGGTCAGCGAAATCCTGACCGTATCGCCGATGCCCTGCGCAAGCAGGACGCCCAGCACCCCGGCCGAGCGCACCGCTCCTTCGAACGGCAGGCCCGCTTCAGTGAGCCCGAGATGCAGCGGATAGCGATACCGCCGGGAAAGTCCCCGGTAGACACCGATGGTATCCTGCCCGCTGGTCGTTTTGGCCGAGAGCACAATCGATTTGAATCCCAGTTGCTGAAACGGAACCAGGCACTGCTCGACGCCGGCCAGCATCGCCGGCACCGCCGGTCGGCCGTATTTCTTCAGAGCCGCTTTGCCCAGTGAACCGGCGTTGACACCGACCCTGATGGCCGCACCGTGGTCCCCCGCGGCCCTGATGATCTCCTTCACTTTCCAGCGCGCGCCGATATTGCCCGGGTTGATTCTCACTTTGTCAGCGCCGGCTTCGATTGACGCCAGGGCGAGGCGGTAGTCGAAATGGATGTCAGCGACAAGCGGCGAATCAGTCAGCTTCCTGATTTCGCGGAAGGCGCTCGCAGCCGCGTCATCGGGCACTGCCAGCCGGACCAGTTCGCAACCGGCGCGTTCCAACTGCCGGATCTGGCGCACCGTTGCACGCACGTCGTCGGTGCGGGTTTTGGTCATCGACTGCACCGCGACCGGCGCGCCACGGCCGATTGCCGCCCGGCCGATTTCGACGCGGCGGGTCCTTGCAGGCTTCGGAATGGCCTTGTTGGTCATCGGGACCTGGTCATTTCCTTTCTCGCAGGCTTCCTAGGACGAGACGCGCTCAATCCGTGCTCCCAGGCTGCCGAGCTTCTGTTCAAGCCTCTCATAACCCCGGTCCAGATGATAGATGCGCAGGATTTCAGTCTCGCCCGGTGCCGCCAGCCCGGCGAGCACCAGTGCGGCCGAAGCACGCAGGTCGGACGCCATTACTTTGGCCGGAGACAGCGTCGGGACGCCGTGGACCACAGCGGTACTCCCGTTGATGACAGTCCGCGCGCCCATCCGGTCCAGTTCCATCGCGTGCATGAATCTCGACTCGAAGACGTTCTCGGTGATTACGCTCGTGCCCTCGGCCAGGCTGGCGAGGGCCATGAACTGAGCCTGAAGGTCGGTCGGGAAGCCGGGATACGGAGCCGTGGTGAGGTCGAACGGCCTGGGGCGGCTGTCCGCACTCACGGTGATTGCCGACTCCGCCGTCTCGACCACGGCGCCGGCCTGGCGCAGGAGATCGATAACTACCGCCATATGGTCGGGACGGCAGTTGCGGATTTCGACGGTCCCGCGCGTAACCACCGCCGCGACTGCCAGTGTGCCCGCCTCGATCCGGTCGGGAATCGGACGATAGGAAACTCCTGACAGCCGGGAGACACCCTCAATGCGGATTACCGGCGTCCCGGCCCCGGTCACGTTTGCGCCCATGGAATTGAGGAACCCGGCCAGGTCCATAATCTCCGGTTCGCAGGCCGCGTCGGTGATGACCGTCTCGCCCCGGGCCCGCACGGCTGCCATCATTGTGTTCGCGGTAGCCCCCACGCTTGGTCCTTTCGTACCCTCAAGCAGCACCGGGGCTCCGCGCAATTGACTGGTCCGCGCATGGAAAAAACCATGTTCGAGATCGACGTCGGCTCCCAGTGCTGTCATGCCTTTCAGGTGCAGGTCCACCGGTCGCGGGCCGATTGCGCATCCGCCGGGAAGCGGCACCCGGGCCGAGCCGAGCCTTCCCAGCAGCGGGCCGAGCACGAAGAAACTCGCCCGCATCTTGCGGACGATATCGTAGGGCGCTTCGTCTTTGATGTCACCCGAGGCATCCACCTGCACCGTGCGTCCGGACACGGTGACGTCCGCTCCCAATGACCGGAGGAGCCTGAGCATCGTACTTACGTCCTCGAGTTCAGGCACGTCCCTGATTGTCGAGCGGCCTTCGACCAGCAGGCTGGCGGCGAGAATCGGCAGCACCGCATTCTTCGCGCTGGCAACTGTCACCGAGCCTTCCAGCCGGTGTCCGCCGCGGACTACAAACCGGTCCATCATTACATTCTTGCCTTCAGCGGCCGGAAGTCAAGCGAGTCTGCGGAATGTCGAATGCCGATTTACGATTTCTGAATTCGGATTTCGTCATTCGACATTCAACATTTTCTCCGTTCCTTCTGCTTGACATCCGCCCTGCGGATTCTATATTGCTTCCTGAGAGAGCCGGCGAGAAGCCGGCTGCAAGCAGCAAAACCATAAGGAGGTCTTAGTGGTAGCAACAACTGTCGCGATTATCCTCATGGCGGTGACGCCAGTGGGGTCGGGCAACGGAGCCGTCACCCCGCCCAACTGGGGTACCGGCGGTCCTGATGCCTACGGGTACACCTGGATCGATTCCGACACTGCCGGCGGGCCGGTATTCGACTGGGTCGATATCAGCGGAACCGGTACCCAGATCACCGGGCTCGGCGACGACAACATTGTCGGTCCGTTCCCGGTCGGGTTTGATTTCCCGTACTACTGGTATCCGGTGAACCAGGTCTTCGTGGGATCGAACGGCTACATCGCATTCCATGACAACACCATGGCGGCCAGCCCGTTCCCGCCGGTGCCCGGGACCCAGGGACCGAACAACACCTTGGCACCGATCATGAGCGATCTCGACCCGTCAGCCGGCGGTACCGTCTGGTACTGGACGAATGCCGCTGCCGACAGCTTCATCGTTCAGTACAGCGGCATCGGGTTCTGGAATACCGGGGGGTAACAACACCTTCCAGATAGTCCTGTGCAAAGCCGACTCCTCGATCACATTCCAGTACCTCGTACAGGAAGGTGTGCCCTACAACGGCTGGACGCCGGACGGCAACCAGACCGGTATCGAGAACGTCAGTGGAGGCGTCGGCCTCAACTACCTCTCTGGACCGAGTCCGGCCCAGAACATGTACCACGATTCCCTCGCGATACTCTTCTCTCCGCCCGAGTCCACCAGCTACGAAGTCCACGACGCCGGAATCCGTAACGCCATGAACGACCGCAACGGCGGCTTCTTCGTGCTCAACAACGAGCACGTATCGCTGTGGGCCGTGGCCCGCAACTACGGCAACCAGCCGGAATCCGATTTCTTCTCCTTTGTCAAGGTGAAGCGGCAGTCGGGCTCGGTTGTGTTCTACGACTCGGTGGAGACCAGCATCTCGAACCCGGGTGACCTCGACTCGATCGTGTTCGCGACCGACTGGGTGCCGATCGTGAACGGTTCCTACACCGTCGAGATCTACACCGTCATGCCGGGTGACGTATTCCCGCCGAACGACACGGCCGTGGTCGAATGCCACGTCGTCACGATGCCCGCCACCCTGACCTACGACAAGGGCATGCCGGACGCGTTCTATCACTGGAACGGACCGGGCGGATACGGCAACCGCTTCGTCCCGCCGGTCTATCCGTGCAGCATCACCAGTATCCGGATGTATGCCCAGGCCGGCATTCCCAACGTGCATTGCGCTTTCGGCGTATACGACGACAACGGACCGGGCGGCGTTCCCGGCGACACCCTCTTCGACGACAACACACTCGTCGATACGATTCCGCAGTGGTACGTGGTCAACCTGCCAACTCCGGTTGTCATTGACGAAGGTGCATTCTTCGTCGGTGCGATGTCTTCGGTTGCCAACGAGCCGTCCTTCGGGATGGATACGCTGGCGCCGTTCTCGGGCCAGTCCTGGGAGTACACCGGTGTCTGGGCTCCGAGCCGCGATCTCTGGGTTCGGGATGCCGTAATCAACGCGATGGTTTCCGCGACCGGCATCAGTGAGTGGGTCGGCCCGGCGCCGGTGAATCCGCCGGCGAGAATCGAAGTGAAGCCCAATCCGTTCGGGGCCAGCGCCCGACTCAGACTCGTGAATGCACGCGGCAGCGAAAGTACTATCGAAGTCTACGATGCCGCCGGCGCTCTGGTTCGGACCCTCGAACCGGTACGGGGCACCGCGTTGTTTGACGGTCGGGGCAAAACGGGCCGGTTCCTGGCGGACGGAGTCTACTTCGCCCGCATCGCCGGCAACGACACACCGGTCACCAAGCTCATTATCTCCCGCTAGCGGGAAGCAGCAAATCAGCGGCGGGGCAGTAGTTGCCCCGCCGCTGCTCTGGCTATTACCTCTCCGCCATTGGTCATTGGGCACTTTCTTTTCTCCTTCGACCACTTGAGGCCGAAGGAATTCAGCAGCAGCGGATCGAGGTGCAGTGATACGAATCGTAGTACCAGGTCAAGCTGGGTGTTCTTCGGCGCCGATTCGGCGATTTCGGCTGCCGGGCTGAAGAGCAACTGCGTGAGAGTCGCGAGTCCGTCGGCGGACAGCTCAAGACCGCTCGGCACCGTTTCCCGGCATTGAGGACAGAAAAGACCTCCCCTTGCCGGGTCAAACAGGTAAACTCCCCGGGCTCCAACCGGACGCCGGCAACCCAGGCAGTTCCTCAGTTCGGGCCGGAAGCCGAGCAGGCTTGCGCCCTTGAGAAGAAACGAACTGACCAGGGCGTCAAGAGGCACTACGCTTGATGCATTACGCTTCACGCCTGACGCTTCATGCTTCCGGCGTCGTGCGTCATGCGTCGTGCGTTCTGCATCTTGCTTTCCCATGGTCTCCAGTGTTTCAAGATAGACTGACGCGAGTCGATACAGCCGGGGATGCGGGTCCTCGGGTCGCAATGACCGCAGCAGGAATTCGACTATCCGCTCGGCGGCAAGGAACCGCTCCGGGTCCTGCGCCAGCCCCGGAAAGGACCGTACCAACTGGGCATCGGACAGTGTGTAGACTGTCTTCGCCTGGTGCCAGTAGTAGATAACTGCCGAGACCGAAAACGGCTCGAGCGCCGCGCCGAACTTGCTGCGCGGCCGGCGCGCCCCTTTGGCGACGCATGTAATCCGGCCTTTGTCCGGTGTGAACAGGGTGACGAACTTGCTCGACTCACGGTGGTCGATTACGCGGAGACAGAGCGCCTCAGTGCGCCTGATGCGTTTCACATGCGACGCTCTACGGTTGACGCCCAACGCTCTACGTATAATGCTCCATGCTCGACGCCGGAAGCATCCGGCGTTATGCGTCTTGCGTCAAGCGTGAGGCGTAGTGTGTCTTGCGTCATATCAGTCTTCGCTGCGGATTTCGCCGACCAGTTCCTCGAGGATATCTTCGAGCGTGACCATACCGGTGACTGCACCGGATTCATCGACAACCACGGCGATATGCACGCCCCGGCGGCGCATCGCCTCGAGCACTTCCATCGCCCTGGTGTCGGCTTTCACCCGGTCGATCCGGCGTATCCGGTACGCGGGTGCAGCCAGCAGGTCCTTGGCAAGAATGACTCCGATGATATTCGCTTTGCTGCCGCGGTACACCAGGATGCGCGAGAACCCGTGCTCCTCGACAATCGTCAGTATGTCCTTCAAATCGGCATCCTGCGGCACTGCCACGACCTGCTCAAGCGGAATCTGTGCTTCGGCCACCCTGGCTCCCGAAAGCTCGAAGAGCCGGGCGACCATGCTGCTTATCGGCTGTCCGTTCCGGGTGTCCTCTTCGCGCTTGACGCTTGATGTATGATGCTCCATGCTTCCGGTGTCACGCGTTGTCCGTTCCCGCTGCCGCAGCACCGCGAGAAAATCCTGCCGGGTGAGCGACAGCTTTGCCCGGGTGCGGACGAACGGCGTGGCGAACACGCGCGCGATGCCCGCGAGCAGCAGAATTGCGGGCGCAAACAGTACCATACTCGCCGCCAGCAGGCCGGAGGAACTACGCAGCCACCCGTTCGGCCTGGCTGCGGCGAAAGCCTTGGGCAGGAACTCGCCGAACACCAGCGTCAGCGAGACGACGACTATGACTGCGATGCCGGTGTAGGCAGGACCGAACCGGCTCGCGACGAACCTCGAGAAAAGCATGGCGGCGAACACATTGCACAGATTGGTGCCGACCAGTGTGGCAATGACGGTCGACTCGCGCCGGTCCAGCAAACGGGCCGCCAGTCTTGCGCCCCGTGTCCGTTTGTTCGCCCAGGTTACGAGCCTGACCCACTGGCCGCGGTAGACTGCGGTTTCAGACCCGGAGAAGAACCCGGAAAGCAGGATCAGGACCGCGCCCGCGACTAGTTCCATCTACGCCGGCTCCGTGGCACCGGGCACCCGGTGCACGAAAACCTTCTCCAGTTTATTGCCGTCCACTTCACGAACCACGAATTCGAGTCCGTCCTGCACCAGCCGGTCCCCGACTTCGGGCAGCCGGCCGAGCCGCTCGTGAATGAACCCGGCGAGTCGTTCGTGCTCGACATCCTCGAACGAGCCGCGGAACAGCCGGTTCAGAGTCGCGATATCGATCTCACCATCCACTACGAAGCTGTCCTCTCCAACCTTGAGATACGGCTGCTCCTCAAGCGCGTCGTCGTACTCGTCGGTAATCTCACCGAATATCGCTTCCAGCACATCCTCAAGCGTTACCAACCCGGCGGTCTGGCCGAATTCATCCACCACCACCGCGATGTGCGAACCCTTCTTGCGCTGTTCCTCGAGCATCGACGGGAGCTTCTTCTGTTCGGGCACGAACTCGGCCGGCCGGATGATTGTCTCGACCCGGGCGTCTTTGTCCGGTGCGGCCAGCAGCTCTTTGGCGTAGGCGATTCCGACGACATCATCGACGGTTTCACGGTAGACCGGCACCCGCGACCGTCCTTCCCGGCGGCACACTTCCATCGTCTCACGGATTGAAGCGTCCTTCTCGACGCAGTCCATGTCGATCCGCGGCGTCATCACTTCGGATACGGTTCGCTCTTCGAGCCCGACCAGGTTCCAGAGTATCTCTTCTTCGCGTTCGACCAGGACCCCACGTTCCCGGCCGACTCTGATCATCGTGTGCAGTTCTTCCTCGGAGAGGAATTCGGGTTCAGCAGTCCTCGGTGACAGCGCCGTATTGAGCCGCGTCAGGACCGAAGCGACCGGCACCAGCAGCCACCGAACCGCTTCGAGCATCACCGCCGTGCGCCGGGCGAACGACCCCGGTTTGTGAGTCGCCAGCACTTTCGGGGTTACTTCGCCGAACACCAGCAGGACGCCGGTCATCACCAGGCCGCCGATACCGAGATACACCGTCGGGTTCAACCCGCGGCTGCGGGTGAACTCGATTACCGCCAGCGTGAACAGGGAGGACGTGCTGACATTGATCAGCAGGTTGGAAACCAGGATTGACGCCAGCATCCGGGCGGGCTGCGCCAGCAGTTTCTCGACCCGGCGCGCGGCACGGGGGTGAGTTTCCTTGAGCCGGTCGCGTCCAGCGTGCGTCAGTGAGAAGAGTGCGGTTTCTGAGCCTGAAAACAGGGCTGACAGGACCAGGAGCGCCGCGATGGGGACCAGGTACAAATACCAGGTCATTGCGGTCCGTCGGCCGCCGGTCCGGCTGGCGGCGGAGGTTTATCCGATTCCTGGGTGTCGGTCGTGGTTTCTGTCATTGAGCCGTTCGCTGGCGCTTTTCGCTCGTTTTGTTCTGCCTGTGGCTATCTGTGTTATGCCATCCGCTGGCACTTTCCGCTCGTTCTGCTCTGCCCCAGTGTTCATCGGTGTTCATCCGTGGTTCACTCGCTCCAATCATCTGTGGTTCATTTCCTCCGGTCTTCCCTCTGCTTCATCTGCTGGTGGTTGAGGCCGAGCAAGTGCAGGAGGCCGTGAAGAACGAGTCGGCGGATTTCGTCGTGATAACTCACACCGTACTCCCTGGCCTGGCCGTGCGCGCGGTCGCGGGATACGTAGACTTCGCCCAGGAGTTTCTTTCTGCTGTCCGGGTCGCGCGTGCCGAGCGGGAAAGCGAGCACGTCGGTCGGCCGGTCGCGCCGGAGGAACTGCCGGTTCAGCTTCCCGATACCGCGGTCGTTCGTCAGGATGACGTTCACGACCACCGGGCCGGGCTGGAACTCCCGCGAAACCTCGCGGACCATACGCCGGATATCGGCAATGACACGCTGGTCGCAGGTATTCAGGATTTCAGCTTTCATCCCGCCTCGTCCTCGGTGGTGGTCGCTTTCCGTTTTGTACTCCTGGTGCTTCGGTGTTTGGATTCCTTCTTGGTCATTCTGTCGTACGCGGTAATAATCCTGGATACGAGCGGGGGCCGGACAACGTCCTTCTCGGTGAATCGAGCGATAGCTATGCCCTCGACGCCTTTCAGCCTGGCTTCGGCATGGACCAGACCGGAGAGCTGCGACTGGGCCAGGTCAATCTGGGTAACGTCACCGGTGATAACCGTCTTGGAATTCCAGCCCAGGCGGGTAAGGAGCATCTTCATCTGAATCGGGGTCGTATTCTGGGCCTCATCGAGAATGACATAGGCCTCGGAAAGCGTGCGACCGCGCATGTACGCGAGCGGCGCCACTTCGACTATCTCCTCCTCAATCAGCCGCCGGGCCCGTTCGAGCGACATCATGTCGAAGAGCGCATCGTACAAAGGACGGAGATAGGGGTCAACCTTGTCCTTGAAGGTCCCGGGCAGATAGCCAAGGGATTCGCCGGCTTCGACCGCGGGTCTGGTCAGTACGATTCGACTGCAGCGGCCCTGGGTCAGTGCCTCAACCGCTGCCGCCACCGCCAGGTAGGTCTTGCCGGTGCCGGCCGGACCGATAGCGAACACGACGTCGTTATCGGCAATCGCCTTGAGATATGCCTGCTGGTTAGGGTTCTTGGCCACTATCGTTTTCCGCGGCGTCTGGACGGTCAGCAGGTTGTTCTTCCGGGCTCGGGCTTCGGCAGCGGCGGGTCTGCCCCGAGCTGCCGGTCTGCTTTTGCCCGTTGGATTCTGAGACCTGGCTATTTCCTGCTTCAGGCGGCAGTCGCGGATTTCGGCCTCAACCAGTTGCGGGTTGACAATCTGGCCCTGGCGACACCGGCTCAGCAGCCGGTTGAACAGCCTGGTGATTTCTTCCTTCTCGCTCGCGGGTCCGGAAAGCCGGATTGTGCCCGTTCGGACCACGATTCTCGTCCGGTAGTGCCCGGCAATCGCCCGCAGATTGGCATCGGCCGGGCCAAGCAGGCCAACCGGGTCAATCCCGGCAATGGAGATTGCGGATTGTATCGCGGGTTGCTCGGTTTCTTCGCTCAATTTCGTTTGTCTGCCATCTGGTACACAGGAATTCTAATGTCCCGGAGGGCCTTCGTCAAGCGCGTGGCCACGGAAGGTCTGCTCCGTTTGACTGGACGGAACTGCAGCCGTATAGTGACTCAAGATGCACACGCAACCTGACGCTCGATTCAACCTCGGTCTGATTGCGCTGGTGGTGTGGCTGCTGGCGTGCGTAGTCCCGGCAGCGGCTCAGACCGATACGGTCTGGGTCAGACAGTTAAGCGGGACCGGGAACGGTGACGACAAAGTTCGGGCACTGGCTGTCGGCCCTGACAACAGCGTCTACGCCTTGGTGCAGAACAAGCCCAGCGACAGCGCGGTCGCCATCATCACAGCGAAATACTCCTCTTCCGGCCAACTCCTCTGGTCCCAACGATTCGAGGGTGACGGCTACGTCATCCCGGCAGATATCGCGGTAGATGCGTCCGGCGATGTGTTCGTCACCGGCAGCGCGAGGCGTCCGGACCGGTGGTACGACATGGTCACATTGAAGTACACTGCTTCCGGCGATTCCTCCTGGGTTCGGTACTACGACGCGGAAGGGAACAACGACGAAGCCTCCGCCGTGGTGGTGGATGGCGAAGGCAGCGCGTACGTAGTCGGGTACGGCGAGAGCAACCACCGGTATGAGGACATGGCTCTGGTCAAGTATTCGAGTACGGGCGAGGAGTTGTGGGCGCAGTTGTACGACTTCC
>CBDUVZ010000093.1:0-11799 GCA_965370805.1 uncultured bacterium | reverse complement strand
TTCTCGCGTTCGGCAACGTCGCCGGCGGTGACAGCGCTCAGAACACCACCGGGTACGAAATGAGAATTGTCACCGGCCTGCCCAACGGCTACCCGATTCCGTGCTCGCTGATCTGCAAGGACGCCGACGACTCGACCTGGGTCTCGTACGTCACATTCCAGGTCGGGGCGCCGACCGTCCAGTACGTCGGCAATACCGTTATCGACAGCCCACCGGGTGGTAACGGCAACGGACGATTCGACCCCGGCGAGAACGGCGACATCATCGTCACGCTCATCAACAACGGCAGCACCGAAGCCGAGAACGTAACCGCCATCCTCCGGTCCGGCGATGCGCAGTTCACGATTACGGACTCGACCTCGGGCTACGGCGCGATTCCTGCCGGATCGACGAGGACCAACAACGCGGACCGGTTCAGCGCGGCCGCGGCCGGCGGCATGCCGCCCGGCACTACGGTGCCGTGCACCCTGCACGTCCGTTCGGACAACTGGCACCACGACTGGACCTACGTCTTCACGCTGACGGTCGGCGAACCGCCGCACCAGCCCGGCGAAATCATCTGGGGACCCTTGACCTGTCCGGGTATGCCATCCGACTGGGGCCTCTACGGCGTGACCTACAACACCAACGACGACAACATCTACTGCGTCCACTTCATGGGCTCGACAATCTACAAGTACACCTCCGACAGCACGCTCACGGCCCAGGGCACCATTCCCGCACCCGAGGATTCCTGCACCGGCATCGACTTCACCGCGTACGACGGGAATCTCTGGCTGGTGGCGAACCCGAGCAAGAAGGTGTACAAGCTATCGACTTCCGGTACGGTGCTCCGCTCGTTCGACATACCGTACGTCCAGTACCCGGTCGGGATTACCGAACTCGAATCCACACACGAACTCTACATCTCCGACCGCCGCGAAAGCGGCGTCCTGCCGCTGCGCGTGTTCATAACCGACACACTCGGCAATGTCCGCGATACGCTGGTCCATCCGCTGACCGGCAACTTCGGCACCCGCTGCCTGGCCCTGGACTACGGCGCGCCGACCGACCCGCCGACGCTGCTGAACATGTTCACCTGGTTCGATGCAGGCGGCACCGGGCTGGACAGTTGCTGCATGTACGAACTCGACCGCACCGACCTGTCGGTGATAAGCAGCTTCAAGTTCGCGAACGAGGACTGGAACATGCGCGGCATCGAATACGACCCGCGCAACGGCTCCTACTGGGTGACAATCATGCAGTGGTCAACTGGCGGGGACAACCAGATCCTCAAGGTGGGCGGGTTCAACGGACCGCCGGTCGGGCTCTACGGCGAAGAAATCAGCGGGCTGCCCCGCACTTCGCTGATTGCGGTCCGGGTCCGGCCGAACCCGTTCTCCCGGACCACCGCGCTTGAGGTCGACCTCGCCGCACCCGGCCCGCTCACGGTGCGGATCTACGACAACACCGGCCGGGTCGTGCGCACCCTGGCGAGCAACCGGATGGTTGACGGCCGGGCGCAACTGACCTGGAACGGCTGCGACGACGCCGGACGCGAAGTCGCGCCGGGCATCTACTTCCACCGGACTTCGGCCGGCGGGGCCGAAACCTGGGGCAAGCTGGTGCTCTCGCGCTAGCGCGCAGGCATAGCGATAACGGGGGCGGCATTGCCGCCCCCGTTCAGTTTCCGAGCCGACGCATCTCCCCGACCGAACGAAAAAGACGGCCCGAAACCGGGCGCGGGCATCGCAGGAGATTGGTAGAGTCGCTACGCCTCAGGATAAGTCCTGATTCAGCCGCACCCGACCCCGGGCCGTGCCGTCTGAGGATCTAGCCAGAATGGAACCAGCTAGTACGACCGTAATCGAGCAAATCGAATTGTCGGAAGGGAACAGACAACAGAGTCAACGCACCTGTTCCCTCCAAGCCCACACATATTATACTGGAAGGGCCCTGCCGAGGCAATCGGCAATGCGGCAACCGGAACCCCTCACCTGCCTTCCACCAAACCGCTTGATTTCCGGCGGGGCGGGCGATATACTCCGGCCGTTCTGACTTCCGATTGTCGATTGACTGAGAATTGCTAACAGGAGTATTCATGTCCAAGCACACTATCGTCAGCATGCCGGGCGACGGCATCGGCCGGACCGTGCTGCCCGAAGCGGTTCGGGTCCTTGAAGCAGTCGGTTTCGAGGCCGAGTACGTCCACGGGGATATCGGCTGGGAGTTCTGGAAGCATGAAGGCAACGCGCTTCCCGAACGCACCGTCAAGCTGCTTGAGGAGCACAAGCTCGGCCTGTTCGGCGCTATCACTTCCAAGCCGAAGGACAAAGCCGCGGCTGAGCTCGACCCCGGACTCAAGGAGAAAGGGCATGTCTACTACAGCCCGATTGTCGGCCTGCGCCAGCGGTTCGGCCTCGATATCTGCCTGCGTCCGTGCCGTTCCTTCCCGGGCAACCCGCTGAACTTCATCCGCCGCTCCGGCAACGGGTCCGAGGAACCAACGGTCGACGTCGCCATCTTCCGCCAGAACACCGAAGGCCTGTACAGCGGCGTCGAGTGGACCAACCCGCCGGACGAAGTGCGGACCGCGCTTCAGACCCATCCGAAGATGAGGAACTACGCGGACACGGCGTCGGCCGACCTGGCCATCTCCTGCCGTATTTTCACCCGACCGGCCTGCGCCCGAATCGTCCGGGCCGCATTCGAGCACGCGAAGGAGTTCGGGTACAAGTCGGTCACGGTCTGCGAGAAACCGAACGTCATCCGCGAGACTTCGGGGATGATGGAGGACGAGGCAAGGAAAGCGGCCGCTAGTTTCCCGGGAATCGCGCTCTGGCACACGAACATCGACGCCCAGATGATGTGGCTGACCAAGAACCCGGAGGATTACGGGGTCATCGTTGCTGGCAACATGTTCGGCGACATCGTCTCCGACGGATTTGCCGGTCTGGTCGGCGGGCTCGGTTTCGCCTGCTCGGCCAATATCGGGCAGGAAGTCGCGGTCTTCGAGCCGACCCACGGCTCCGCGCCCAAGTACCAGGAACTGGAGCCGTCAATCGTCAACCCGATTGCGATGATCCTGTCCGCCTGCATGCTGCTCGACCATATCGGCGAGACCGAAAAAGCAACCCGGGTCCGCAGCGCAATCAGCAAGGTCATCAGTGAAGCCGGGACGCGCACCTATGACATGCTCCGCCTCAAGGGCGGGCCTGACGTCGCAAGCCGGGGCGCGGCGAACACCCGGGAGATGACCGACGCTGTCATCGCCGCACTGTGAGGTCATCATGATTACACCGAAAGACATCGAGGGCGTGTTCCGTGAGCAACTGGCCGGAATCGAAAACAAGAAGCTCCGCGA
This sequence comes from uncultured bacterium, assembly GCA_965370805.1. GTDB lineage: Bacteria > Hydrothermota > Tepidihabitantia > Tepidihabitantales > Tepidihabitantaceae > CBDUVZ01. Next base: position 8,456 of record CBDUVZ010000093.1, on the reverse strand, counting down.
GAAGACCGTCAAGGTCTGGGTGGACGCCTGCACCCGGGGCGGCTGGGAAAGCATTGAGGCCCTGCACAAGCTCCCGTTCACCCTGCTGACCGACGCGAAGGAGATCGGCATCATCGAGCACACGCTCGCCGTAACCGAGGGCGCGGTGGGACTCGCCGAAGCCCAGCACGATGCGTACGCCAAGGTACCGTACAAGATCGATATGGACCGGCTGATTGCCGGCGGTCTGCTCCACGACGTCGGCAAGCTGCTGGAGATCGAACCCGACGGCAAGGGCGGCTATCGCAAGAGCCGCAGCGGGATGTGCACGCGGCACCCAATCTCGGGCGCAATCCTCGCGGCCCGGGCCGGGCTGCCCGATGAACTGGTGAACTGCATCGCCTGCCACGCAAAGGAAGGCGAGGGTCGGCCCCAGACAGTCGAAACGGTCCTCATCCACCAGGCCGACTACGCGACGTTCAACCCCCTGGTCATGCTCGCCAATGGCAGCCTGATTCAGTAACCATGGGCAGCACGGTTATCGAGAAGATACTGGCCGCCCATTGCGGTCAGACCCCGAAGCCCGGAGACGTTGTCGAACTGGGAATCGACGCGCGGCTGGCGCGGGATTTCGGCGGGGCCAGTGTGGTCAAGAACATCGAGGAAAACGGACTCTCGCTCGACGACCCGGAGCGGACGTTCTTCACGTTCGACTGCAACCCGGGCGGCTCGGACCAGCGCTACGCCGCCAACCAGCAGTTGTGCCGGGTGTTCGCCCGGCGCCGCGGTATCAGGGTATTCGACATCGACCGGGGAATCGGCACCCACCTGGCAATCGACCTGGGCCTGGTCGGGCCGGGCGAGACACTCGTCTCCACCGACTCGCACGCCAATATCATCGGTGCTGTCGGTGCTTTCGGCCAGGGCATGGGTGACCGCGATATCGCCTGTGCGTTCGCTCGCGGCAAAGTCTGGTTCGAGACCCCGCGAACCGTCAAGGTGATTCTTAAAGGCCGACCCGGCCCGGAAGCACTGGCCAAGGATATCGTACTTGCCATACTCAGGCATCTCGGTGCCCACGGCCTGCTTGGCTGCGTGGCCGAGTTGTCCGGAGAAGTAGTCGACAACCTGAGCCTGGATGCCCGCATCACAATATCGTCGATGGCCACCGAGACGGGCGCAATCGCCGTCATCATCCCGCCGAACCGGGACGTACTCGACTACTGCGGGAAGCAGGCCGGCCGCAGTTTCAAAACGGTGCTCGCGGACCCGGACGCGAGTTGCGAACGAATCGAGGAAATCGATATAAGTAGCCTCTGCCCAATGATTTCCCGACCCGGACATCCGGAAGACGTTATCCCGGTTGCGGATATCGCGGGCCGGAAGATCGACTCCGCGTTCATCGGGTCCTGCACCAACGGCCGGCTCGAAGACCTCAAGGCCGCAGCCGAAATCCTCCGGGGCCGCAAAGTCGCGCCGGGGGTGGTGCTCAAAGTCGTCCCGTCAACCGACCGTATCTGGCAGGAAGCGCTGAGTCTCGGGCTTGTCGAAGTGTTCAAGCAGGCCGGGGTCCTGCTCGGCAACGCCGGCTGTGCCGGGTGCGCGGCCGGACAGATTGGCCAGAACGGGCCGGGTGAGACGACCGTATCGACCGGGAACCGCAACTTCCCGGGCAAGCAGGGCAAGGGCGACGTATTCCTGGCCTCACCGGCAACGGTTGCAGCGTCCGCGGTTGCCGGGGCAATCGTAACCGCGAGCACAATCCCGGACAAACCCGCGGTCTTCACCATACCGCCGGCACCGGCAGAAACCCCTGGGCATGCCGAACCCAGACCCGGTCCCAGGCCCACTCGAATCCGGGGACGGATCTGGGTCGTCAACCAGGACGACATCGACACCGACATGATCTTCCACAACCGTCACCTGGCGGTCACCGACATCCGAGAGATGGGGCAGTACGCATTCGGCAACCTGAAAGGCCGGGAGGAATTCGCGCCGCAGGCGAAGCCGGGCGATATCATCGTCACCGGCAGCAACTTCGGGGCCGGCAGCTCGCGCCAGCAGGCGGTCGACTGCTTCAAAGCCCTGGGCATCAGCCTGATTGTCGCCCGGTCGTTCGGGTCGATCTACTTCCGCAACGCAGTCAATGCCGGGGTCCCGGTGATGATTGCCGACCTGGTGGAATCCGGCCTCAACGACGGGGATGAAATCAGCGTTGACCTGACTACCGGCGAGATCGCGCTCCCGGGTTCGGAAAAGAAAGTCAGCGGCCGGGGCTTCTCCCCGGTCCAACTGGCAATCTATCAGCGGGGAGACCTGCTCGCATCCGGCGACTGACCGCGCTCGGCTGCGGCTCTACTTGCCGATTTCCTCGATGCGCTTCTGCCGGCGGACAAACAGGTAGATGACAGCCCCGATCCAGCCGGTCAGGAGGACTACGAGCACCCAGATCAGCTTGTTGTTCTCCTTGTCCGTCTCCCGAACCAGTACCTCAACCAGAATCCATATCCAGAGCGCGGTCGAGGCAAGGCTTATTAGCGAAGTGAGGAAAACCAGGCTGAACCAGAACCAGCCCAGACTGAGGGCGAAAAGACCTGCAAAGAATTCCATTGCATCCACCTTATCCGGCAGCGCCCGACTGTCAAGAACCACTTTCCGGGGTTGCCCGCTTGCGGCCAGTGAGTATAATCCCGGGCTGAAGGCAAAACAGTAATGGCACTGACATTCGCTGAGAAGATACTGGCCCGCAAGTCCGGCAACACAAGCGTCGTGCCGGGCCAGGTCGTGACGTGCCGGCCGGACCGGCTCCTGATGCACGACAACGCCGCGGCAATCACCGCCAAAGTCGCGGAGGAGCTCGGCCGGTACGGCATCGCCGACCCGGAACTGCCGGTCATCGTCCTGGACCATATCATCCCCGCGGCCAGTGAGAAGTCGGCGCAGAACCACAAACAGATCCGGGCATTCGTCAAACAGCACCACATCAGCCGGTTCTTCGACATCGGCACCGGGGTCTGTCACCAGGTAATGATCGAGCAGGGCCTGGTGCTTCCCGGCATGCTTGCGGTCGGCTCGGATTCGCACACCTGCTCCTACGGTGCGGTCAACGCGTTCGCGACCGGCATCGACCGGACCGAAGCCGCGGCCCTGCTCCTGACCGGGGAGACCTGGTTCCGGGTTCCCCCATCAATCAAAATCAACCTGCGCGGCCGTCTCCCCCGCATGGTCACGGCCAAGGACCTCATCCTGACAATCATCGGCAGGCTGAAAGCCGACGGTGCCGGCTACTGCTCGGTCGAATTCCACGGGGACACGGCAGACCTCAGCCTCGACGAACGGTTCACTATCGCCAACATGGGTGTGGAGATGGGCGCGAAGAACGCCGCATTCCCGGCCGACGAAGTCACCAGAGCCTACCTGGATTCAATCGGCGTCGCGCCCGATTCGTACGAACCGGTCTGGGCCGACGACGGGGCCGGATACCGGCAGGAGTCCACGTTCGACCTGGCGGAAATCGTTCCCGCGATTGCAGCCCCGCACAAAGTTGACAACTACCGCCCGGTGACCGAACTGGCCGGCATGGAGATCGAGCAGTGCCTGATCGGCACCTGCACCAACGGCCGGCTCAGCGACTTCGCTATCGCTGCCGGCATCCTCAAAGGTCAGCGGGTCGCCGCCGGCACCAGGTTGCTCATCCTGCCCGCTTCCCGGACAGTACTCAGGGCGGCGCTCGCTGCCGGCTACATCGACACGCTCGTCGAGTCCGGCGCGGTGCTGCTGCCGCCGGGCTGCGGGCCCTGCCTTGGTGCGCACCAGGGCGCACTCGCACCGGGCGAGAAATGCCTCTCAACCGCGAACCGCAACTTCAAAGGCCGGATGGGCTGCAAGGATGCCGAGATTCTCCTTGCCGGTCCGGCAACCGTCGCCGCCTCGGCCCTGACCGGGCGGATAACCGACCCGCGCGAGGTATAGCATGAAAGTCTGGGCCTATGGAAACGACGTGAATACCGACATGCTCTTCCCGGGCAAGTACACCTACACCTGTTCCACCCCGGATGAAATCAGACCCCACCTGCTCGAAGACCTCGACCCCGAATTCGCCGCGGGCGTGAAGCCCGGGGACATCATCCTTGCCGGCACGAACTTCGGGTGCGGAAGCTCCCGCGAACAGCCGGTCGTCGGGCTGAAAGCGGTCGGTGTCGAAGCGGTAGTAGCCAAGAGCTTCGCCCGCATCTTCTACCGGGCTGCTATCAACCAGGGGCTGCTGCTGATTGAATGCCCGGACGCGGTTGCCGCGTACCGGCCCGGGGCTGCGGTTGAACCGGACCCGGAACGCGGCCGCATCAGGGTAGCTGACCGGGAGTTCACATTCCCGCAACTCCCGCCCGAGATACTGGAAATCCGGGCCGCCGGCGGGCTGCTTGCTTACACCCGCTCCCGGTTGGCCCGAAACAAGAAGGAGAAATGATGAGCGCTTCGGGAGCCGCGGGCAAACGCGGTAAGGACGTCCGCTCCGACTGCTGGGTCTCAATCGAACCGACAGAATCCGGCGGACTCAAGCTGAACCTCACCAGCAGAGTCGCATTCCTCTACGAGGAATCGATCCGGTCCCAGGTGACCGGGTTGTTGCAGCAACTCGGCATCGAGAACGCGCGCGTCGAAATCGAGGACCACGGGGCACTGCCGTTCGTGATTGCGGCCCGCGTCGAAGCCGCGGCGCGGCGCGCCCTGCCTGACCGCGACCTGCCCGCCGGTCTCCCCGAACCCGGACAGAAAGCCCGGGCCACGACTTCCCGGGACCGCTGGCGCCGCTCCCGCCTCTACCTTCCCGGCAACGAGCCGAAGTACATGCTCAATGCCGGACTCCACCACCCGGACGCGGTCATCCTCGACATCGAAGACTCGGTCGCCCCAACGGAAAAGGACGCGGCGCTCATGCTGGTCCGGAACGCGCTGCTCACCTTGGACTTCGGCCCCAGCGAGCGGATGGTCAGAATCAACCAGTTCCCCCGCGGGCTTGACGAACTCGAACACCTTGTCCCCCACAACCTCCACCTGGTCCTGATTCCCAAGTGCGAAAGCCCGGACCAGGTGCGCGAAACCGCCGACCGAATCAGGGACATCTGGAGCCGGAAAGGCACCGGCACGCCGCTGACCGGCGAAACGGAATCCCCGGTCTTCCTCATGCCGATTGTCGAAAGCGCGCTCGGCGTCATCCGGGCGTATGAAATCGCCTCGGCCTCACCCGGCGTCGTAGCACTCACTATCGGCCTTGAAGACTACACCGCGGACCTCGGCACCCAGCGCACCGTGAAAGGCCGCGAGAGCTTCTGGGCCAGGTCCCAGGTGGTCAACGCCGCCCGGGCCGCCGGGGTCCAGGCAATCGACACCGTCTTCTCCGACGTGGCCGATGTGGACGGGCTCCGCGCCAGCGTGCGCGAAGCCAAAGGCCTCGGCTTCGAAGGCAAAGGCTGCATCCATCCCCGGCAGATTCAAGTAGTCCACGAGACCTTTGCCCCGACCGAAGCCGAAATCGCCCGGGCCACCCGCATCGCCCGCGCCTACGCCGAAGCTCAGGACAAAGGCCTGGGCGTGGTCGCGCTCGGCAGCAAGATGATCGACCCGCCGGTCGTCAAGCGGGCACTGAAGACCGTTGACGCGGCAATCGCCGCCGGACTGCTCGCCCCAAACTGGCGCGACGAAGAAACGAGGTAACCTATGGCCCAGCAAATGGTCAAGAACGCAATCGGTCGCATGGTCCCGACCGAAGTCAACGGCACGCCGGCCGTACCGTTCAAAGGCGTCGGCAAGCACCTGCCCGACGGCCGCAAAGTCGCTCCCCGAATCGAATCCTGCGTCCACTATCCCGACAGCGGCGACAAACGCGTGGCCGACATCAAGACCGCGCTCAAGCAGGCGGGACTGCGCGACGGGATGACAATCTCCACCCACCATCACTTCCGCAACGGCGACCTGGTCGCCAACCGGGTATTCGACGCCGCGGCCGAACTCGGGGTCAAAGACCTCGTCTGGTTCCCGAGCGCGTCGTTCCCCTGCCACGAACCGGTCATCGAACACATGAAGAACGGCGTGGTCCGCCGCGTCGAAGGCAGCATGAACGGCCCGCTCGGCGCGTACTGCAGTCGCGGCCACATGAAAGGCCTCGGAGTACTCCGGTCCCACGGCGGCCGCTGGCAGGCGATCCAGGACGGCGAAGTCCACATCGACATCGCGGTCATCGCCGCGCCCACCGTGGACCCGTTCGGCAACGCGACCGGGGACCGCGGCCCCTCCGCCTGCGGGCTCCTCGGCTTCGCGCTGGCCGACTCGATGTACGCCGACCGGGTCGTGGTCGTCTCCGATAACATCGTGCCCTTCCCCTGCATCCCCTGGCAGATTCAGGGCAACAACGTCGACTTCGTGGTCGAAGTGGACCAGGTCGGAATCCCGGAAAAGATTGTCTCCGGCACAACCAGGATAACCCGCAGTCCCGACCGGCTGCTGATTGCCGAGATGACCGCCCGGTTCGTCAAGGAAGCCGGAATCATGAAAGACGGATTCAGCTTCCAGGGCGGGGCCGGTGGAACTGCGCTCGCCTTCTCCATCTTCCTCCGCGACATGATGAAAGAAGCCGGGGTCAAAGCCCGGTTCATCCGCGGCGGAAGCACAACCTACACCGTGGACATGCTCGAACAGGGACTCACCGACTACATCCTCGACGGCCAGACCTTTGACCTCGAAGGCGTCCGGTCCATGCGCGAAAACGAAGGACACGTCAACACCAGCCCGTTCACCAGTTACAACTTCCACGGCAAAGGCAACTTCGCCCCGATGCTCGACGTCGTGGTGCTCGGCGCGACCGAAGTCGATACCAGCTACAACGCCAATGTCGTCACCCACTCTGACGGCATGCTCCTGCACGGCATCGGCGGCTGGCAGAACTGCCTCGCCGCCAAATGCGCAATCCTGCCGATACCCTCATTCCGCGACCGCATCCCGGTCATCGTCGACGAAGTAACCACCATCTGCGGTCCGGGCGACCTGATTGACGTCATCGTGACCGAACGCGGCATCGCCATCAACCCGAAGCGCCAGGACCTGCTCGCCGCGGTCAAAGGCACAGACCTTCCGCTCCGCACCATCGAAGAGATCAAAGCCGAAGTCGAATCCCTCTGCGGCAAACCGACCAGGCCCAGGCTCGGTGACAAGACAGTCGCAGTCGTCAAATGGGTAGACGGCACAGTCATCGACTCAATCCGCCAAGTCCCGGAATAGAACCGACCCGACCGGCTTCCGCATCCTCACTCTGACTTCTGCATTCCGGAACGCATCGGGGACATGACCTTATCCCGCCCTGGGGATAAGGATCGTGTCCCCCAGCCCATTAGCTCCTGGCTTCCGCCTTCATCAGTGTCCATCCGTGTTTATCCGTGGTCAATTCCGGTCCGCTTCCTCAATCTGCAATCTACAATCTCAAATTCAGCAGGGCGGGTTTCCCCGCCCTGCTGGTTTTGTGCTTATGTGACGTTCGATTACGGACCGACTGGTGCTGAAATCCCGAAGACCCCGAACCGGATGGCTTCGCACACGGACGCTGTCATGCCGCGTGAAACCCACTTATCTACCAGGGTCTGTGCTTCCCGTGCCAGCGCCGCCGCACTGTACTTCCGGCTCTTCTTCCAGAGCTCGCGCGCGAAAGCCAGATAGTTGGCGACTTCGGCCACGGATACGCCCTGAACGTTCAGGATTGTCTTGGTCGATACTTCCATCTGTTCGATGTCGATATTGACCGCAGCCATCGCGGCAAGGTACTCGGGCTTCCCTTCCTCGTTGATCTGCTTGATCCGTTCAGGGTCGTATTTGCGATTCCAGCGTGCAGTCCGTTTGTCACTGGAGGTGACTTTGTGCATTCTGCACTCCTTTGTTTCGCAATCCACCGGCTCTTGTTTCAAACCTGCGCCGCCGGACAACACAGGCCCCTCCTCCTTCAATTCGACAATCTACATTCGCCATTCGCCATTTCCTCATGTTCTCAAGCCGCGACCAGCACTGCCGGGTCCGCCGCGCCATCAAGCCGCAGGCTGAACTCCGCGAACAGAATTTGGCGCAGCATCTCCGGGTCGAGTCCGGACTTCGCCGCGCCGGCAACCGCGCACCGCGCCAGGGCCACGGTCTCCGGATGGCTCAACGTGGCCCGGGCCGTGTTCATCTTCGACGCGAACCGCTGGTAGGCGGCGAAAAACGCTACCGACACGCCCGCGATGCAGCAAAGCGTCCGCACTGCTATCTGCAACTCATCCGCGTCCCGGCGCAGGAACGACCGATTCCGCAGCGTCGGCACGCAACTGAACCGCCTCATGCCGGATGCGCTCCGGGCCAGGCGACCAGCAGCCGCCCGGCGAACTCCAGGAAACGCGGCACGTCATCTTTCGGCACGCACAACTCCCGGCAAATCCGGCAGACCCGCGCGCTCAAAC
>CBDUVZ010000092.1:0-11905 GCA_965370805.1 uncultured bacterium | reverse complement strand
TAACATCAAACTCTGTTTGACATAGTGAGTCTTTGTGGTAAGACTCCTCCCCGCTCCGCTCCTCAACCTTGGCGTACTTGGCGACCTTGGCGGTTCCCCCTTCCCTCCGCCCTTGACTTCCTGCCGTTCATTGCCACACTAAGCGCATGAGAAAAATATCCATGCTCGGTTTGCTGTCAGCAACGTTCTTCATCCTTGTCCTCGCCGCGCCGCTGACGGCGCAGGTCAGGTTCCAGCGCACCTACGGCGGCGGCTTCGCCGACCGCGGACACTCGGTGGCGCAGACCACGGACACCGGCTACGTCATCGCCGGCCAAACCGGTTCCGCTACCACCTGGTCCGATGCCTGGCTCCTCAAGACCGACGCATACGGCGACACCATCTGGACCCGGACCTATGGCGGCACGTCCAACGACATGACCTACTCGGTGGCGCAGACCACGGATGGCGGTTACGTCATCACCGGCGGCACCCAGTCCTTCGGCGCCGGCAGCTACGACGTCTGGCTCATCAAGACCGACTCGACCGGTGATGCCATGTGGACCCGGACCTATGGCGGCGCGAACTACGACGGCGGCCGCTCGGTGGCGCAGACCACGGACGGCGGGTACGTCATCGCCGGCTGGACCAAATCCGCTGGTGCCGGCAACGAAGACTTCTGGCTCATCAAAACCGACGCCCTGGGCGACACCATCTGGACCCGGATCTACGGCGGCGAGTACAAAGACTACGGCTACGCGGTGACGGAGGCCGCGGACGGCGGGTACGTCATCGCCGGCTACACCCGGTCCTTCGGCGCAGGCGGCGACGACGGCTGGCTCATCAAGACCAACGCGTCGGGCAACACCACGTGGGTCCGGACCCATGGCGGCGCGGCCAACGACGAGATTCGCGCGGTGGCGCAGACCGCGGATGGTGGCTACATCATCACCGGCAGCACCGAGTCCTTCGGCGCCGGCTGCAAGGACGTCTGGCTCATCAAGACCAATGCGACCGGCGACGCCACGTGGACCCGGACCTTCGGCGGCACGAACACCGACGTGGGCTACTCGGTGGCGCAGACCACTGATGGCGGCTACATCATCACCGGCTACACCTTCTCCTTCGGCGCCGGCCACCAGGACGTCTATCTTATCAGGACCGACGCCTCGGGCGACACCGCGTGGACCCGGACCTTCGGCCGTGCGGACATGGACCACGGCTACTCGGTGACGCAGACCACGGATGGCGGTTTCGCCGTTGCCGGCTGGAGCACGTCCTTCGGCGGCGGCAGTGAGGATGTCTATCTCATCAAGACCGACTCGGCCGGGAAAATCGCGATTGCGGAACCGAAGCCGCCGGTTGCCTTTGAGCCGGCCGGGGCCACCATCGTACGCGGGGTGCTCAATCTGCAATCTGAAATCTGCAATCTGAAATCTGAGTTCGTCCTTCTGAATTCCGCTGGCCGCAAGGTGATGGCCCTGCAACCGGGTGAGAACGACGTCCGCCACCTCGCTCCTGGGGTGTATTTCATGCGTCCGGCGTCGAGCGTCGAGCGTCAGGCGTCAAGCGTCCACAAGGTCATCCTGACGCGCTGACGGCAGAGGACGGAAGGGTCCAAGGGGTCAAGGGTCCGAGGGTTCAAGGGATTGCGGATTCCAGACTGGTGATTGCAGACCATCAGGGAATGCCGAATGCCGGGTTGCGGAATTTGGACTGCGGCAGCAGGGCTGCCGCTTTGGTTCTCCGTGGCGTCGCTTCGGGAAAGGAAAAGCGGCAGCTTCGCGGCCGCACTCCATAACCGACCGAGGAAGATTGCCGCGCCCGCCTTCGGCGGCCTCGCAATGACGCAACCTGAGAGACCCCTCCGCTTCGGTCGGGGTGACAGTTCCTGTCTCTTGGCGGCCAAGACAATGGCGAATTCCGAATGGCGATTGCCGAATTCGGATTCCCGCCATCATCTGTGTCCATCCGTGTCCATCTGTGGTTACTTCCTCTTCGTGCTCGTGGTACCTTGGTGTTTATCCTCTCCGCTCCGCTCCTCAGCCTTGACGCGCTTGGCGTTCTTGGCGGTTGTTTTCTCTGCCTTGGTGTTTTGGTCCGCCCCGGCGGTTCTGCGCCCGGCTGATTCTCCGCCTTGAACATCCGCGTGGATTGCCTATACTCCCCGTATGCCACCGAAAATAGCCAATGAACCCGAAGTCAGAAAGCTCTTTGCCCGAGCCATGAAATACGCGAAGACACAGGCCGAGTATGCCGACCTGCTGTTCGAACGGGAGATCAAGATTGAAGTCCAGCAGCTTCCCGATGCCCTGATTGCGAAGCCGTTCATTGTCCGCTCGCGGGCGCAGCTCCGGCTGCTGAACAAGGGCAAGAAGGCCGAAATCAAGGTCGGGACCCTGGACTTTGCGTCGATCAAGCAGGCGGTTGACAGCGGCATGAAGCTGCTGCGGGCCGCGCCCCCGCCCGGGAAGCCGGTGCGGCTTGCCCCGATTCCAAACCCGACCCGTCTCCGCTACGGGGTCCTGACCCCGAGGGTCCTGCCGGCCGATAAGATTTTCCACGGCCTGGTCCGGGGCATCCGGGCACTGGCAAGAGAGACCGAACGGAAGCACGCCCGCAAGGGAATCGAAGTGAAGCCCGAGTTCTGGTTCTTCTCTCAGCGCGAGGAGAAGGCGATCGGGGATACCGACGGGGTATTCAAGACCCAGGTCCTGCCCCGCACGTTCCTCCAGGTCATTACGAAAGTCAAGGGCCGGGACGGCCGGATGACCCAGACCCGGGCCCGGCTCGGCAACGTCCGTCCGTATACCGATTACGTGAGGAAGACCCGGGCCGGCCGGTTCGCCCTGACCCCGGCGACGAAGAGCGCGCTGGCCCACTGGTTCGAGCGCGCGGTCGAACTGCAGGACGCGATCAGCCTCTCCCCTGCCCGGGTGAAGAAGCTCAGCCACATGATCCTGCACTACACGACCGCCGGCGTCTTCGTCCACGAGGCGCTGGGCCATAACTTCGAGGCGGATATCGTCAAGTCCGGCGGGTCGGGCATCATCAACAAGGACGGGAAGCCGCGCGGCGAGGTGGCGTGCGACGACGTGCACATCATCGACGGCCTGCTCGCCGGCGACTTCACCGACGGGTTCGGCACCGAGTACATCGACGACGAGGGCGTGCCGGTGCAGACCAAGATGCTGGCGACGAACGGCAAGGTCACCGGGATGATTCTGAATCGCGAGACCGCGGCCTATTTCGGTCGGGAACCGAACGGCGGCGCGTTCAGCGCGCTCGGCGACCCGCGCATCCCGCGGATGTCGAACACCTACATCATGCCCGCGACCAGGGAGAACTGGAAGCGGAGCCTGAAGGCGTTGATCAAGGACGTCAAGCGGGGCGTCATCCTCATCGGCACGACCGGCGGCGCGGTCTCCAAGGACGGGATGTCGTCTTCGGTCCAGATCGGCTACCTGGTCGAGAACGGCAGGATTACGAAGGCGGTCAAGCCGTCCAATTTCAGCGCCCGGACGATGTACGCCCTGCGCTACGTCGACGGGTTCGCCGGGCCGGTCGGGGTCGCCGACGTCGGGTTCTGCGGCAAGGGCCAGACCAAATTCGTCGGCGACGGCGGGCCGACCTGGACCCGAATCAGGAATAACGAGCATGTCGGTCTTTCAGTACAGGGGTAGATCATGAAACTTGAACAGTTCGCCAGGAAGGCCGTCAGTCTCGGAGCAACACTCAAGCTCGACGACATGGAACTGCTGCTGTCGAATACCCGCACCCTGAGCGCGGAAATCGAGCGCAAGGACATCAGCCTCAAGCTGGACCAAGGCATCTTCACCGCCGGCGTGCGGGTGATGAAAGGCGGGCGGCTCGGCTATGTGCCGCTGACCGAGCCGGACGTCGGGATGCTGCGGAAAGGAATCCACGCCGCGCTGGCCAAAGCCGGTCCGGCTCCATTCAAGGGATTCGCGCCTGTCCCCCGGGCCGCGAAGAAACTGAAGCTGCGCGACCCGAAAGTTGCCAAACTGGCTGATAACCCGAACAGCGTCAAGGAAGTCTGCCGCGATATGATTGCGCGGGCCTACGCTACGAAGCGGGTCGAGAACCTGGAAGGCGGCATCACGGTCAGCACCGGCGAGCGGCTGGTCGCGACGATGCACAGCCGCAGTGTCGCCGTCGCCGAGCGGACCAGCTTCACGGCTTTCATCGAATGCGATTCCCGGGACTTCGACTACCGCGCGAGCCGCCGGCTGCCCGACCTCGTCGGCGTGGCGAAGCTGGGCGCGGACCTCGCCCGCTCGATCCCGAAGCGCAAGGCTTCACCGGAATCCGAAGGCGTCAGGGGCAAAGTCGTACCGATGATTATCCACCCGATGATGCTTGAAGGGTTCCTGCGCAACCTGGTCTGCGAGCAGATATACGCCTCGACCGTCCAGGCCGGGATGTCGAAGTACCGGCAGGGTGCACGGGTGGCATCGGACCTGGTTACCCTGTGGGACGACACGACCGCACCCTGGTCCGGCCATACGTTCCCGACCGACGACGAAGGCACGCCGGCCCGGAAGACGCTGGTCATCCGCGACGGGGTGCTGCTGACCTACCTCTACGACCGGGCGTCCGCGGTCCGGGACAAAGTCGAGTCAACCGGCAACGGCCGGCGCCGGCCGGTCTTGATCGAGGAACCCCATGAGGCCCCGGTCCGGTGCGGCGCCAACGACCTCTTCATGGCGCCGGGCAGGACTCCGCTCGCAAGCATGATGAAAGGCATCAAGCGCGGGTTGCTCGTCAAGTACCTGCTCGGGTTCCACACCGCGAACCGGACAACCGGGGATTTCGCCAACACGCTCTTCGTCGGACGGGTCATCCGCAACGGCCGATTCACGGCCATGCCCGAGCCGGGACGCTGGAGCATCAAGGGCAACGCGCTGGACCTGCTGAAGAATATCAGCGCGGTCAGCCGCGAGACGATGGATACCGGCACCGGCGTCCTGCCCTGGGTCAAGGTCGACCTGACGGTCGCCTGAAGAAACGTATCGACACCACGGGCCGCAACTTCACGTTGCGGCCCGCAAGTTTGCGTCCGGAAATCGTCCGGTCAGAACCCGCGCCAGCGGGCAATCCGCAGGATGGCCAGTAGCTCCCAGAAAGCTCCGAAATGAAGCACCTGGCTCGCCATCCATGACTTCCTGATTGCCAAATGAAGCCCGGGGTTGTAGATTGCCGTGAGCGACCGCAGGACCGTGTGACCGATTACCCAGCCGCTGACCACTCCGAACAGCATCGCAAACAGGTAGTTGAATACCCCGAGGTCGAACGCCATGAACTTGTTCAGCGTGGTCGCCAGCAGGATGCCAAGCATACCCAGTACGACAAAGGCAATGATGTACACAAGCACCCGGGATACCCCGAGCGCATTGCCCAGCGGCTCGGACAGCGCAGTCGCCGCGACCAGAGCCACAATCAGGAGTAGCGCTTCGTACAGTATCTGCGAGAAGTTCTTGATCCCACGCAGGAACTGGAACGCCCCGACCGTGGCAATCAGCCCGATCGTAAGCAGGTCAACCCAGTTCAACCGCATGGCGCAGTTCTAGCCCGTGAATTTCTTCTTCTTCGCCGCCGCCGCCTCGGCCTGCGCCTTCCGCTTCGCGGCGCGCTCGGCCTCCCGTTCTGCGGTCAGCGGACGCTTGAAGTACAACACCGCCTTACTGATAATGCCGTCGCGGTTCGAACCGGTGCTGACACCAACCAGTTCCCATCCTTCGGCACCGTAGTCGCACAAGTAGTCCTCAACGCCTTCCCTCGTATTGCGCGGCTTCTTCTCGCCGGGAACTTCCACTCCCCAGCGGGACATCTTCAGCACCGGGCTCATGTGGATATCGATATTGAACAACGCATATTCCCATTTGGTCATTTGGAATCTCCTTTCATCGGAAGAGCATAGCCCGGCCTCACGCCCGGTCAAGCCGAACCCGGCTATTGCTTGACAGCCGGCAGCAACAAGGCAACATAGAATCCGGAATCACCCGATGAGCGACTCTTCTCCGACCGATGATACGGCCCTTGTCCGGGTCGCCGCCCCGCTGCTCAGCGGCATCAGGCAAGTCGCGGCCGGACTCGCAGACAGCGGCTGGGCCGAAGCCAACGCCGGCAATCTTTCGTACCGGCTCGACGCCGCGCCCGAACTCACCGACCCACAGGCTCGAATCCCGGAACCGCTGCCGTCGCTGGGGTCGGCCGGAATCCTCATCACCGCCGCGGGCACCAGGATGCGCGGCATCGCGGCAGACCCGCTGCCCGGACTCTGTCTGCTCGCATTCGACCGTGAAGGCTCTGCGTACCGCACCGCGGGGCGGGGCATGCCATCGAGCGAACTGCCCGCCCACCTCGCAGTCCATGCCGTACTTGCCGAACGCCGGCCCGAACACCGCGCCCTGGTTCACACCCATCCCACTCACCTGGTCGCGTTGTCGCACCGCTACCCGGAGCCGCAGTCGCTGGTCGCGCTCCTGCTCCGGATGCACTCCGAGATGGCACCGCTCCGCGACCGGCTCGCGGCCCTGCCTTTCATGGAGCCCGGCTCAAAGCAACTGGCGTCCGCCACCGCCCGCGCGTTTGAGAAGAACCTCGCCGTCATCTGGCCCCGCCACGGGATAGTCGCATCGGGAAGCGACTTCGGCTCGGCCCTTGACCTGATTCAGGTCTGCAACAAAGCGGCGCAGACTGCGCTGCTCGCCGGCCCGGTGCCGCACCCCGCCGCCACCCGGGGCAAGCCGGCGGGCAGAGGTCGTTCGCTGCGGGGTTGGAACGCGCCGGACGGTATCGAGACTTTCTATGACGTCAAGTCCCGCGATTCGCAGCTCCCGCCGGATGAGTTCCGGAAGCTCGAACGAAGACCGATTCACGTCGTGCTCGACAACCTGCGCAGCGCTTTCAATACCGGCTCGATCTTCCGCCTGGCTGACGCGGCCCGGATCGCCGAGGTCATCCCCTGCGGGTATACCGCCTGCCCGCCCCACCACAAACTCGAACAGACCGCGCTCGGGGCGACCGATTCGGTTCCGTGGCGCAGGTTCGAGGAAACGACCGCTGCCCTGAAGCAACTCAAGACCGAGGGAGTCCGGATTGTCGGCGTCGAGACGGCGAGGAACGCGGTTGCCTACCACCGGCTCGAATACCGGTTCCCGGTCGCGGTCGTCTTCGGCAACGAAGCGCTCGGGCTGTCCCAGTCCGTGCTGCGGCTTTGTGATGACGTGGTGGAGATACCGGTCTTCGGGTTCAAGAACTCGGTCAATGTCGCGACTGCGGCCGCAATCGTGCTCTACCATCTGCTCGAAGCGGGCGGCTGGCTCGACCCGCCGCCGGACACCTAGGGCATCACGAGGAACCCGACTTCCTCGCTGGCACTGCCACCGGCCTTGACCCTGACCCGGTGACGTCCCGGCTCCAGGCCCCAGAACAGGGTGAACGGCCGGTCCACCCGGGCCAGTTCCTTGCCGTCCATCACCCAGGTCGCTTCGTCTTCGCCGGCCGGCACCACTGCCTTGAGCAGTATCGACTGGGATTCCCGCGCGACGTCCGGGTCGATCTTGAACACGTCGCCCCGGTCCGGGAACAGGACGGCTGGTCCGGTCCGAGCCGCGTGCTCGCGCGATCTCACCGGCGGCAACTCCAGTCCGTTCTGCTCCATCCACGCCCAGTACGCCGGCGGGTAGACTTCGATTACCCGGTCTGCTGTCACCAGTTGATGCACGTCGCAGGTTTCGTGCGGCGCATTCTCCCCGGCGAACAACTCGACGACACTGTTGGGACAGTGCGGCCCGGGCAGCAGCCCCGACTTCGGACAGACCCGGCACCGGACGATTCCTTCCGGCTCGGTGAATCCGCCCGGCTCCACGTCGTGCAGCGCCAGCATCACGTCGCGTAGCAGCGGCCCGGCCCCGGTGACGCCCGAGACCCGGTGCATCGGCGAGCCGTCGAAGTTGCCGACCCAGACGCCGGCGACGTAGTCGTTCGTGTACCCCACGGCCCAGTTGTCCCGGAAATCCTTTGACGTCCCGGTCTTTACCGCGCACGGGAACCCGAGGCAGAGGCACGAGAACTCGCCGAACGCCGGTGCCCGCGCGTCGTTGTCGGACAGGATGTTCGTCACCAGGAACACCGCCACCGGGCTGAGCACGCGGACCGGCCCTTCCCGGGACAGCGGGATATCGTCCCCCCGGTTGTCGCGGGCCGACCGGATTACGCGGGCCGGCGCGAACTCGCCGGAGTTGGCCAGGACCCGGTACGCATTGACAAGCTGGAGCAGCGGCACGTCGCCGACCCCGAGCGCGAGGGCGAGCCCGTAGTGGGTTGCGTCCTTGTCCAGGCTCGTCATCCCGACCCGGCGCAGCGTCGCCAGCAGCAACTCGGGTCCGATCTCCTCCGCAACCCGGACCGCGGGCACGTTGTATGAGCAGCCGAGCGCCGTCCGCGCGCTGACCGGGCCGTGGAACTTCCGGTCGTAGTTTGCCGGCGTGTAGTCGCCGCCCCGCTCGGTGAAGAAGTGCGGGATATCAGGCAGGATTGTTGCCGGGCTGATTCCGCGCTCGAACGCCGCCGCGTAGACGAAAGGCTTGATTGCCGACCCGGGCTGACGAAGACTCAGGCAGGCGTTCACCTGCCCGGCATCCGGGTCAAAGTAACCCCGGGACCCGACCATCGCCACTACGTCCCCGGTTGTCCGGTCCATGACCAGAACCGCGCCGTTGGTGGCGTGGTTGCGCTGCAGCCGGGCGAGCTGGTTCTTCAGCAGGTCCTCGCATTCCTGCTGGACCGGCCAGTCCAGGGTGGTCCGCACCTGACCCGCGCCGCGGACGTCCCGGTGTTCCAGTTGCGCCAGCACGTAGTCCACGAAGTGCGGGGCGCGGAAGCGGCTCCCCGGCTCGGCCGGGATGATGCTCTCGGCAACTGCGGTCTCGTATTCGAGTTCGTCGATTCCGCCCTGCTTGAGCAGGGTGCGGAGAATCCGGAGCTGGCGCCTCCGGGTTCGTTTGTAGAAACGGTACGGGTCGTAGTGCGCCGGCGCCCGGGGAATCGACACGAGGAAGCAGCTCTGGGCCAGCGAGAGCTCGCTGCAGCGCCGGTCGAAGTAGAGCCGGGACGCGGCGTCGACGCCGTAGGTCCGGTTGCCGAACGCGACCCGGTTGAGATAGGCTTCGAGGATGTCGTCCTTGGAAAGGTGCAGTTCCAGTCGCAGCGCCTCCAGGGTCTCGGCGAACTTCACCGGCACGGTCCGCCGGGGAGCCAGGTAGATATTGCGCACCAGTTGCTGGGTGATAGTCGAGCCGCCGGAGACTATCCGCCGAGCGCGCAGGTTCGACAGCAGCGCGCGGCCCAGCGCCACGACGTCCACCCCCGGGTGTCGGTAGAACCGCTTGTCCTCGGCCGCGACCGCGGCCCGCCCGAGCCAGGGGCTCATCTGTTCGAGAGCTACCCAGTGCGCCACCCCGCACCGCGACGAACGCACTTCGCGCAGCAGGACGCCGTTCCGGTCCGCGACCGCCAGGGTGCAGAACTCGTCACCCCGGACGAACGCAGCCGGCAGCGGTAGCGCGAAGTATGTCGCCAGGGCAACCAGCACCGCCGCGGGCAGCGCCGCCAGGATGACAATCGCCCGGTTCCGCCTGGTCACTTGCGGCTACTTCACCTCGATCCACTGCTGGCCGGTGCGGCCGAACACTTCCGGCGTGTACATCTCCTCCGCCCTGGTTGCCGGCATGAAGAACCTGCCCGGGGTCAGGGCCTTGACCAAGTAGGTCCTGGTGTGCAGCCCCGCACTCAGCGAAGTAGCGAACAGCACGTACCGGTCGTCGTACTTCTCCTCGTGGTTGAACTCCCCCCACCAGCGCGAGCGGCCGTCCTCCCGGCGAGCTTCGCGTAGGGCCCGGCCCGACTCCCGGCTCTCGGTCTCGAATGCCGTGTTGACGATTTCGAACCCTGCCGGCAGCGGATCGTCGACGACCACGTAGAGTCGCTCCTGGGTGGTATGCACTTTCAGCGTTATCAGGTACTGCTTCCCGCGCTCGTACCCGGAGCCGGGCTTGACCGGTTTGATTGTCTTCTCGACCCTGATGCCTTCGTCCATCGGCTTCAGTTCGCCCTTCGGCGCGTAAGTCAACCGCAGACCGTAGTACAGCCGGCCCGGCCCGTCCTTGGCGATGTCGATCCGCTGCCGCTCGCCGTGGGGCAGGTCGTCGATCCCGATGAACTTCCGCCGGGTATCGAGCTTGCGGCCGTGGAATGCTTCCCGCAGTATCTCCCGGCCGGCGAGCTTCATCGTAACCGTGAACTCGGGCTTCACTTTCTCGTACACCCGGTAGTAGGTAGCGAACGCATCGAAGACGTAGATATTCTCCTGGGTGGTCCGCCACCGGCCGGCCTTGCGCTCGCTCACCAGCCACTTCACCACTTTCTCCGCGAACTCCACTTCCCCGCGTGTTTCGAGCAGGGCCTGGAGCACGATTGCGGTCGTCCGGACGTTGGAGTGGAACACCCAGCCGCCCCGGGCCGACTCCTCGTAATGCGCGGTTGTCGGTGTCAGCTTCAGCTTGTTGTTCAGGGCCCGGACTATCCGCTCAGTGACATCCGGCGGCCACGTGGTGCCGGCCGGCTGATTCACCGTCTTGAGCAGGTACGCCTTGCCGAAAACCGATATCTGGTCGAGCCGCTCCATCAGCGTGTTGACGTAGGGGTCAACCCTCACGCCCCACAAGCTCAGGGCGTAGACCGCCAGGCATCTGGTCGTGAGGAACTCGTTGACCGAGTACGGCCAGTCATCGCCTTGTTTCACGTATCCCAACCAGTTGCTCAGGTACGACTTGCCTTTGGTGACGACCGTGGCGTCAACCTCATACCCCGCGTCCCGGGCCCGGGCCAGGACGTACATGCAGTACGCCGACAGGTACGGCGACGGTGACGGCTTCCACCAGTGGCGCGAGTTCGACCAGAAGTGGAATCCGCCCCCCTCGTCCTGGTACTTCCCGACCTTAACCAGTTCACCGGCCACGAACCGACGCAGCGCATTCCCGGTCAGGGTCGAGAGCTTGAACTGGTTGATCAGCGTCTCGCCGACGATGAACGGCAGGACTTTGCTCAGCCGCTGTTCGAGGCAGTCGTAGGGGTAGGTACGCAGGTATTCGATTCCGCGTTCGAGCCCGCTCAGGCCCGAAGAAGCCACCGTTGCTTCCAGCCCGCCGACGCCGCTGAACACGTCGGCCGGCGCGGTCAGCCACTGGACCGCGGCGGAATCGACCGTCTGCTCGTAGAGCGCCACCGCTTCGGTGACCGGTGGGTTCCGCACCGGCAGGGTCAGCTTCAGGGCGTCATGCTCCGGTCCCGCGCTCGCTTCGAACGTGAACTGCACGGTCCCCGCGAACCGGTCCCTGGCCCCGGTGCACCGGAAGTTGAACCGGACTTCAACCGGCTGTCCCGGTTCCACTACTGCTTCCCGCACCGATTCACCGTCAAGCACGGCCGCGCCCGAAACCACGGCGCGTACCCGCACCGTCATTTCCTTCCCGGTTCGGTTGTGGACCATTACCCCGCCGTCGAACCGGTCGTCCGGGCGGACGAACCTGGGCAGTGACGGCTGGAGCAGCAGCGGCAGGTTCGCTCTGAACTCCGCATCGCCGGACCCGAACCGCTCGACCGTGCTCGCCACCGCAATCGCTTTCCAGGTCGTCAGGTTGTCGGGCAGCTCGAACGTCACCCGCGCCCGGCCGCGCTCGTCGGTCCGCACCGCCGGCAGCCAGAACGCGGTCTCGAGGAACTTCTGCCGGTAGGCGAAACCGTACTCCTCGCCGCTCTTGCCGGACATCCCCGTGCCTTCGTACTCCCCACCCCCGCCCGCGGCCTCGCCTTTCTCGCCGTAGTTGCGCTGGCCGATGAC
>CBDUVZ010000091.1:0-12196 GCA_965370805.1 uncultured bacterium | reverse complement strand
GGCGACGTGGTTGGCGACGTGATTGGCGACGTGGTTGGCGACGTGATTGGCGACGGCTTTGGCGACGTAGTTCGGGGCGAAATTGGGGGCGACAGGGGACGTTCCCCGGGGTCGGGTCAGATGTGGATTTCGGGTGTTATATTTGGGTGGTTTCGGGTGTTGCGAGAAGGAAGAACTAAACACCAAGGCACCAAGAGCCCCAGGCAGGAAGAGATAACCGCCAAGGCCGCCAAGAACGCCAAGGTTGAGTACCGGAGCGGAGAGGACTAAACACCAAGGCACCAAGAGGGCGGATTGCAGATTTGAGATTTCAGATTGTAGATTGCAGAAGGCAGAAGGAATAGCCGCCAAGGCCGCCAAGCAGGAAATGACCAATGAGCAAGTCCCAATGACCAATGAGGAAGTAGACTACAGATAAACACGGTCGGAGAAGTCAGAAGTCAGAGTGCAGAATGCAGAATGAGGAAGCGGGCCGGAATGAACCATGGATGAACACAGATAGACACAGATGAGGGCCGGAAGTCCGCATTTCAAGTTGCAGATTGGAATCTGTTTTTGGAGTGCGATGTTTCCTACATTGCATGCAACAACGGAGTTGTCGCACTCCACATGGCGGAAGATTGCCACGGCAGCACAGAGCCGCCTCGCAATGACGAAGGCGGTAGGCTACGGAAGTGGCTATGCCGGCTTGACCCGGGCCGGGTTTTTCCTAGTATTCAGTTCCCTGTGCTGGTCGGTTCCTGCAGTTGAGCATATTCAGGAGGTACTGTGGAGTTCAAGAATCTGAAGGTCAGTAGTGAAGACGGCATCGGCTGGCTGCGGTTCGACCGCCCGCCGGTGAATGCCCTCAATACCGAAACCGTGCTTGAGATCGAGCAGGCGTTCGACTGGTTCGAGAAGCAGAAGGACGTGCTGGTGATTGTGGCGACCGGTGAGGGTAAGGCGTTTGTGGCCGGGGCCGACATCGCGGAGATGAAGGATTTCACTCCGCTGCAGGCGCGGGAGTTCGCCCGCAACGGCCACCGGGCGATGGCGAGGATTGCCGATATCGAGCGGCCGGTGATTGCCGCCATCAATGGCTATGCGCTCGGCGGCGGGTGCGAGATTGCGCTGGCGTGCGATATCAGGGTGATGGCGGATAGGGCCAAGATTGGCCAGCCCGAGTTGAAGCTGGGGTTGATTCCCGGTTTCGGCGGCACCCAGCGGCTGGCGAGGTTGTGCGGGCCGGGAGTCGCCAAGGAGCTTGTGTTTACCGCGGCGACGATTGACGCGACCGAAGCGCTGCGCATCGGCCTGGTGAACCGGGTGGTTCCCGCGGACAAGCTGATTGAGGAAGTGACCGGGATGGCGCGGGCGATAATCGCCAACGGGCCGACGGCAGTCAGGCTGGCCAAGGCGGTCACGAACCGCGGACTGGATTCGAACCTGACCACCGGGTGTTCGTACGAGATCGAGGCCTTCAGCGTGTGTTTCGCCAGCGGCGAGCCGGCTGAGGGAACCAGGGCGTTTCTTGAGAAAAGAAACGCGGAATGGCGCGAGACGCAATAAACCGAAAGGATGTAGGAGATGACAATTGGCAAGGCAAAGGAAACGGTTATCCTTGGTGCTGTTCGGACTGCGGTCGGGAGATTCCTGGGCGGGCTTGCGTCGCTGCGCGCCCCGGACCTCGGGGCTATCGCAATCAAGGAGGCGATGAAGCGTTCGGGTGCGGCCGCGGCGGACGTTGACGGCGTAATCATGGGTAATGTCTGCCCGGCGGGCATCGGCCAGGCTCCGGCGCGTCAGGCGGCGATTCATTCCGGTCTTTCACCCGAGGTCCCGGCCTTGACTGTGAATAAGGTGTGCGGTTCCGGAATGCTCGCGGTTTCGCTCGCGTGCCAGATGATCAAGGCCGGGGATGCGAAGCTGGTTGTCGCCGGGGGCCAGGAGTCGATGTCCAATGTGCCGTACTACCTGAAGCGGCTCAGAACCGGGCAGAAGATGGGCGATGCGAAGCTGCAGGACGGCATGATTTATGACGGAATCTGGGACTATTTCGGCGATGTGCACATGGGCGAGCTCGGCGATTTCACAGCCAGCAATTCGGGCATCACGCGCGAGGAGCAGGACAAGTGGGCATTCGGTAGCCACCAGAAGGCAATTGCCGCAATCAAGGCCGGTAAGTTCAAGAAGGAGATCGTACCGGTCGAGGTGCCGCAGCGTCGGGGAGACCCGAAAGTCATTGACACCGATGAAGGACCTCGTGCCGACGCGGCACTGGAGAAGCTGGCCAAGTTGCGGGCGGTGTTCAGCAAGGATGGGACCGTGACGGCCGGCAACGCTTCATCGATCAACGACGGTGCGGCGGCGCTGGTGGTGTCAAGCGAAGCCTACGCCAAGGAGAAGGGACTGAAGCCGCTGGCAAAGGTCGTGACCTACAGCACCGGTAGTGTCGAGCCGAAGATGCTTTTCTACGCGCCGGTCAAGGCGGTCAAGACCCTGCTGGAAATCCAGGGCGTTGACGTCGGGTACTTCGACCTGATCGAGTTGAACGAGGCGTTCGCGTCCCAGTTCCTGGCCGACAGTAAGGAATTGGGCTGGGACCTGGGAAAGGTGAACGTCCATGGCAGCGGTATTTCGATGGGCCACCCGGTCGGCTGTTCCGGAGCCCGGATACTGGTCACGCTGATTCACGCCCTGCAGGACCGGGGTTTGAGTAAGGGTCTGGCAGCCATCTGCCTGGGTGGAGGCGAGGCTACCGCGATGAGCATCGAATTGCTCTGAGCGGTGTCCGTTTTTCGTACTGCAACTGCGGCCGAGACAGTGAGTCTCGGCCGCAGTCTTGCCGAACGCCTCGGGTCCGGGGACGTCGTGGCGTTCTACGGCGGCCTGGGCAGAGGCAAGACTACGATGATCAAGGGGATTGCTCGGGGTCTCGGTGTCATGGAGGTCGTCAAGAGTCCTTCGTTCGTCATTGTCACCGAGTACGAAGGTCGGATTCCGGTCTACCATATCGACCTGTACCGGGTTGCCGACCCCGAGGAACTGCGAGAGATCGGGTTCGACGGCTACCTTGAGGGGGGTGGAGTGTGCCTGGTTGAGTGGGCGGACCGGGCCGGACAGTCGTATCCGGAGCAAGTAATCAGCGTGCGGCTTGAGCTGGAGGGTACGGCCCGGAGAATCGAGATTACCGGCCTAGACCCGGATTTTGTTGCCGGCCAGGCGGGCGAGTAGCCCGTCGATTTCGCTGTCAAAGGTGAAGGTTTTCTCGGGCGCGACCAGTGTCGCTTTGCCGTCCTTGAGCGTGACTTGCAACAGGCCGTGTTTGCGCGCCCTGATTCTCACCAGCGCAATCTTGAACAGGTTCTCGGCCGCCGGCGGGTAGCGACCGAAACGGTCGCTGAGTTCGGTTCTGAATTCGTCGAGTTCCGCTTCAGCTTCGAGACCGAGCAGGCGGCGATACAGGGCGACCCGCTCGAACGAATCGGGGATGTAGCTGTCCGGCAGGAATGCGTTGATTTCCAGCTTCAGTTCCGGCTCCGGGTTTGTCGTCTCGCCTTTGATCCGGGATGCGGCTTCCCGGAGCATCCGGGCATAGAGATTGAGCCCCACGCGAGCGACCTGGCCATGCTGCCGGGTACCAAGCAGGTCTCCGGCGCCGCGGATTTCCAGGTCGCGCAAAGCCAGTTTGAAACCGGACCCGAGTCTCGAGTAGGCGAGCAGGGCGGACAGGCGCTTGCGGGCTTCGGGAGTGATTTCTTTGCGTACCGGGACTACGAACAGCGCGTACGCCTGCCGTCCGGAACGGCCGACGCGTCCGCGCAACTGGTGCAGGTCCGCGAGGCCGAACCGGTCGGCGCGGTCAACGATAATGGTGTTGACATTGGGCATGTCCAGGCCTGACTCGATGATTGCAGTCGACAGGAAGACCTGGTGCCTGCCGGCGGCGAAGTCGAGATACGTCTGCTCAAGGTCCCGCGTGGGCATCCGGCCGTGGGCGACGGCGATGTCGGTTCCCGGAAACAGGCGTTCGAGTCTGCGGGTGGTCGCGGCAAGGGTCTGGATGCGGTTGTGGACGAAGAAGACCCGGCCATCCCGGCTGAGTTCGCGTTCGACGTACTTGACAACCAGGCTGTCGGTCCACGGTGCGACTTCGGTCAGCACTTCGCGCCGGCCGGGCGGCGGTGTGTGGATGGTGGATATGTCGCGCAATCCGGCAATCGCCATGTACAGCGTGCGCGGCACCGGGGTGGCGGTCAGGATGAGCACGTCAACAGATGTTCGCAGTTGCTTGATGCGTTCTTTCTGGCGAACTCCGAATTTCTGTTCCTCGTCGAGGATGAGCAGGCCGAGTTCCCGGAACTTGACTCCGGGACCGAGCAGGGCGTGGGTGCCGATGACGATGTCGACTCTGCCGGCGGTCACGTCGGCGAGTACCTGGCGCCGGTGCGCCGGGGATGTGAGTCGCGAGAGCATCTCGATTCGGATCGGGAACGGCCTGAGCCGATCCCGGAACGTGGCGTAGTGCTGATAGCAGAGAATGGTGGTCGGCACGAGCATCGCGACCTGCTTCAGGCCGACGACCGCTTTGAGCGCGGCGCGCAGCGCGACTTCGGTCTTGCCGTATCCGACGTCGCCGCAGACCAGCCGGTCCATCGGTCGGCCTTTTTCCATGTCGCGTCTGACCGCGGTCATGGCTTCGATCTGGCCCGGGGTTTCGTCGTGGGGGAATGACGCCGCCAGTTCGTCCTGCCACTGTCCATCCAGCGGAAAGGAGACGCCTTTCGCTTCGGCGCGGCGGGCCTGTATCTGCAGCAGTTCCTCGGCGTAGTCCGCGCTGGCGCGGGCGGCCCGCGCTTTGGCTGCGAGCCAGGTTATTCCGCCGAGCCGGTCCAGCCTGACCGATTCGGTACCGGCTCCGACGTAGCGGTCGACCAGACCCAGGTTCTCAACCGGGACGTAGACCCGGTCGCCGGCAGCGAAGCGCAGAACCAGGCAGTCCTTGTCCGTCGGTCCGTGCGTGATGCGCCGCGTGCCCTCGAAGAGCCCGATACCGTAATCGACGTGGACAACGTAGTCCCCGGGCCGAAGTGTGACCAGGTTGTCCACCGGCAGTCCTTTGAAGCGGGCCCGGGTGACTCGGTGGCCGGGCGTGCCGTAGAGTTCGAGTTCGGTCAGCACCGTGTAGCCGGTCCGCGAGTCGGTGAATCCGGCGCTCAACCCGCAGTCAAGATACGAAGGAGTCGGTCCGAGCAGGCGACGGAGTCTCTTGCATCTCTCTTCGGTGCTGCCGGATATGAAGTAGCGATGCCCGGGCGCGTCGATTAGAGGGCGCAGCAGTCCGAAGTTGCCGAGATAGCGGGGCGCGGGCGTGCAACCCAGGTCCAGGTCCGCTTCAGCATCGGGAACGAGCATGACCGACGTGCCGATGCCTTTCAACGGGGTCTCACTGATGACGACTGCCGAACGGGGCAGGAGTTCCGACGCAAAGTGGTCGGAAGGTGCGAGCGCGCGGCGCGTCCGGAAGGAGAGCGATTCGACTCGCCCGGTCGACCGCTGCGAAAGAGGGTCAAACGTGCGCAGGGAGACGACTTCGTCGTCCAGGAACTCGGCCCGGACAGGTTGCCCGGCGTCTTCCGGGAACAGGTCGACGATTCCGCCGCGCGCGGCGAATTCGCCGGGTTCGGTCACGAGGTCAACCCGTTCGTACTCGGCTTCGTCGAGCCATTCCAGCAGAGCTGCGATTGTCTGTGTTTCGTTCAGGTCGATTGTGCGGACAAGGCGGTCGTGTTCCGCCGGGTTCGGGGCCGGGTTTTCGAGCGAGTTCCGGCTGCCGACGATTACGGCCGGCTTGTCGTCCGCGGCCAGCGATGCACCGCCGGGCATTGTGGCGGTGAGTGGATTGAAAGCAAGCGAATGAATCTCCGGTCGGGCCGACGCGAGATCGCGCAGCACCGGATTGACGTCGTCGTCCTGAGAAAGGACCAGGGCGATCGGCCGGCGCAATCGGGCGGCGAGTTCAGCCGCAAGCAGGGAGCGGGCCGCATTCGCAACGCCGGTAATCGAAACCGGCTCGCCGGTGGCTGCTTTGCCCGCCAGCGCGGTCAGCACCGGGTGAGAAGCGAAGAGCCGGACAAGAGCCGCGAGCTGGTCAGGAGTATTCACTTGTGCTGAGACTAACTGCGAGAACGGCCGGTTGTCAATGGATTGGTGTGCGGTGGGTGCGGTTCGGTCGTGAAAAAAGAGAGGGGGCCGAGGCCCCCTCCAGAAGTTGTGCCGTTCGACTACTTCTTCTTCTTGGCGACCTTCTTCTTTTTCTTAGCCACCTTCTTCTTCTTGGCGACCTTCTTCACGGCCTTCTTCTTGGCGACCTTCTTTTTCTTGGTCGTCTTTTTCTTTGTGCCGCGTTTCATGCAGGCCATCGGACCTCCTTTGTTGTTACGTGCTCATCTTATGTGTTTCTGTTTTGTTGTCAAGCAACATTTGCGTTTCTTGTGCTCGTTTTTCAGCGTGCAGGCCACACGCATTGACGATTGTGCACGGAGTCTGACCGGCGATGGCTGTCTTGTCGGGAACCGCTATCCTTCCTGTTCGCTGATGACCGGTTCTTCCTCGATCGGCAAACGGGTTCTGTCCCCGGCGGGTGCGGGCTCTTCCTCAAGTGGGGTTGCGGGTGTTTCGTCCGGAGGTTCTCCCGTTTGATCGTCTTTTTCCGGCTCCGGAACGATGGTCTGCTCCGAATCGGACGTGACCTCTTCGGTCGGAGCCGCCAGCAGGAAAGTGCGGGACGCGAGTTTGCCGGGTTCGATCGTGACGGTCTCAGTGAGTTCCGCGTATCCGCTGTCAATCGCGCTGATTCTCAGGTTGTAGTCGCCGGCAGGGAGTTTGCGCAGGATGAAGCTGCCTTCCAGCGGGTCGGTTTCGATGCTGTCGTTGACCGGGCCGCTGTATTCGACGCGAGCCGGCAGGGTCCGGTGGGTTGCCGCATCATAGATTGCGCCCCACAGCGAGCCGAAGCCGGACTTGCGCATGACGAGTTTGATTCGGCGGGTGGTTTTCACTTCGACCAGAACCGACTCCGCCGCAGGATAGTAGCCGTCAGCGGTGGCCGTGACTTTCAGCCAGCCCGGTTCGATGCCTTCAAGGACGAATGAACCGGCTTTGTCGGTCCGGCTCAGGCCCTGGTGGATCCACTCCGGTTTCAGGGATGCCTCTACCGGTTCGTTGGTTCCGAATTCGAGCACCTGGATAGCGACACGGCCATGGAGACCGGCTTTGAAACTCATCCGCAGCGCGAGTTGATGAGTCAGTCCGAGCGGACCGTAGGGGACGATTGAGTAGTCGAGTACGTAGCGGTCGTAGTGGATGCCGAGACCACCGGTGAGAACCGACAGCAAGCCGAGCGTGCGCCAGTCCTGTGGTCCGAGTCGCAGGCCGCCGCGCACCGTGATGAATTCGTGCGCTGCATACTCGCCGCCGAGATGGAAGTCGGGGGAGTTGTCGACCGGGGCATTCGCATCGAACAGCACCCGGAACCGAGAGTGATTGTAGCACAGTCCGACTCTCGCCGCCATTGGGAGCGGGTAGTCTTCCGAGCCGTACCAGATGCCGGGTCCGAGGTTCTTGCCGGCGAGGCCGACGCTCAACCAGTTCGTCGGGCGATAGACCAGACCCACGTCGGCACAGCCCCCGATGCCGGTCTGGTCGATGAGCCGGTCATACAGTCCTTTGATGGACAGACCGCAATAGAGGTTTTCCACCGGTCGGATGGCGTAGCCGATTGCCAGGTAACCGCTGTGGGCGGTCACGGATTCCTTCCGGTTGTTCTCCGGGTCCCAGACTTCGATGCCACCGGTCATCGAGTGCACCGCACCGATTCCGAGGAAACCCGGCCCGACCGGGAATGCGGATGCCAGGTTTTCGTCACGGGTCGCGGCAAACCACTCGTGGTGAGATAGCGCCACCTGGGTGCGGTGGAGTTGCGCCATGCCGGCCGGGTTCCAGAAAAGAGAATTGACGTCGTCGGCAAGACCGGTGAAGGTCTCTCCCATTGCGCAGGCGCGCGGTCCCACCGGGACTTTGAGGAGTGGGAACGCCGTGGTGCCGACGTCGCCCGGGCCGAACAGTCCTAGGATAGTGAGTAGCAGCAACTCCGCGACCATTTCATGCTCCTTTCGAGGACCTTGAGAAGTCGGTCGGACGACGTGTCGAAGGGCCTCATCAGTTCCACTCTCAGTCGAGGAAGCGGGTGACGTGGCGGTTGTCGCCGGTTTCTGCCGGTCCGGGATGATGCCTTGCGCCGGGCCGGATGAGGACTACGGATTCCGTTCTCGATTCCTGTCTGCCGTGCAGCGGCATTCGTGGTTGGGTGCTTCATCTGGACGACTCGACTACGATGTGTTTTGTGACACGCCGGGTCTTGCCTTGCGCCGGCGTGAACTCCAGCAGGTAGGTGTAGATTCCAGGGACGAGTTTCTGTTCGCCTTCGTTCTTCCCGTCCCAGTCCTGGATGTGGACTCCGGCTTCGTATTCCCGGTCAGTGATCAGTCGCCGGATGCACTCACCGAATCGGTTGTAGACCACGAGGTTCACGCGGCCTTCCTCCGGCGTCGAGAAGACGAAGCGGGTGTTGTCGGAGAACGGGTTGGGGTAGTTGTGGGTCTCGAATTCCGGTATCGCACTGATGACTACCAGTGCGCTGTCTTCCAGGTCGGGCCGCTCGGTAATCGAGGCGGTGATGAGAATCGTCGAGCCGAGCAGCGAGTCGGGATTGCCGGCCAGTTCACGGTTGTCCGGCGGGATGACGACGAGAGTGAAGCGGCATTCTGTGGCCGGTGTCACCTGGCCGAGGTCGCACCGGCCGTCGAAGTCCGTGTCGGGCAGTTCGTCCCGCCCGGCTGCATCGAACAGGGCTGTCTGCCAGCCCGAGACCGAGGATGTGGCTTCCAGGTTGACGGTTCTGCGGATATTGCCGGTGGTCCTGACCCAGAGCTGGAACCGCCCGGTGTCGGCCAGTGCCAGGGATGCGTTCTGGTCGGGTTCCACGACCAGTCCGGTCACCGCACCCGCTATCCGGGTTACGGCGTTCACTTGGTCGCGGACCTGCTCATCGGCGAATGAGATTGCCGTTATCAGGCTGGTGTCTTCTTCGCCGACTCGAGCACCCGGGTCAGGCGTTACAAGGAAGAGGATTTCCAGTGAGCCACCGAGCGGTGCTATCGGCCCGACGTCGGGCCGGCCGTTTCGGTTCCGGTCGTTCAGTTCCTTGCCGGCGCCATCGGCCAGACGGTAGGTCCAGGTTCCCTTGATTGACGAGAAGAGGAGGTCGGCATAGTCCTCGGTGTTGCCCATGTTGGTGATTGTGAAGCGGTACGTCTTGGTCTGGCCCGGAGCGGTCGTGCCCTGGCGGTCCGGTTCAATCGAGAGGTCGATGATCGGCTCGACAGTAGTGAGGAGTTGAGCCTGGTCCCAGACGCTGTCATCTGTGCCTGAACTGGCCCGGACTTCGGTCGAGTCGATTGTTCCACCCAGCGCGGTCACCGGAAGGACAAGTCGGCAGATGAACCGGACGGTTTCTCCGGAGCCGACCGGCCCGAGGTCAGGGACGGAGTCGTTGTTGTGATCGGCCAGGCGGGTGCTGCCGGTGGAGTCGAAGAAGAGCGCCAGCCAGCCGCTGCGGGTGTGGTGGTTCGTGATGTCGATGGTATCGACCGCGTTGCCGTTGTTCAGACAGGACAGGACGTAGTCAACTGATGCTCCGGGCGGTGCCGTGACTGCGGAGTCGGGCTCAAGGATGATCGAGCGATTGACTCCGAACAGGTCAACGGTCAGCTTGTCGTTCCCCGGGTCCATGTCTGTGTGGAGAGCGGTCGAGCAACTTGCCGTGATTCCGTTCGGTTCCACGATCCAGGGTGCGAATTCCAGTTCTGCCGAGTCTCCCGGGGCCAGCGTATCCGAGTAGGCGGTGTGAGCGTACAGGGTTCCGATCCGGAACAGCGTGGGTATGCGCTCAGGCGACGAACCGAGATTGCGGACCCGGGCGCGGGGAATGATGGTGTCGCCGACCGGGACCATGCCCGGCGGGCTGATGATGGCAACACACGCCGCGTCGCGCCACTGGACGTAGGCTTCGGCATCCTGGAAGTCGTTTGCAGGATTCACGTCCAGCGCCATCAGCGTGGAGCACCGGACCGGGTGACGTCCCACCTGGTCCGCAATCCAGGTGTCGAAGTGTACGGTGTCTCCGGTTCCGGGAGGGAGCAGCTTGGTGCGCGTCGAGGTGTAGGAGTCACCGATGCGCATCATGACCGGGATCGACTCGGGGCCGGGACTGTTGTTGGCAATCCAGGCCTTGGGAGTGACGTGATGACCGGAATCAACCGCTCCGACCGGAACGATGATTCCGGTGACTGAGGCGTCCCGCTGGTGGGATACGAACACAGTGGTGTGAACGGCGTTGTTCTTGAGTCGCTCGTCGCCGTGCAGGGCGGTCGAACAGGTCACCGAGACGTAGCCGGCCGGTTGCGCGGTCCAGGTCGGGAACGTGACCGTGTCAGCCTGTCCGGGGTCCAGAACCTTGCGTCGGGAGCGCAGGTAGTCCGAACCGATGCGCAGCAACAGCGGGATTTCGGTGCGGCTCGAAGAGTAGTTCGCAATCCGCACTACCGGCGTCAGGACAGCGCCCAGGTCGACGACGCCTTGAGGAACCTGGATTTCCAGGCAGGCGGCATCACGCCTGGCGATGACGGTGACCGTGCCGTCGAGGTAGTCGTTCTCGTAGTGGTAGTCGTCGGCAAGTTCGGTAGAGCAGCGGACCGCAATCGGCCCGGTCGGCGTCGCGGTCCAGCCCGGGAAGGCGACGGTGTCTTCCTGTCCCGGTTCGATGAACAGCACGCTGACCGAGTCGTAGTCCGAACCGATGCGCATTCTGACCGGCACGTAGCCCGGCGAGGTGCCGTAGTTCGCCACGACTGCCCTCGGGATGACGGTTGCGCCCGAATCGACGGTGCCGGATGGCGACAGAATGGCGATTGTGGCTGCATCCCGGAACGCCCGGACAGTTACCGAGTCAGTCTTGAAGTCGTTGTCCGGGTCTTCGTCTCCGGCAAGCGCGGTTGAGCAGAGAACCGGGTGGGTGCCGAGCGGCGAGGCGGTCCAGGGTGGGAACGTGACGGTGTCCTTTGCCCCGATGCCCAGGTACTTGGTGCGGGTCTGCTCGTAGGACTCGCCGATCCGCATGATAACCGGAACCATGGCCGGTGAACTGCCGTAGTTGCAGATACGGGCGTAGGGGACAATTACGGTGCCGGAGTCCAACGTGCCGGTCGGTGCATACAGGTCGGTGACGGCTGCATCAGGGTGAACCGTCACCAGCACCGAATCGACCGAGAGGTCGTTCTCGGCAACCATGTCGGTTGCGAGCGCGGTGGAACAGCGGACAGCCAGCATTCCGGTGGGAGCGGCCGGCCAGGGCGTGAATGCCACCAGTGTGGAATCAGCCGGGTTGATGGTGACCGTCTGGACGTCAACGTAGTCAGGGCCGATGGTCATGTGCACCGGCACGGTTTCCGGCCCCAGCCCGTAGTTGGCTACCATCGCCCGCGGCGTGACGACAGTGCCTGAATCGATAGTGCCGGTCGGCGTGAGGATCTGGTAGCAGCCGACGTCATGCCGGTTCACAACCGTGACCGAGTCGCGTTGAACGTCGTTGGTCGGGATCATGTCTCCGGCAAGACTGACCGAACAGCAGACTGCGAAAGTGCCGATCTGCGTGGCGGTCCAGTCAGTGAACGTAACTGCCACATTGGAGTCCGGCTCAACGAAAACGAGAGTGCTCTCGTGGTAGGAGATTCCGATGAGCATGTGGACCGGAATCGTCTGGGGATGCGCGCCGTTGTTGGTCACAATCGCTGAAGGCGTGGCTGTCGAGCCTGAGTCGATAATCCCGACCGGTGCATTCAACTGGACAACGGCTGCATCAATCAGCACGCGCACTGTGGTGGATGTGCTCAGGGTGTCATTGTCCGGGAAGGTATCGCCGGCCAGTCCGGTAGTGCAGAAGACGGCGAATGTGCCCAGGGACGTGGCGGTCCAGGCCGGGAAGTGGACCGTGTCGGACGCGCCGGGCCCGAGCAGCCTGGAGCCGGTTGCGTCATAGTCGTCGCCGATTCGCAGGCGCACCGGGATGTTTTCGGTCCTGGTGCCGTTGTTGGCGATG
>CBDUVZ010000090.1:0-12590 GCA_965370805.1 uncultured bacterium | reverse complement strand
GGCGGTTGCAAGACGAACACGCGATTCAAACGACGAAACATGGGAAGCCGGCCGGTAACATCTAGGGTACTCCGCCTGACGGCGGAGACTGTTTTGACTGAAGGAGAAACGTCCGTCCGGCTTCAAATTCGGTGTTGAGACAAAGAAAACGCCGCAGGTCGGGTTCGGCCCCGAGCCTGAGACGAATGACATTTTGCTGTCGCGGACGTGAGTCAAATACCCTTCTTTCTTTTTTCTCCGTTCCTCTCGACCGCCCAGATTATACTCCCCCCTCTCCGATTGTCAATCAGAAATCCGCTCCGCCTCTTGACATCGAGCCGCTTCGGCCTATTGTCCTGTCAATGGAACCAGTAACACCCGGGCGCGAAAACAGCAATCCGCAATCATCAATCCACAATCTGGAATCCGGAACGCTTGCCCCCGCCATGAAGATTGACAGGAAAGCCGGACAGTCGAAGTTGGATAGGTAGGAGTTAGTGATGTGACCCTGAAACCCCGCATGGGCAACCCGTCGGGGGAAACCATCGCAAGCTGATGGGCCCGCCAGCGCGCGGGACCTCTTTAGACTACTGCAAGGGAACGTCCGTATCACAAAAGGAGAAAAACATGTCTAGAGCATCACGCACTGCAGTGACGGTCGTGGCGGTTGCGCTACTGGCCGTTGTTATTCATGGAGAGCCGGTCTGGCTCAGCTTCGATGCTACATCACCGCAAGCTGTCCCACCCTCCGTCGAAATCGTGGACGGAGATCCGAATCATGTCGTCTACGACATCAAAATCCACGGGGTGCTGGTCAGCGACACCTTGGTGGAGGGAGATGTCTACCACCGACTCAGCTTCCCCGATGAAGGCGCACTCGGAGACGAGGGTCTACCAGAGCTTCCGTTCGTGACCCGAATCGTAGGCTACGCCCCTGACGCGCAGACGAGTATCACGGCGCAGTGTGAAGGTGAGGTCGTGCTACTTGACTACCTCGTCTACCCTGCCCAGCCGGGCGTCACCTTGACCTATCCTCCGTCGCCTCCACCTCCGTTCAAGATAGACTCGGAGTTCTACGCATCCGACACCACCTACCCGGAGAAGCCTCAGTTCCTGGATCAACTCGGCGTCTGGCGCGACCTGAGAACCGACTTGGCGGGCGTTGTCCCCTTCTGCTACATCCCTGGTGCCCGCAAGCTCGTTGTCTATACCCGTATCATCCTGAAGGTGACGTTTGGTGGCGCAAACGAACTCCCGTCCGGCGAGATCGAGCTCCCGCCCGGCGGAAGCGGCTTCCCGCCGACGGTAGCGAAGTCCCGCCACGACGCGTACACGAATGTCGTCTCGAACTTCGAATATCTCGGCATCGGCATTGACTTCGGCCACAAGGACCACTTCATCATCGTGCTGGGCGACAACTCACAGGAACTCAAGGATGCGATTGAACCCCTTCGCATCTGGAAGACGTTGCGCGGACTCGAAGTCTACACGCCGGTCGTGGGGGTCGACTTCCCGTCCGAGCAGTATCAGATACGCAACTACCTCGCCGAACATTACTCCCCTAACTGGGAGACGGCCGTTCTTCTGGTCGGCGACAACAACACCATCCCGGCACCGGATGATTGGCCCACGAGATGTCCAGTCCGCCCGGACCCCCCTGCGGAGTACCCGATGAAGATGGGTTCGAACACCTGGTACGGCTGCGTCAGAGGCAACGACAGCTACGAGGACATCCTCGTCGGAAGACTCGCCTCCACGCACCCCGACACAGTATCAGGCTATGTCGAAAAGGTCATGCACTACGAGCGCTACATCGATGAGCAGTGGATGAAGGATTCCCTGCTCTTCGTCATCGACGCTTGGGAGTTTCGAGAGCCCAAGTTGTGGGTACTTGGCGAGATGCCGTCGGAGCTGGGAATCCGGGTGGCGGACGGCGCAAACCTACAGCACAGCAATGATACAATCGTCGAGTACCTTGAAGGTAACGGGGGCGTCGGGGCCGTGAACTTCTTCGGGCACGGTGGAATCTGGGGCCTCAGGTGGGGCCCCAGAAGCTGGGCTACCGACGATGCGTATGGACTCAACAACCGCACATGGCCTCCTATTGTCTACTCTATGTCCTGCGGTAACGGCTTCATCCGAGAACGGCTGGGGGAAACTGAAGGGCTTGCGGAGGCTTGGATCGAGAATCCCCACGGAGGTGCCGTGGGAGTTGCAGCTAACACAGCAATAGGTCTCGGCAACCCCACGGCAAACCTCGACTGGCGGTTAAACGTAGGTGCATACGAGCTCACTCCAAACCGTGACCGACTGTGGGTCGGCGAGAACTTCCAGGAAGCCAAAATGCTGGTCAGGAGGAGATACAGCGACTGGCAGGGCCCGTACAGCTACTGCGCTCTGCACTGGATGGGCGACCCCACCGTGAATGTCTGGACCCAGTACCTCGGCGACCTGCAACTGGATGTCTCGCCCGAAGTCATGCCACGGGAGATCCCAACCACGATTCAAGCTACCGTTCTGGATTTCCAGGGCGCCCCGGTTGAGCGGGCATGGGTGGGGCTCTACAAGACCGGCATATCAGAACCCGAACTGCTATGCTCGGCACCCACTGACCCGAACGGCGAAGTCATCTTCAGATCTGTCATGGTACCGAGTGTCGGCACGATCCTCGTCAGTGCCTTCAAGGACTGGTACCGACCGGCGGAAGGACACATCCTGGTTCACCACAGCGATGGCGGGGGAACGCACGAAAGCTACGACGAAGCCGACGCTCCGGTGTCAGGAGTACCCCGGTTGTCGATGCGTCCTGTTCAAGTCGGAGATGTGAGAGTAATCGCCCAGGCACCACGACCGACGGAACTGTCGATGTCGCTGTACGACGCCTCGGGCCGAGCTCTGGCTACGGTCCGCAACGTGAAGCTGAACTGCGGAAACCAGACCATTGACTTTTCAAGGCTCTGCGGACTCGGCGACCTCGCGACCGGCAGCTACTTCCTCAGGTATGAGACAGACAACACGCATGGCATGCTGCGGTTCACAACCGCACGTTAACCAGAGAGCCCCGGTGAACGGAGGGCGGGCGAGGTGCCCGCCCTCCGTCATTGAACTGCCACAAATCCGCGTGCCGACGCGTCTCATCAATGCCAGGTCGAGTCAAAGAAACAGCACGTTCGTCCGGGGCTTAGCCTGCCGCCAGCCCGGACCAACTTCTCACATCTCTGCCGCAAGCCAACTCAGGAGGAATCCAATCGAGCTACCTGACGGAACCTGCCTGCGGCAGAACTGCCGGGGCGAAGTTGACAAGTCCCACGGCTGCCCTACACTGATTCGATGAGATTGAGAACTACCGGCCCTGGCTTCATTCTTTCCCATTCATCTCTCGTCTTTCACCTCCTCGTACCCCTTCTCCTGTTCCTCCCTGCCGAAGCGGACCCGGTCGGCTGGTCCCCGCCGCGTCTACTGGCACCGGACAGCGGCGCGTTCATTGAGCAGAACTGCCACGCAATGAACGCGCGGGATACATCTCTGTGGACGGTGTGGTTTGAGGACCGAGACTTTGGACAACACATCCTGAAGGCGTCACGCTTCTGCAATGGGTCGTGGTCGGAACCAGAGTCTATCACCAGCGATACAGTCCTTCCCACTTACTTCGTGGAAACCGCGGTCGACGCCGACCTGAATCCCTGGGCTGTATGGGACGTCTGCCGACGCTACCCAGACTCTATTTTCAGCCTCTGGACCCGCCGTCAGGGTGATTCCTGGACTACTCCCGACCTTATCACCAGTGACACCAGCAGGTGGGGAAGCAGTTCGAGCGTGGCCTCCGACCCGGAACAGGGCATCTGGGCGATCTGGTGCAGAGTCGAGCCGCCGGGCGACTCGATATCAATCCTCTCCTCACATTGCGCGACCGACTCCTGGACGCCCCCGGCTCTTGTCGCCCGATTCCTCTGGTGGCTCGTTCCGCATACCCCGGTCATCACCGCTCCACCGCGCGGCAAAGTCAGGTCTGTGTGGACCGGCGCGTTATCCAGCGGCATCGGCCTGTACTCCGCGACATGGGACGGAGATTCCTGGGAGAACCCGGAGTTCATTCCAGGCAGTTCGTTAGGCCACTGGCCTTCTGTCTGCACTGACTCCGTAGGCGGCACATGGGCAACATGGCTGGACTGGTGGTCTAGTGAAACCACCTACATCCGCTACGCCCACCACGACGGCACGGGTTGGACGGAGACCGGACTCCTGGGCATTGGCACTATGCACTACGGGGGCATGCTCTGCTGCGACGACCGGGGCTGGATATGGGCCGTGTGGACGCACGAGCGGCCGACCGCAGACAGCGTCGACATCTGCGTGCGTTACTTCGACGGTGACACTTGGAGTGACCGGTGTGTCGTCACGAGTTGCGACCGCATGTTGATCGTCCCCAGAATAGCAGCGGCTCTGGGCAGGGTCTGGGTGAGTTGGACACAGATGGAATCCGAGACTCGGTGGCTGCTCTACTACAGCTACACGATCCCTTCCGGAATCGCGGACCGCAATGTGTACGAACTGGAAATGACCCGCATTTCCCCGACAGTCACCCGCAGTGCGTCCATCAGTATCACCAACCTGCCGGACGGCGCGGTACTCGAGTTGCTGGACATCACTGGCCGAGCCGTGGCAGAACTGCATCACGGCGAAAACGACATCCGGCATCTCTCCCCCGGCGTCTACTTCATCAGAGGAAAGGGGTCGAGGGGTCCAGGGTCCGAGGGTCCAAGCCGGAAGATCATCCTGGCCCACTGACGGCAGAGGACGGAAGGGTCCAAGGGGTCAAGGGTCCGAGGGTCCAAGGGTAAACAACTTCTCTCTTGGCGGCCAAGACAATTCCGAATGCCGAGTGTCGAATGACGAATTCGGACTCCCGCCCTCATCTGTGTCCATCCGTGTCCATCCGTGGTTACTTCCTCTTCGTGCTCTTTCTTGGTGCCCTTGGTGTTTATTCCTCTCCGCTCCGCCTTGCGTCCGTTGACACCGGCACCCTCAGCGGGTATTATCAGTCGTTATGGTCAGGGTTACGTCCGGCCCGGCAGCGGGTCTGTTGTCCTCGTATCCCCGAAATGCACATTTGTCGTGTCCGACGCCGGAGGCAGTTGAGATGCCTGCATTCCGGTTTGTGCGGCCCGCCGGGTCTTTGCCGGATAGCCCTGCCGACAGTCACAATCAGTAGCCAGGCATGGTCCGTAAGGACCAGTGACATGGAGGCGCATGATGCCGACACTCGATATGAAAGGGCCGTATTACCTCACGCCGCAGAAGGTCGATGAGACAATCCCCCGGATCCACCCCGGCAACTACGCCGTCGGGTACACCAAGGAGAACGGAGCGTTCGTCGTCCGCTACGTCGGCCGGTCCGACTCGAACCTGAACCAGGCGTTGAAAGCCCAGCCCGCGGACAGTTCGACCAAGTTCAAGTGGTGCTACGCGCCGTCGGAAAAGGTCGCGTTCGACAAGGAGTGCAAAACCTTCCACGACTTCGGCGGCAGCGACCAGTTGGAGAACGAGGAGCACCCCCGCGCCCCGGCCGGCACGAACTGGCGCTGCCCGGTCTGCAACTTCAAAGGCTGAAAGGAGGGAGTGTTGTGTGGATATCCGGCCGGGCCGCTTGAGGCTATGGCCGGGTCTCTTCCCCGAGTTTGCCGTCGACTTCATCGAGCAGCCGCATCAGTTTGCTCAGGTCTTTGTCGCCGACTCCCTGTTTGCGGCATCCGGCGGCGAACCGCTCGGCTCCCATCCGGCCGTGGAGTTCGTGCAGGCCGGCCAGGGTGTTGAGTACCCGTGCTTCTCCGCCGAGCTGCATGAACATCCCGAACGCGCTCAGCAGGTGGCGCAGCGACTCGTCGGTCTCGTCGTTTGCCAAGTGCAGCAGTCCGATATTGGAGAGCAACTCGGCGACGCTGCGACCGTGCCCGCCGTCGCGCACGCGCGCCAGGGCTTCCCGGCAGCAGTCCATCGCTTTGTCCGGCTCGCCCCGGGCCTGGTGCACGAGCCCGATTCGTCCGAGCATAGTCGCCTCGCCGGCCGCATCTCCGAGCTCGCGGTCAATCTCCCGGGCCTGCTGAAAGCAGTCAAGGGCCTTGTCCATTTCGCCCCGGGCCTGATGCACCAGGCCGAGCCGACCCAGGCTGCCGGCGACCTGCTGCCGGTCCCCGAGTTCCCGGTCGACTTCGAGCGCTTCCGCGAGGTACTCCGTCGCCTCGCCGAGCTTGCCGGTAGACAGGTGAACCATACCGATATTGCCCAGCGCGTCGCTTCGGCTCCGGGCCTCGCGGGCCAGCAGCGCCGACCGTTCGAACCACCGGCCGGCTTCCGCCACCCTCCCGGCCAGATACCGGCAGATGCCCCCGAAGTTGAGCAACGCGGCTTTCTCTTCGCCGGTCGCCCCCATGACTGCGCTGTCCAGACGCCCGGCCGCTTCTCCCCACCTGCCCCGCGCCATCGCGGCCACCGCCCGGGCGAACGTGCCGCGCACCGCCGGACCGGCTTCGAGCAACCGCTCGGAACTGAACCTGACTTCGCCCGCCTCCCGGCTGAGTTCGTCCAGCATCCGGCGCAGCGCGGCGGGCCGGGACCCGGACCAACGTCGCCGGACCAGGACGATTGCGACCGCCAGCGCGGCAACGACCGCGGCGACAATCGGCCCGAGCATCGCCGGGCTGATTTCGATTCCGAGTACACTCACGTCAGCCCGAGTCTAGCACCGACCGGCAGACGGTCAAGCGCCGGCCCCGACCCAAGAACCGGAATAGAACCACCAAGCTTACCCTGAGCCCTTCGCTTCTGTCATTTCGAGCTTGTCGAGAAATCTCGTCCGGGCTCAGGGTGAACTCCGTCGTCGGAACACGAAGTCACCAAGGCAGTTGCTAATTGCGAATGCCGAGTTCGGATTTCCGTCATCATCTGTGTTCATCCGTGGTTTCTTTCTCTCCGCTGTCTTTGTGTTGAGATTCTTATGTCGGTTTTCGGAACCCGGACATCGGCGACGCGCCGCCCGGCAACCGGTTTCCACTTGAATCCGTCCGCCTGATGCCTAGAATTAGGGTTCGGACTGAGACGCGCAATATCCGCAGGAGGCATTTTGAATAGAATCGCAGCCCTTGTTCTTGTCCCGGCCCTGGTGCTGGCCGGCACTGTCACAAGCACCGTTACGGTATCCCGTTCCGAGTTGAGTTTCAGCCGGCACGAAGGGTATGACGTGGTCGAACTGGCTCGGGGACTCGTGGTCCCTGACCCGGGCAGACCCTCTATCCCGGAGATGACCGTGACCCTCGTGGTCCCGGCCCGGGCGGAAGTGACCGGCGTGACCGCGGTCCCGCTCGCGACCGAGGAGATTCCCGGCACGTTCAACCTGCTGCCGTCCCAACCCGCGCGGCCGCTGTCACTGACCGAGCCGGTTCCGTTCGTCCCGCCCGACCCCGCGGTCTACTCGTCCGGCGAAACCTGGCCCGGTGCAGCGCTGCTCCGGCATTCGACCGGGAACGCGGCCGGGTTCCGGCTCGTCTCGGTCAGCATCTCCCCGCTGCAGTACGTACCGGCCGATAGCAGACTGTCGCTCCACACCCGGGTCCGGGTCAGTGTGGACTACAGGACGAACGCCGCGCCCGCGCTCGTGCCCACCCCGACCCAGCGCGAGCGCACCCGATCCGGCCTGGTCCCGCTGGTGGCGAATCCCGCCG
The DNA here is from genome assembly GCA_965370805.1 of uncultured bacterium. GTDB lineage: Bacteria > Hydrothermota > Tepidihabitantia > Tepidihabitantales > Tepidihabitantaceae > CBDUVZ01. The sequence continues at coordinate 4,893 of CBDUVZ010000090.1, read as the reverse complement.
ACCTGAAACGGTTCGCCCCGCGGGCCGCGGAAACCGACCAGGCTCAGATCGACTATCTTGTCATCACCGGCGACCTGCTGGCCCCGGAGTTCGAACCGTTCCTGGCGTACCGGACCGTTCGGGGACTGCGGACCGAACTCCGCACCGTCGAATGGATCGACCGTAACTGCACCGGCCGCGACCTGCCGGAGAAAACCCGCAACCTCATCATCGACTACTACCGGACCCGCGGGCTCTCCTACGTACTGCTTGCCAGCGACAACGCCATCGTCCCGTCCCGCCGCGTCCGGGTCTGGGTCGGCCGGACCCGCGGCGACATCCCGACCGACCTGTACTACGGGGACCTCGACTACTCCTGGGATTCGAACAACAACCACATCTTCGGCGAAGTCGGAATCGACTCGGTTGACCTCTACGCCGATGTGCTGGTCGGCCGCGCTTCGGTCGACAACGTAACTGAAGTGCAGACCTTCATCGACAAGGTCCGAACCTACGAAGAGAACCCGGCCCCGGACTACATCAAGCGGGCGCTCCTGCCGTCCGGCTGGCTCTGGTATCCGAGCTACCACGGCAGCATCGTCAACGACTCGATCGCCGACCAGACCCCGGCCGACTGGTCCGACATCAAGATGGTCAACCCGGCCAGTGCACTGGTGGTAGCCGATTCCTTTGACAACGGGTTCGCGATATTCGACCCGTCCGGCCACGGCAACGCCAACGGGGTCTACGACGAAGACGGCACCAGCATCTACACCAGCGCCCAGGCACGAAGCCAGACCAATGACCGCCGGTTCACAATCATGACCTCGCTCGCCTGCACTCCGGGCAACTTCGAGTACGAGGACTGCATCGCCGAGCACGCGCACAACTGCGCGGCCGGCGGCTGCATCGGCGTGATGATGAACTCCCGCTACGGCTGGGGCACCCCACCGTCAATGGGGCCGTCGGAGAAAGTCTGCATCCGGTTCTACGACTATTTCCTCAACCACGATCAGTACGTCATCGGCTCCTGCCACGACCGGTCGCGGGAAGTCTACGCCGGAACCGCCCAGTACAACTCGCTGTGGCGCTGGTGCACGGTCCAGTTCAACCTCCTCGGCGACCCGGCTCTCGACATCTGGAGCGAACCACCGACCCAACTGGCCCTCGACGCAACCGACACAATCCCGTCCGGACAGCAGACCCTGCAGGTCGCCGTCACGACCGAAGGCAGCCCGGTCCCGGACGCGCTCGTCTGCGCCTTCAAGCAGGGCGAGGTATTTGCGACCGGCCGGACCAGCGGCTCCGGCACGGTCAGCCTCGACGTCCACCCGATAACCGCGGGCACAATCAACGTCACCGCCACCTGCCACAACTGCCTGCCGGGCGAAAGCCGGACAACGGTAATCCCCGGCGCGCCCGAACCGTTCGTCATCTTCTTCAGCGCGACGATCGACGACCCGGGACAAGCCCATCCCAACGGCATCCTCGAACCCGGCGAAACCGGAACCCTGACCCTGACCGTGAAGAACGCGGGAACCGCCCTGGCCGCCAATACTCGACTGGTCCTGAGACGGCTCACCGGCACGGTCATAATCCCGGATTCCACCGCTTCCCTCGGCGACATCGCGGCCGGCGACACGGCGAGTACCGCTGACCTTACCCTCACGGCTCCGCCGGACATCCTCCCGGGCTCATCGCCGGAACTGCTCGCAGTGGTCAGCGCGGACGGGTATGACTGGGAACTCGAATTCCCGGTTCATATCGGGTATCCGGGCCGGGTGACCGCGGAGATCGACACCGGTTCCTGCGCCCTGACTCTGACCGCACGAGGAGCGATCGGGTTCGACAACGAAACCCCGAGAGCCGGCCGCGGATTCCGCTTCCCGGAAACGGACACCAGTTGTCTGAATATCGCCAGCTTCTGCCTGGGCAATTCCGCGGACTACCTGGTGGACCGGTTCTACACCAACTCGGAACATGAGATGGACACCGACTGGGTGCTCGTCGACAGCCTCTACGCCCAGCTTCCGGCATGGAACAGCAACCAGCACCTGCTCGGCGTCTTCAATGACGAGGGCCACGCCCGACCGGAAGACATCCAGGTAACCCAGCACGGCCTGGGTATCCACGAGCAGAACGGCGACAACTTCGTCATCCTGGTCTACGATATCGTCAACAACGACAACGACCCGGTCTGCGACCTCTACGCCGGCATTCTCGCCGATTTCGACATCATACCCACTGACCGGCTGCACGATGTGGCCTATACCGCTTCCGAGTACCGTACCGCCTACATGCGCAACGTGGCCATTGACGACCTCTTCTGCGGAGTCAAGCTGCTCAACACCGATCTTCCTTGCTATCCTGTCTGCCTCGACCACGAACGCTACATCTACCCTGATTCGGGCCTGACCGAAGACATGAAACTCAGATTCCTGAAAGGAGAACTGGGCAGTTCCGGTTCGGACCGGGCTTTCAACTGGTCCGTGGCGGTCGGCGCCGGGCCGTTCGACCTCGAGCCCGACGGTGGCAGCCGGCGACTCTCCTTCGCGTTCATCGCCGCGACCAGTTCCATCTCCTACCTGACCGCGTGCCGGAACAGCCAGGAATGGTATGAGGACAACGTCGGCATCGCCGGACCCGGGCCGCTCACCAGGATCGATGCCGCCCGCTTCACGATTCTGCCGAACCCGTTCGCCCGCTCTGCGAGCATCAGGTTCAATACCGCCTTCAACGGCCCGGTCACGGTTCAGGCGTTCAACACCGCGGGCAGACTTGTCGCCGACATCTACTCAGGCAGGATTTTGCCCGGGGAAACCGTGCGTTGGAATCCGGAAGCCCTGCCCGCCGGCGTCTACGTAGTCCGGCTGCACGCCAACGGCAAGAACCACTACTCCCGGGTTGCACTCGTGCGCTAGGTAACACCGAAAAGCAAGTGTTGAGGGCCGCCGGCGCGGCCCACAACACAAACCGCCCCGCGCTACGTCCACCCACCCCGTGGCGGGGCATGCCCCCCCCCTGCCGGTCGCTGGCCTGAGTTCGTCCTCGCTCACTCGGTCGAATCTCTGGTCGAACTCATTCCGATACGGTCGGACATCAGAAACATCCTGGTGGTCCGCGCGCGCTCTTCGCATACCTCGGCCACCTGGTTCGGGTCAACGGTCGGATTCACGTCACTCGTACTGACATGATGAACCCGAACGAGCAGGAAGCCACCTACCAAGAAGGCACACCCCAAAAGAAGCTGCATAACCCTGGCCAGACGCGTGCTGAGTATCATCTCTTCTCCTTTTCTGGTTTCAATGCTAGACATGTCAAAGAAGAGTGCACTCGGCGTGCCATGAACTGCAATGTCGAATAACTCACGGCATCTCAATGGATTGCAGGCCGAGAACTGCAGGAGAGTCACCCCGCCATTCTCGCACGATGAGACACCGGAATCAACCCGGGTGGCCGCATTGACGCTAAGCTCCTACAGTTGTTGAGGTTACATGGTGTCTCATCGGATGAGACGCTTTCGGGCTGTTCTGTGCCGGTAGCGCCCCGTGCTGCCGGATGAGAAATGAACGTTCTGAGCTACGACTTCGACCGGGAAACGCCATGCTTGCGCATCAGACGGTAGAACTGCGCCCGGCTGTACTCCGCCAGCTTGGCTGCCTTGCTCACATTCCAGCCCGCCCTTTCCAGGCAGTCTGCAATCATCGCCCGCTCGACATCGGCAGTTGCCCGAACCTGAACCTGCAGCTTCGCCTTGCGCAGTACCCCAACCGATCGGTCATCCTCATGCGATTCCGCACCCGGCACGAGTTGCTGGAACTCATGAGGCAAGTCCGCCATTTCCAGCACCCGACCCCGGGCCAGTATCACTGCCCGCTCCACCACGTTCTGAAGCTGACGGATGTTGCCGGGCCAATCGTACGTCAGCAGTCGCGCCAGCACGTCTGAACTGGCGCCCATGACATCACGGCCGTATTCCTGGTTGCTCCTGGCAATGAAGTAGCGCACGAAATCCGGAATGTCCTCCCGACGCTCACGCAGCGGCGGGAGAACCAGGTCGATTGCGTTCAACCGGTAGTAGAGATCGGAACGGAATTCCTCCTTGTGCATCAGTTCTTCCAGGTTCTGGTTGGTCGCGGCAACAATCCTGACGTCGACCTTGATCGGCTTGTTGCCGCCCAGCCTCTCGAAGCTCTTCTCCTGGAGCACGCGCAGGAGCTTCGCCTGAAGTGAAGGACTCATATCCCCGATCTCATCCAGAAACACGGTACCGCCGTCGGCCAGTTCGAACTTCCCCTTGCGAGCTACGACCCCGGTGGCTGCCCCTTTCTCGACCCCGAAGAACTCCGACTCCAGCAGACTCTCCGGAACTGCGGCGCAGTTGACCGCCACAAAAGGACCCTCTCGCCGGGTTCCTGACTCATGCAGCGCCCGCGCAATCAGTTCCTTGCCGGTCCCACTTGCCCCGCGCACCAGGACCGGGATTGAAGCTCCGGCCACCCTGACCACGACCTTCAGGTTGTCGAGCATTGCCTGGTCCCGACCGACAATCCCGCGGTAGCGCAGCCCCGGGACACTGATGTCCCGGTGCGGCCTCAACGGCAATCCGGCGAGCCCGCGCAGCGGCCCCACGAACAACTCGGCAACCTTGCCCGCAAGTCCCAGTGAGACCCCGGGTGCCGGATTCCGGCGCCCGAAACACACACAGACGATGGAACCCTCGGCCGTCTGCACCGGAACGACAAGGCTGGTGTCGGTACTGACCAGTCTGCCTGGACGACTCAGCGCAACCGCGGCCTCACCGTCCGGCCGACCGGACTGCACGACCGGCTGGGCGTCGATCACAACTACTCCACCTTCAAAACCCAGACTCTCACACAGCATCTCCAGTCCCCGCTCAAGACAGGAAACCGG
>CBDUVZ010000089.1:0-12670 GCA_965370805.1 uncultured bacterium | reverse complement strand
CGCTGACACTGCCGGGAAACCGGGGTCAGTACTGCCTCCCGGCACGACCAGACCGGCTACGGGGTGTGGCGCATATATCTGTGAACAGGTCCGCACTGCCGCCGGGCGGGGCGGGATTGATGTCCTCCGGAACCGAAAGGCCGCAGAGCGGAACCGCTCTGCGGCCTCAATCAGTCTCGGGCTACCAGACGAGCCGGCGCGGGTTGCGGCTGTCGGTCGCCAAGTGCAGCGTGATGTTGATGTTCGGGACGGTCTGGCCTGGCGAGATGGTGAACTGGTCATTGGTTGTCCACTCCTGGTTCCCGTCAGGGTCGTAGAATCCCCAGCCATCGACACCGATATCATAGGTTTGGTTGTTGTTCACGTCGTCCCATGCCTCGGCCAGAACCTGGAGCGAAGAAGTGAGCGAGACAGAAGCTGAGTAGTTGCCGGTCGCCGGGTCCACCTGGGTCTGCGCTATCGGATAGGCCTGGGTTCCACTGAGCGTATCGATGTAGACCAGAGTGTAAGCCGAAGGCAGCCCGCCGCCTATCCACGTGACCGTGCCCGTGACCGTAGCCGAGCCACCGCCGCCCTGCTGCAAGGTGGCGTGTACCTGGGTCGTTTCGCCGGCCCTGACTGTAACTGTGCTGTCCCAGTCGTTGTACCCGGATAGGGTGAGTTTGACCTGGTGGTTGCCCGCGGGGGTGTTGTAGACGAGCAGGGGCGTGGTGGAGCCGGTGTTGGTGCCGTCCCACCAGACTGTCGCACCGCCGGGTGTGGACTGAATGTAGGCCGAGCCTTTGTCGGTGCCGCCGCCACTGAGTGCGGCGATGAACTTGGACAGGAAGTTCTGCCACGTGGTCGATTGGAACCGGCATTGCACGTAGTCGGTCGAGTCGAACAGGGTGTCGTGATAAGGGAAGTAGATGCACAGACCGCCACGCGAAACGCCGACCGCATTGGTTCTGGTCATGGGTACGGCAGCGTTTATGGCCGAGACCACGTTGTCGCAATCTTCCACGATCTTCGGGATTGTCTTCAGATTCGGTTCCTGTTTCAGCTTCAGGCAGAATTCGCGCAGGTCGCAGAAGCACGGGTCGTCCAGTTCCGTGCGATGCGTCTGCCCGAACGCGTTGAATACCTCATCGGCGTGCTCGCCGGTGTGGGTCACCATGTCATTGCCCAGAGTACTGATTTTGGAAGCCAGGACGTCCAGTTGGCTCAGGTCGGTTACCGCCATGTGCCCGGTGTGCTGATGCCGCTCGTTGGCGTTCATGCAGGCTTCGACGATCTTCTTGGCCAGGTCGAGCGCGCTCGCGTCCGGGTTGCCGGTGAGATAAGTCATCCATTCCTCACCGCCGTAGGTGCCGGCATAGGTCACGAACTGGCTCGCTACCAGGTAGTCGGCTTTGTCTTTGAGTTCGTAGGCGACTTCGACCATTGACATAAGACAGGCATCGAATGCGATGATGTCGAAGTGAAACGTATCAAGGGCTGCCCTGATGGTGGGCATGGTCATCATGTTGCCCGCGCCGTTCTGCTCGTCGATGCATGCCCCGCGCCAGCCGCCGCCGTGGTCCTTGAGCATCAGCATGTAATGGTCTGCCGGGTACTCTTCTATGACGAACCGGATGAAGTTCGTCAGTGTGGCTTTGTCCGACATGTCCTTGGTCCCGAGGTCCTCGAGCACCGTCGAACTCAGTTGGTCGGGCAACTCATTCTCATGTTTCTCCAGGCGATAGTACTTGCACTGGCCTCCGGTTTTCAGAGAACCGACCATGCCGATGACCTGCACCTGGTCGGTCGAGCCGACCCGCTCGATCTCTTGGGCCTCGGCAATCACCCAGGAGTTCCCGTTCTTGGACAGGTCAAGGTCACAGTTGCCGTCGTAATAGGCGATGATGGTCCATTTGGCCAGGGACGAGCCGGGGTTGCAGGTCACAAAGCCCAGGCCCGCAGCCATCACCAGCAGAAGAGCATATCTGGTCAGTTTCATCAGAACCTCCTTTTCAATTACCCGGCCCGCGGCAGACGTACGGCGGGCCGATTCTCCGATTCGCCGTCAGAACGAACCGATTCTAACAGTGACGGGGAGACGGTCAAGGGAATCGCGGGGGTCGCTAGACACTGATTCCCGTGGCTAGCCGAGGAGTTCCTGTTTCAATTTCTCGGCTTCGGGGTCGTCCGGTCGGAGTCGCAGCCAGCGGTTGAAGATCGATCTGAGTACCCGGTCGTCGCCGACCGGTTTCGCAATCCGGAGCATATCCCGGTAGCAACCCACAGCCTTGTCGTCCTCGCCCTGTTGCTGGTAGTGCTCGGCCATCTTGTCGTAGAGCGCCACGTAGTTCATTCCGAGGCCGGCTATTCCTCTGGTGAGCGGCGAGAAATTCTCAGGCCATGGTTCGGCCTGGTCAACGTTCCCAAGATGGTATTCCTCCGTCATGTTCCGAATGATTCTATCCATGTCGGAAGAGTCACCGGTTTCGTCCGTTGCGACTCGCCAAGCCAGACCCTCCAGTACCAGATTGCGGTCATAGTCTACCCGGCGTTCCGGCGCAACGGAAATCGCGAAGTAGACCGGTTGCTTGCGCTTGTGGGCGTTGGCGACGATGTTCTCGACGAGCTGGTCGGATACCAGGAGATAGCGGTCCCGGGCGGAATCGACCCCCGGCTCCAATGCTTCCAGTTCGGCGTCGGCAAGGGAGACCGGAACGTTAAGCGAGTCTCTCATCAGGCGGGCAATACCGGGAAGATTGAGCATGCTCAGGTTGACGATGCTGACGTCCTGACGGAAGCTTTCGTAGTCCTGCAGCAGGAAGAGCGGATAGGTATCGTTGTCGCCGTTCGTGAAGAGAATCGCGTCGGGCTCGAGTGATACGAGCAGGTTGTGGGCGAAGTCGAGCAGCATTGCCGGGAAGTAGTGCTTCTTCCCCAATTCGATCATCTGCCGGCGCGCGCGGTTGAGGTCTCCGCGGGTGACGTAGGCAGTCCAGAGACCGGTGTGGACGTACGTCGCGAACGGGTGCTTCGATTCGAGAACCTGTTCGTAGGCCGCGATGCCCCGGGCCGTCCTCGCCGAGTCGGAAAGTGCTGTTTCCAGCTTGAAGCCGCGGATCGGAGCCAGCAGGTCAGCGTAGTTGATCAGCGTGCCGATGGCATTGGAGTCCAGTTCCAGCGCCTTCTCACACACTTCCAGTGCCCGGGGGATGTTGCCGGCGTACCGGTAGACCATGCTCAAACCCAGGTGCGCTTCGGCACTGTTGGGAAAACTGTCAACCAACTCCTGATAGATGGCTTTGGCTTCTTTCAGCTTCAGGTCATAAAGCAGGTCATAGGCCGCCGCCAGTTCCTTCTCCTTTTCGCCGGCCCTGCCGGCGGCAGGTGCTGTAATGCCCCAGCGCTCGTAGGCGCCTTTGCCGGACCCGGACGGGCAGCCGGCCGTGAACACGAGTGTGACTAGAATCAGTGGTGCAGCGGCTGCTGCGAGCCACGCGGAATACCTACTTGTCATTCTTCCTCCTCGGACCGGAACAGGTCAACGTCCACGCCGGTCATTGTCATCGATTCCCTGCCGCCGAACTTGGTGCCGTTGGTCCGAAACCCGCCTGCCAGCCGGCCGTCTTCGAGGTCGACAATCAGCCTGATCGACTCCCGGGCGATGCTTTCCGCCTCGACAATCGGGTCTTCCAGTTCGGCCTCGATGATGTACTCGGGATTGCCGAGCAGAATAACAAACCAGTTGTTCCTTCGCACCTGCCCGCTGACTACTGTCGCATCGCCGACCTCACCGGCTACCTGTCCGTCCCGGTCAATCGAAAGGGAAAACCACAGGCTTTCCCGGTCGCACCAGTTCATGATGATTCTGGATTCGCCCTGCCATTGGCCCGCTATTTCCGCAGGGATGGCCGATGCTCCCAGGCAACCGGAAGTCAGACTCAGAAAGCCCGGCATCAGAACGGCAAGAGCTGCCTTTGCTGCCGCGGTCCTTCTCGGCCGGGCCGGCAGTCCCTGCGGTTGAATGAGTAGGTCCATACGACGCATCATAAACCGCGAGACCGTTCCTGTCAACGACCGTGTGGATTGACACAATGCGGCACCGGGATATAGTCTTGGCTGGTTCGACTGGCCGTAGAGAGTCTGCGAGCAAAGGAGCGCTGTGATATGCTGAGACGTTTGCTGGTCTGTTGCTTTCTGACGGTGATTGCCATCCACTGTGGCAAAACGGAAGTCCGGTCCGGACTGACTGTTACCGTTCCGCCGCTGCCGGACGGCGAGAGGAACACGTACCGGGTGCTCGTCGGCCCGGATTCGATCGGCACCTACACCACGGTTCTGGAGCACTCCCGGTTCAAAGACGTCCCTGCCTACATGATTACCCTTGTGACCGTCACCAGACCCGGAAATGTTACGACTGCGGATTCTTCCATCGTCTACGTTACCCGGGACAGCATGGTTCCCCTCAGTTCGTTCCGGTTCGTCAAGACCGGTTCGGCACTGGTGACAACAGCAGCCAATTACGGCGAAGCGTCAATTGCGGTCAGCGCCTACAGCGCCGGTGATGAGAAACAGAAGCTTTTCCCCTGCGGTTCCAACACCTACGATATCGACCAGCTCACTTTCCTCGGGCGGGCGTTCGATCTCAAGCCCGAGAAGCCCGTGGAAATCGCGGTCATGAACCCGATGGGCCCGCCTTCCGGGGGCTCGCTCAGGACGGCGAAGCTCAGTTACCTGGGCGAAGAGTCAGTGACCGGACCCGCCGGCACATTCGACACCCGGAAGTACGGACTCGTGATGGGAGAGAGCACGGTTGAGTTCTGGTACGACAAGACCGGGACGAGGAAGCTGGTCCGGTACCAGTCCGTAGACTCCGGAATCCTGATGGAGCTGCTGCTACCTGTCCTCAACTAAACAGTTCTGACCCGGCCGGTCCAACCCGGGACGAGACGTCAGGTTCTAACCTCCCCGAAAACCGCAAGTTGCGGACGTGGCACATACGTTGCGATACTGATTGTCGATGAATAGCAACAACCAACGACGAATCGAGGCAGAAACGCGGGCTCTGTGCCCAAAACCATTGGAGGTTACCATGACAGTCAAATCGCTCGCAATCTTCACCGGGGTACTGCTGGTTCTGGCACTGCTCCCGGTCGGTTGCACCAGCAACGTGGATGACGAAGCAGCCATCCGCACCCTGCTCAACAGTTCGGGCTACACGAACGAGAGCAACGAACAGGGCTACAGTTCCGAGGACACGACCCTGACTGAAGGCGGCGCAGGCTCGCTGTCGGACGATCCAACCGTCATTCCGTTCGTGCGCTTCCGTCGCTGCATCGCACGCGGCGGCATCTCGCGCCAGATCGTCATCGATATCCCGGCGTATCCGGGCTGGCCGGACACGACCGCGCTCGCAACGATTACCTCCGACATCAACGGCGAATTCCGCACCATGTTCGACACGACGACCAATCCGATTCTCGTCTGGCGCAAGCCGCTCCACGACCAGGCGGTACGTACCGTCTTCCTGACCCTGACTCCGGACGGCTGGCGCATCCGCAAGGTATCCCCGCTCCATTTCGCCACCGTCGACCCGGAGTACGAACTGACCATCACCGAATTCAAGGTCCATGCCGCATCCTGGGCTCCCGGCGACACATTCATCCTGACTTCGCCCGACACCCTGCTCACCAAGCATGAGCTTCCGACTTTCGAGCCCGAGGATGAAGTCACGGTCTGGATTACAGTTTCGTCCACCGGCGATTCCTGCTGGACGTTCCTGCACCATGGCCGCCCGAACTGGCCTTACCGCTGGCGGAGGCCGTACTTCAAGACCGGAACGTACACCTTCCAGCGAACCTGGCATCTCTCGGACGAAGGCTACGAACAGCCTCAGATACGTCCCAGCGGCCATGATGTCATCGGCTGGAACACCCTGTGGAGCGACACAACCGCACCCTATGTGTCCACCGCTTGGGGCCTGCCCTACATCGTGATGGAGCCGGGCGAGGAAATACCCGAAGAATAAGGAGATACGGCTGGACAGCCGATACTGGACGCCGGGTTCCCAACCCGGCGTCCGCCTTTCCGAGGCAGGCGCGACCGACTTGTTGTCACACCCCATAACCAACGCAATACCAGGACTTAACTGCAGCCGCGACAGTTCTGATCGGACCAGAACCGGGCCAGAAAGCCTTCGTCGATGGCTAACGCATTGAGAAAGGGCAACTTGTCCATGAGTGACCATTCTGGCACGTTGGGTGCACCCTGAATTGGTGGTTTCTATGATTTTTGCCCACACCCGGAACGGACTCCATCCTGCTGCAGGCAGGGAGGAGTCTGTTCTCATCTCAGCCCAGCCAGCCGATGGACAAGCGAGCACAACTGCATCGGTCTGTCGCACCCGCGGCGGTCCAATACAGCAAACGGCCGCTGGTTCGTCGGCAGATATGCGAAGGTCGGAGCAGTCCGAGGTTCATCCCACCCCTTGCAGTCACCCCTCACCACCGGACCGAAAGCCCACCGACACCCCCTCGGCCCGAACAGATCCGACTGCAACCTAACCCCCCTGCGCCGACCTTCGTACTCTTGCATGGAATCGCCGGTCGCACCGGCATCCCCAGTTTCTCCAACCGCATAGCCGGTCGCGCTCCTGACCTGCCGTTCCGCTGCCGTTTCTGAGGCCACTGCCCGGTAGCGTATAACTTCAAGGCCGCCCGGCGTTTCCGTGTCGCAGGAGAGCACTTCTGCCGCTGGCATGGCCGGTGCATTGTTGTGGGCATACCACCTGTCGGTGGTGAGGGAACCGAATCTGTAACAGCAGTCCTGACCTGCATCCGCACGCAGGTGTCGCGGGAACGGCACGCAGCGCAGGTGCAGGAAGACGGGTAGTCCCCGCAAGACTGCATGAAAGTGCCGCGAGAACGGCACAGCGTATCTCAGGAGGGAGAAATGAAACACTCCAAGTCCCATCGACTAACGGCTCTGCTGGTGCTGGCCCTGCCGGGCCTGCTGCTTGCCATCGAGCCGCCCGCACCGGTAGCTCCGCCCAATGGGTCCAAGGCGTCAATTGTGAGACCCGAGTTGACGGTTTCCTGTCCGGGCGCGGACCTGTACCACTTCACGCTCTACGCCCAGTACGACGACCGGTCTGTTCCGATTGCCGAGCGACAAACGACGAATGCAACCTGGATTGCTCCGGACGAGGAGATCGGCGGGACCATTCCAGCCGAGCTGAAGACCGGCATCTACTACTGGACATGTCGCGCGCGGTCCGACGGCGTCTGGTCCGATTTCTTCATGCCGGCCTGGTACTTCGAAGTGGAAGACCAGGGATCGGGAACACTGTCCGGTTTCCCATTCGCGCCGCCGCCGCCGGTTCCGGTTTCGCCCGCGTCCGGTAGCAAGACCACGATCACTGATCCGGAACTGGTCGTTCAGGCTGATGCGAGTCTATTCCATTTCCGCGTCTACGGCAGCGAAGGGCTCATCGGCGAGGCTTACGTGCCCAAGCGACGGTGGCGGGCGGGCGGAAATATTCTTGTCAACGGGGTGCAGGTGGAGAAGCTCCGGCCCGGTATCTATCATTGGACCTGCCGGGCCCAGTACACTGACGGCAACGGATGGTCCGAATTCTTCACTCCGCCCTGGAGTTTCGAGGTGGAGCGCCCCGGGCACAAAGGCTCGACGGACGGCACCGCCGGAGGCCAGCACGCATCGGTGCTTCCTGGTGTGGCCAGTGTCGAACCCAATCCGTGCGGTGCAAACGGCACCAGCATCAACTTCAATGTCGGTGACGATACGAGGGTGTCGGCAGTTGTCTACACCGTCACCGGGAAACTGGTAAAAAGGTTGGCCGGCTCACACATCCAGCGCGCAGGGGTACACCGGTTTGTGTGGGACGGTACCGACGAAACCGGCAGCAGCGTGGGAACCGGGACCTACCTGTGCCGGGTTGCAGTTGGCGACGGACGCGACGTCGTCAAAATCGTGAAATCCCGGTAGCTTCCTCCTTACAGGACCCCGGCTTCAATGCCGGGGTCCTGTATTTCCTGCGGATAAAGAGACTGCCTCTGCTACCTCACCCGGATGAGCTTTTCGTGTTCGCCGCCCACGCGGATGAAGAAAACGCCCGGCGCGACTTCGGGTTTCCAGACAAAGGAACCGGCCAGCGCGGCAGGCGAGTGGGTGAACCGCTCCATCTCCCTGCCGGCGGTATCGTAGACCCTGACAGCAAACGGTTCCAGTCGAGCGAGCGAGTAACGGACAGTCACCCGGTCCCGGCACAACCGGGGCGAGACCTGAATGGCTCGTACCAGACGTTCGTACGTCGCACGGCCGGATATCCCCTGCGGCGGACTGTACCAGTCCGCCGCGGTGTCGGAATGAACCGTCATCTCACTGATGGTCCGACCGCCGACCAGGACGTACGCCACAATCTGGCTGTCGCCGGCCGGGATGGCATACGGCCCGGAGGAAGAGATTGCGTGCCAGTTGGTCCGCGAAGTCCCGGACGTCTGGCGCAGCCTTCCGTCCATGAACTTCATCTTTTCCGCTTTGGTGAACCCGTCATTGATGTGAGTGCTGTGTTGGATGCAGTTGGCGTAGCCGTTCATGCCCAGCGGGTGGATGTGGCGGATGCCGAGCGCGAGGGTTTCGCTCGAGACCGCGGACTTGATGTAGGCCAGGTTCCGGGTCGAGTCAGTCCCGGCATAGTCGTACTGGTCATTCTGATTCCAGGTCGCGGTGCGGAAATCGCAGGCTACCGCGGTGTAGAGTCCGGTCAACGGCAGGGCGCCGTTGTTGTGAATCCGGTACTCGAGAACCACGAAATCCTCGTGCGGTGGCTGCGCGCTGCCGTAGCTGCGATGGTCGATAGTGATATCCTTCGGACCCGGATGATTGGCATCGCTGAAGGTGCAAAGGAACTCCTTGTCCCCGAGCTCCGGAGGCCAGACCGTCCGCAGTGATTCCTCCATCGCGAAATCCATCGGGCAGACCTTCCAGGAAGGCGCGCCGTAGTAGTTGTCGCAGACCCAGTTGGTGTCGGTACCGAGCATGAAGGACCCGTGCATCATTGCCGAAGAAGACCACTCCCGGTCTTTGGGGTAGACAAGCCCGAGTCCTTCACCGCGCCACTGGGTAGTGCCGACCCCGCCGTTGGCGCAGACCGCGAGCACATAGTCGCCGGTGTCGTGCACCGCCCACTGCCCGCCGCGGGCTCGAGGCAGACCGACGACAAGCTCAGGCTCGCAGACCCACGCACCATCGGTGGCGGACGTAAGCGCCAGCATGAACTCGACAGTATGACCATGCGGGCAATCCGGGTCGATGCGCACCCGGTAGGCATCGCCGGCTGCGGTGTCGCCGACCGCAATGTCACCGTAGAGCGACCAGGTGTCCAGAATCGTAACGTAGGGCGACAGGACGGCAATCCGTCCGCGCACCGAATCCGCGGCGGCATTGCCCCGGTTCCTGACCACAAGATACAGGTCAACCTCATCACCCGGGTCAAGCCGGCCATTTACATCGTCAACCCGGTGGTAATCAAGGACGACAAGCGGGGCCGGGCCGCCGGGAATGACGTGAAGCGGCGCTTCGTGGATGTACGCGTCCTGGGCGGTTACAGTCACTGTCAGAGTCCAGGTATCCCCGACCGTTTCGAGCGGCACGAATGCACAGCCGGTCGAATTCGTAACCGCCCGGCCGACCAGTTCGCCGCCGTGAGTAATCGCGCAGCGTGCGTTCGGAATCGGCCCATCGGTGTTCTCGACGTCGAACGCCACGGTCTGGGGCATGGCTGCAATCGTGTCGTCACAGGTCACGACGGGCACGACCGGGACCTGGCGCCACATCGCCATCGTCGGGTCGCCCTGCAGGGTCCAGTCGTAAACCGACCAGCGATAGGTCATCTGGGAGAATGCGACGTTGCGGTAGAAATCCTTGGCGAGTCCGTAGGCCCGACCCTGAGTCATGCCTTTGAGGAAGTTGTTGTAGAACTCCATGGACAGGTTCGAGCTCGGCCCCATGCACGGCGGTGCGCCCCAGCCGAACCGGGCATTCAGGCAGGTCGAAACCGCGCCACCATTGGTGGCGTTGACCAGTTTCTCGCCCAGGCAGTCGACGCCGTCGAAATGCCCGGCGTCGCAGCACATCGTATTCACAATGCACAGCTTGTCGGTATTCGTCAGAGAGGGGATGTCGTCGGACCCGAAGGTGCTACCGAAGTCATCAACGGCTCCGTGCCCGGCGAAGTGGAACAACTGCCGACCGGCATTCAGGCCGCTGATGACTTCACTCGGGCTCATACCAAGCCCGGAGTCGATTCCCCATGTCGATGCCGCGGAAAGCGCCCGGGCGATATTGGTGTTCACAATCCGGCCCGAGAAATCGATATCCGGCCACAGCCATTCGCTCGGCAGGATGACATTGTCCAAGTAGCCGGTATCCGGGCATATCTCGTAGGTGGTATCCTTCTTCAGGAAATTCGCCGCATCGCCGGCGCCGTCCAGCGGCAGCCGGCCGACGTAGATATCCGCGAACAGGTCCACCGAATCGCCGTCCATCTCGCCGAACCGGTTGTTGCCGTTTGCATCCCAGTCACCATCAAGGTCGGCGAAGTACCAGTCCGCGGGCACGTAGCTGCCGGACCGGTAGTCGAAATACGCCTTGCGGCAGGGCACATGCTGCACGTCCCCGGCCAGGATGACGTACTTCAGACCCGTCGCGGCGAACTTTTCCTTCAGGAAGTTACGCATCTTCTCCGGGGTGTCGCGGCCGGACTGGGAAATGGTATCAATCCGCACGATTTCGGTGAAGTATCCCTTGCGCATCAGCCAGGAACGAAAACCGGCCAGCGACGGCGCCAGGGTTGAAGAAGTGAGGATTACGACATCGGTCTCCTCATGGTCCGTCGCAATCACGCGCGGCGCCATCCGGTCGACGTCAGTCGGGTTCACGACCAGCGTCGCGACGTCCCGGTCCAGCAGCTCCCGCTGGCCTTGGGTCAGGAATGCTGCCGGCGCGGCGCTCTCGCGGTAGCGGACCTCGATGCGGGCACTGGTAATCAGGCTCAGCCGGCCTGAAGCAGGCCGGTAGTCGAACGGGCAATACTGAAACCCGGCAATCCGGTATCCGGCCTTTGACCCGGCCGGCACCGGGCTCAATCGGACGACCGGAAAGGCGACGTCAGAACCGTAGATCGCTTGGTTCGGCTCGACGAAATCAACCTCATCGAAACGGGAAAGCGGACGCGGCGGCTGGACCGGATGCAACCTGAACTCCCCGTCCAGTTCCTGCCGCTCCAACTCGACAACATCGACGCGCTCGACTTCGGCACCGGCCGGAATCAGCACATTGCCGGCAAGAACCGGCAGCAGCGGAGTTCCGGGCTCGGTGGTCCAGGACCGGGCAATGCCGGTCTGGTCCGAACCGAATGACACGACCGCATAGCCGTCGCTCTCGCTCAGCACCAGATCTCCCGGCGCCAACTCGATAGTGCAGGTAACGGCACCGGCAAAACACAGAACAACAGACACGAAAACCAGACCAAGGGCTTTCACGGTTCCTCCTTTGCTGTTTCCGGGAAACGTCCGCCTGAAGGCGGATAGACTATTATCGCCCTGCTGTCAGCATCGTCAAGAACAGCCTGTCACGCCTCCGTGGCAAAGCGACGCATTGCCGGACTGCAACACGCAAAACCGGCCGAATATAACAGATTAAGTTGCATTTCGTCCCACCCCGGGGAACGCTCCCTGTCGTCGCCGATTTCGCCGCCAACTACGTCCCGAATTACGTCGCCAAAGCCGTCGCCAACTACGCCGCCAATCACGTCGCCAACTACGTCGCCAATCACGTCGCCAACTACGTCACCAATCACGTCGCCAACTGCGTCGCCAACTGCGTCGCCAACTACGTCGCCAATCACGTCGCCAATCACGTCGCCAACTACGTCGCCAATCACGTCGCCAACTACGTCGCCAAGTTCGTCGCCGGTAACGTCACGACTGACGTCCTCGGCTTCGTCCGCAGCCGCGTCCATGCTGCCACCCTCAAACCCGCCAGGCTTTGGACTGCGGCAGCAGAGCTGCCGCTTTGGTCCGCCGAAACTCCGTTCCGCTCTCTCTGGGCTTCGCGGTCCGCAATCCAGCGGGACTATGACTCTACCGGAATCGGAAGCGCGGTAGGGAGGTCTGGGTGAGTTCCGGGGACATGGTGAGTTCCGGGAGTTCCGGGGACATAATAAAGGATTTCCCGTCGCGGGCACGGGTCACTTGTGTTTCCATGGCCCCTTGGGACTCGGCTTCTGCGGCTTCAGTGTCCAGCGAATGTCAATAATCTCTTATTGTGTCCCCGGAATTCACCGGAATTCCCCTCTTATTGTGTCCCCGGAATTCACCGATGTTCGGCTCACGGCTGACAGTCCTGAATGTTGACGACTGAATGCCGTTCACTCCTCCGGTGCCCATCAGCCGTGAACTGCTGATCGCGCACCATCGTCCGCCATGTCCGTCACTGCAAACTATGAACTGGAAGCTCGCGCCTCCGAGGCGCGCTGCCTCATTGACATCCGCGCTCGAATTGGTACGCTTTGCCTGGTGGTTAGCCCAGAACCCGATCCGGCCTTGACGGAAACGAAATAAGGCTCTTCGCGCTTTTGTGTGGGTGATCTTGGCGGATTTGGCTGCTCATAGAC
>CBDUVZ010000088.1:0-12841 GCA_965370805.1 uncultured bacterium | reverse complement strand
GAAGGCCTGGGCAGCCTCTCGCAGAAGGGGAATCGCCTCGGGTTCTCTCCGCACGGTAGTGAGGAACCGACCGAACTGGAGTCTGGTCTGGGCCAACTCGTAGGTGGCGCCCATCTCGGCGAACACGACCATCGCCTGTTCAAACGAGTCAGCAGCCTCCTCCGAATCGCCCTGGTCCACCAACAGGAGTGCCCGAACCCGCAGCACCTCGCCTTTCTCGCGTCGCAGACCAAGCTCTGCGGCAAGCGCTGATGCCTGGTCCAGCAGATCCCGGACACGCTCGACGTGCCCTCGAGCCAACGCCAACTCGGCCATGCACCACAGAAGAACTGCCAACTGTCGCCGGTCCCCGGTTTGCTCGCACTGCTTTTGCGCATCGCCGTAGGCCTTCTCTGCTGCTGCCAGGTCGTCGGAGCGGAAGCGTGCCCGCCCGAGATTTCCCAGGGCATCCCGCAGAAGCGTCGGGTAGGCAGGGTGCCTGCGCTCAGCTTCAATCACGGTGTCGAACACGCTGATTGCTTCTGCCAGCTTGTTGCGCTTCAGATACAGCTCACCCAGGACGTTGGTTGCGTCCAGGTACAGGTCCCGGTAGCCATCCTTCTCGCTGAGCGCAACGACTCGGTACAGGTTCTCCAGCGCCTCCTCCCAGCACCCGAGCCGCTCCAGAGCCAGCCCGATGTTGTACCGGTGCAGAGCCTGGCAGTAGCTGTCCCCCGTTCGTTCGTCGTGTTCCAGACACTGACGGTAGCACTCGAGCGCCTGCTGAGGCTGCCCCTGCAACAACAGCAACCCGCCGAGCTGATTCAGCGCGGCCTGCACGCCGTCGGCATAGTCGATTGCCTTGCTGATATCCCGGAACCGCTCGTAGCACTCCCTGGCCCGATCGTACTCGCCGCGTGCTTCGTGGAACGTCCCGATCAGGTTGATCGCCCCCGCCTCAGCCCGCCGGTTGCCGGTCAGGCGCGCAGTCTTGAGTGCCCGCTCCGCATGACTACTGCTCGCGTCAAGGTCACCCATCCGCCAACTGATCTCTGCCAGCATGTTCAATGCCTTGGGAAATGCCGGGGTGCTGTCGGCGTCTGACGATTCCGCCAGCACCTGCTCAAGATACGGCTTCGCTTCCTCCGGCTCAACCAGCCAGAGCATCTCAGCCAGACTGAACAGCAGCGACAGCCGCTCCTCCCGACTCTCAGCCTTGACAAGCTGCTGTTCGAGAATGCGGACCTTATCCCGGACTTCTCTGGGAATACTCATGCCCTTAGCCGCCTCCAGCATAGCCTCGTACTCATTCCTGTCAATAGCGACGCCAGCAGAGGATTTCGACTTGACATCGGCACCCGACTCGGATACTCTGACCTGCATCAAGGAGTGAAGCCAGGATGTCAACTGAATTTCTGATCGAACCAGCAAGATTCGAGGATCGGCGTCATATCCTCGCCGCCTCGGACAACAGAAACACACCGCAGAACAACCGGGCGCCGCGCGCCCGACAAACGGAAGGGAGTCCGAAATGCCACAAGTGAGACTCAGTTGCCCGAGCTGCGACAAAGAAAAGACGTGGGCAACGTACGTGCATTCACCCTGTCCCAGGCCGCGGGATGACAGTGACGCAAGCGAGGGCGGCAAACCACTGGGCGGTGCAACCGGCACCACTACGTGGAGCCAGGAAGCAATGGGCGCGACCCCGGACGGAGTACCGCACCGGCAGCCCTGTCCCGGATGCCAGACGTACGTTGACGCTTCTCACGTGAAGTGCCGGGACTGCGGATACATCTGGTAAGCAACCCGGAAGAAACGATACTGCACGGAACGCAGAACCTGACGAGATGTATTCGCGTGTAGGCGAGCTTGGGAGGAAATCCCGCTACATCAGCATGCCTCCGGCTACCCTGAGGACCTGACCGGTCATGTAGCCGGCGGCATCTGACGACAGAAACAGACAGACCCCGGCCACGTCAGCCGGAGTCCCGGCTCGCCCCAGCGGAATTGCCTTGACGTACGCTTCGCGCGTGGACTGATCCAGCTTCCCGGTCATCGGTGTCTCAATGAAACCGGGCGCTACTGCGTTGACCGTGATGTTTCGCGGTGCCAGTTCCCGGGCTGCGGACTTGGTGAGTCCGATCAGCCCGGCTTTGGCGGCCGCGTAGTTCGCCTGGCCGGCATTGCCCATCTGCCCGATAACCGAGGAGATGTTGATAATCCGGCCCCGGCGCGCCTTCATCATCGGCCGGGCACAACCCTTGATGAAGTTGAACGCGCCTTTCAGATTGACCGCCAGAACCTGGTCAAAGTCCGCTTCCTTCATACGCAGCAGCAGAGTATCACGAGTGATACCGGCATTATTGACCAGGATGTCGATACTCCCCATCTCCCCGGCAATCCTCGCGCACAGAGCCTGGACCGCCTCGAAATCCGAAACGTCGACAGCATAGGCCTGCGCGCTCCCGCCGGACTCGCGAATCCCGGCCGCAACCGCCTCGCTCGACTCAGCCACGACGTCGCAGACCGCAACCGTCGCCCCGGCCTTGGCGAACCTGGTGCATATCTCCCGACCGATTCCTGAGCCGCCGCCGGTCACAATCGCCTTCCTGCCTGAAATCCCTTCAAACATCGAAACCTCCTATCTTACAACCGTCAATCGGCCTTTGATCCGTTCCACCCGTCCGTCCTCCTCGATCTCGATAGTATACAGGTACATCCCGCTGGTCACATCCTGCTGCCGGTTGTTCTTCAAATCCCAGTACGCAGCCCGGTGTCCGAAGTTGACCTCGTCGGGCTCCGCGTCCAGAACCCGGACCTGTTCGGCAGCCAGGTTGCATATCCGCACCGTGAACTCCGGGAACTCACCGGCCAGTCGCTCGGGGTCCGAAGGCTCGTACACAATCGTGGCCCGTTCGGAGCCGTTCAGCACCAGAACCGGATTCGGAAACGAATGCGTCCGTCCCAGGAAGAGCGGCTCGATCTCCAGGCTCACGGTCATCACCGAATCGGAAGAAGAGATGTTCCTCACCACCACCCCGCTCTGTACGCCATCGTAGAACATGGTCGAAGGAACGGTGAACCCGGTGACGCCCGAATCGCTCTCCTTCCACAGGTCGCTGCCGTCCCCGCGGTCCCCACGGGGCAGCAGGTATCTATTCGAGCCATCCGCCTGGAGGATTCCCACCAGCGGATGATTCTCGTCGTCATTGTCCGACTGCGACTCGTCAACGTGCGTTATCAGAAGTCCCTCCCCGGTCAGACCCGCGTCGAAACCGACCCGCTGGCGGTTCTCGACCAGGAAGTACTCCCCGTCTCCGGTGCCTGCCCGATTCCAGTCCGGCCCGCTCGAATTGCGCAGCATCCGGTAGCAGGAAGGCCCAGTCGCGACTGCGGTCAGCTCGGCTTTGGGAACCGAGTCCATCCCCTGCTCGACCGAATCCGGCCGGAGCCAACCCAACTGGTACTTGCACCACGCGCACGGGTGGGCCGGCGAGCTGCCCGGCTGGGCAAGACTGGAACTGCGGGCCCAGGAACCGGCCGACATCAGGCAGAACTGACCGATGCCCCCGCTCGAGTAGTCGGTATCGTAAAGGTCCGGCAGCCCGAGCACGTGACCGAGTTCGTGGCAGAAAACCCCGATGCTGATGAGACTGTCGTTCTCGAACCGCTCAGGCTGGACCGAAAAGACGTCAACGCTGACCCCGTCCCCGGTCTGCACCGGCCCCGGGGAACCGAACACCGGGTCGGAAAGCTGCCACTTGTGGGACCAGATATCGACCGGACTGCCGGTCTCCTCCGCACCGACTCCCGCATGGACAACCAGCAGGCCGTCAACCACGCCGTCGCTGTCGCCGTCGTACCGGGAGAAATCAACCTCAGCATCCGCCTGACTGACCAGGTCCGCCACCAACCCCTGGGAGTTGTGCGGGAACTCGCCGTAGATGCCGAACGAATCGCCCAGGTAGTATGAGTACGGCCGGGCCATCCGATACCAGCCGGCAACCGTCCCGGCAATCTCCAATCCGCCGTAGCTCACTTCAAGGTAGTAGTCGGTCATCGATCCCTGTCCGGTCGCAAACAGGAGTTCCTCCAGTTCCTCCCGGCTCCGGGTGTGCGCGTTGTCATTGAAATCGGCAATCAGGACCAGGACCTCACGCTGCCGGTCCGCCTGAGCCGTCACCGGCTCCGCCGACCCGACCAGCCCCGGCCACCCGATCTCGGCCACCGGCCAGCCTTCCGGACCGGTCATCGGCGGCATCGCCAACAGGGAAACAGCAACGCCAACCGACACCAGGAACGACACCGGGGAAACGGCTCAGTGCGGCTGGTCAGCATCCCCGGGTTCTGACCCGGACTCGGCAGAACCCTGAGACATCGAACAGTTGCCTTCAAAAAAGCAACCGCGCTGGATCAGAAGCCCGGTGCAGTGGATGTTGCCGTACACCTTGGCCCCGGGCTGCAGTTCGACCGTCTCTTTGGCAAACAGATTGCCCTCAATGCGCCCGGCGACGACCGCATCCCGGCAGCGCAACTCGCCCTTGAGCAGTGAGTTCTGGCCGGCCAGGAACGTCTCGACGACTTCCACTGTGCCTTCAACCTGACCGTCCAGACGCACGCAGCCCTCAACCCGCAAGTCGCCCTTGACGCTCGTCTCAGGTCCGATGATTGTATCCAGCTTGCCTTCTGAATTCTTCTTCGACATCAGCACTCTCCCTTCTATCAGAGCCAGTATATTGATTGCACTATGGCTGTCAAACGCCCTGAGGCAACCCCTGTCCGCACCGGCAATCAGTCCTTCGTAATCCGGGCCACAACCCGACCCCCGGTCCTCGGTGCCGCCCTTGAGACTGTAATGCAGTCAGCAAGCTGCAAAGCCATCCTCTCTCCCTTCTTCTTCTCGGGACAGAGAATCTCCAGCATCACATCATCCTGCTCGACGCGGTCCCCGACCTTCTTTCGGAACAGAAACCCCGCGCCGTGACTCACCTTTGCCCCCAACTTCTTCCGGCCGACTCCGAGTTCCACTCCCATGAGTCCCACCTGCAGTGCGTCAATCGAACGGACGTAGCCGGCCGACGTCGCCCGCACCGGGATGCGGTACTTCGCCTGCGGCAGGAGTCCGTAGTCGTCCACAACCCTGGCATCGCCGCCCTGGGCCTCGACCATTGCCTTGAACTTCTCCAGCGCCTTCCCATGGGTCAGCGCCCGCATCAGGAGCCGCCTCGCCTGGGCGTAGGTCTTCGCCCGGCCCGCCAGAACCAGCATCTCCTCACCGAGCGCCAGCGTCACCTCCTCCAGGTCCATCCGCCATTTGCCCTTCAGCGCTTCAATCGACTCGACCACTTCGACCGCGTTGCCGACCGCGCTGCCCAGCGGCTCCCACATGCCGGTCACAAGTGCAACCACCTTCTTTCCCATCCGGCTCCCGATGCGGATCATCGCCCGGGCAAGCCGCCGGGCCTCGGGGGTTCGACTCATGAACGCGCCGGTCCCGGTCTTCACGTCCAGCACCAGACCGTCAATCCCCGCGGCCAGCTTCTTGGACATGATACTGGCGGAAATCAGGGACATTGAATCCACTGTTGCCGTGACGTCGCGCAGTGCGTAGAGCTTGCGGTCCGCCGGGCACAACTGCCGGGTCTGCCCCATGATTGATACCCCGATTGCATCGAGGTTCCGTCGGAATTCACGGTAGCTCAGCGCGGTCCGGAATCCGGGTATCGATTCGAGCTTGTCCAGCGTGCCGCCGGTATGACCCAAGCTCCGGCCGGAAACCATCGGCACGACCACACCGCAGGCAGCGACCAGCGGCGCAAGAATCAGCGATGTCTTGTCGCCGACACCACCGGTCGAATGCTTGTCGATCTTCGGGGCGGCGATACCCGAAAGGTCGAACACCTTGCCGGAGTTCATCATCGCCAGGGTCAAGGCGGTCGTCTCGTCCGTGCTCAGCCCCCGGAAATAGACGGCCATCAGGAAAGCCGCCATCTGGTAGTCGGGAATCAGCCCTTTGACGTACCCGTCAACCAGTTGCTGGATTTCGTCCCGGGTCAGTCTTTCCCGGTCGCGTTTGCGTCTGATCAGTTCGTATGGATTCACTGGAAACGACGCATCATAATCCTGTCCGTCCGGATGTCAAAGGAAACAGAATCGAGTCGGCGGGCAGCGGTCAATCGAGCCGTGAGAAAACCACGCTCAGGACCATCCCGGTTGCGATGAGCAGCGTCCACCCGAGAAACGTACCCAGCAGGCAGGATGAATCCCGCTGATAGGTCTCCTGGGTCCTGGCGTAGGAAAGACGCACGAACTGGGTATCGCCCGGTACGACGTAGACCCACTTCGTCCCCACCTGGATTGCTCCCCGCTCGTAGCTCGACAGAAGCTCCGTGGCTTCGCCGACTGCCCGCCGGCGGCGAAGCTGGTTCCAGAAGTGCTCCGGCGAGTCGTCCTTGAAAGCCAGGAAGACCTTCCGGGGCGGGAAAAGGCTGACGAAATGCTTGCCCGGACCGGCTTCAGCCACGCAGCCGTCCGGACCGACAATCAGCAATCGGTCGTCCAGATGCACCTCGGCGGGAACCGAATCGGTCCGTATCCCGATGTACCCGGTCGGGACCGCCCCGACCAGGGCAACAGTGAGAATGAGCGAAATCACGAAGCGCATGACAGACACGAATAATAGCGCCTTCGCGGCCCGGCGTCAATCCTCGGCCCCGTTTCTTGACACCGCACCGGGCGCGTCTATGATGGCGGGCTGCGTGTTGGTGTGACCCGGCAGCGTTGTCTTACAACAGGAGCAAACATGAATCAGAACATCGGAATTCTGTTCCCCGGTCAGGGCTCGCAGTCCGTCGGCATGGGCGCTGACATCTACGACCGCTATCCGGCAGCCCGCGACGCCTACGACCGAGCCCAGGATATCCTTGAGATGGAAATCCGCCAGGTCTCGTTCGACGGCCCGGAAGAGAAGCTGCGCCAGACCCGCTACACCCAACCTGCGATTCTGACCCATTCGCTCGCCGTGCTTGCGGTACTGCCCGAACTGAAGCCAACGGTGGTCGCCGGCCACAGCCTCGGGGAATACTCGGCGCTCTGTGCGGCCGGCGCCCTCGACTTCGACTCCGCCCTCAAGCTGGTCAAACGGCGGGCCGAACTCATGGGCGCCGAAGGCGAAAGCAACCCGGGAACCATGGCCGCCGTCATCGGCATGGAATCCGCGGCGGTCGAAGCGCTCTGCACGGAAGTCGAAGGAATCGTCGTTCCGGCCAACTACAACGAACCGAAGCAGACCGTGGTCTCGGGCGAAATCCCCGCGGTCAGGAAGGTAGCGGAACTGGCCGCCGAGCGCGGTGCGCTCAAAGCGGTCATGCTCCCGGTTTCCGGCGCTTTCCACTCTCCCCTGCTCAAGGAGTCCGCGGCCCGCTTCGCCGACTATCTGGACGAGTTTGAGATCAGCGAGCCCGGCTGCCCGGTCATCCCGAACGTCACCGGCCGGCCCACCCGGGCCGCGGACGAACTCAAGACGGCCCTTGCCCGGCAACTCACCAGCCCGGTGCGGTGGGTGGAGACTATCGCCGCCGCCGCGGAACTCGGCTGCACCGACTTCATCGAAGCCGGCCCCGGACGGGTACTGATGGGCCTCGTCCGGCGCATCGACCGGCAGTTGAAAGTAATCCCGGTCGGAACCGCGGACCAGGTCGCGGCTTTCCTGGCCGGCTGACCGGGACCGGCGCCGCAACCCGGAGCAATCGATGAAACTCAAATGCCGGCCCGAAGACTTCCGGGTCGAAGAGAAACTGAAGCTGAGGCTGAAGAGCCACGGCCGGTACTCCATCTACCGCCTTGAAAAGAAGCTGTGGAACACGCTTGACGTCATCCGCGAACTGGAACGGCGCCACCGCATGCGCTGGATCGGCCGCGCCGGACTCAAAGACCGCTACTCGCAATCAACCCAGTTCCTCTCGATCAAAGGGAAAGGTCCGAAGTCGATTACCGAAGAGAACTACAAGCTGCAGCTTGCCGGGATGTCCGACGAGCCGGTCAGCCGCGACGTGCTCCTCGGCAACCGGTTCACAATCACTATCCGCGCGCTCACCGACCCCGAGGTCGAGACCGCTAAGAGCCGGCTGCCGCTGGTCGAGAAGTACGGGATGCCCAATTACTACGACGACCAGCGGTTCGGCTCGGCCCGCCACGGCAAGGGTTTCATCGCGCGGAGCCTGATTGACGGCCACTGCAACGGCGCGCTCAAACTCTGGCTTGCGATTCCCTCGGCCGCGGACGACTCCCGGACCCGGCGGACGCACAAACTGCTCAAGGGAAACTGGGGCGACTGGCAACGGTGCCGCGCTCTGGCCCCGCCCGACGCGAAAGCCGCGCTCAACCACCTGGTCCGCCACCCGAAGGAATTCAAGCACGCCGCGCAACTCATCCCGCGGAGCCTGCTTGAGCTGTTCGTCAACGCCTACCAGTCCTGGCTCTGGAACGAAACCGCGGCCGGCGTTCTGACCCGGCTCGGAATCCCGTCGCGCGCGCTCGACTACTCGGTCGGCACGTTCCTGTTCTACGAGAAACCCGCCCCGAACCATCACCGCTATCTCCGCAAACTCATCATCCCGGCGCTTGGTCCGCGTGCCCGGTTCGTCAGCGACCGGGTCGCCCGGGTCGCCGGTGAACTCCTCGCCCGCGAGGGCCTGGAACTCGGAGGCCTGAAGCTGCCGTTCCACCTGCGCGGGCTCTTCTTCAAGCCCTGGGATCGCAGCGCAATCGTCATCCCGCAGCGGCTGCAGGTCGCGCCGCCGCGCAAAGACGACCTGTACCCGGGCCGCCGGAAACTCACGCTCTCGTTCTTCCTCCCCGGCGGCTCCTACGCCACGCTCATCATCAAGCGCCTCTTCATGACCTGATGGTCGCGCTGCTGGTTCTCTGCCTTGCCGCGGGTGTTCCCGGCTCGCTCGACATCGACCCGACGCTCGACTGGTACACTCTCGAGACCGACCATTTCGCGGTCCACTTCCCCTGCCGCGGCAGGTTGACGGACGAAGCCCGGGCACTGCCGCACGAGATTGCGTTCCTGGCCGAAGACATCCACGCCGAAATCACCCGGCTCGCCGACTGGACCCCGGCTCCGAAAACCAATGTCATCGTCGCCGACTTCTTCGACTACGCCAACGGCTGGGCCGCGCCGCTGCCGGACAACACCATCACGCTCATCCCGACCCCGCCGGCCGGGAACCGAACCAACTACGACGACTGGCTCCGCACGCTCATCGCCCACGAATACGCCCACATCATCCAGATGGACATGACCCGCGGCATCCCGGCGGCGCTCCGCACGGTATTCGGCCGGCTGATTCTGACCAACCCGCTGCTCCCGCTCTGGGCGCTCGAAGGCTATGCCCTGTCGTATGAAACCCGTCTCACGTCCTTCGGCCGGCCTCGGGGAACGGCTTACGACATGATGATTCGCGCCGCGGCCGACGCCGGCGAACTCCTGCCGATTGACCGGTGCAACAACTACGACCTCCAGCGCCACCCGGCCGGCCGCGCGCCCTACCTGTACGGCGGTCTGTTCTACCGCTGGCTGGCGGAGAAGAACGGACCCGGCATCTGGGACGATTACAGCCGCCGGTACTCGGGCGGCTTCCCCTACTGCTACGACTACCACGCCCGCCGCACCTTCGGCAAGGACTTCTCCGAACTCTGGCAGGACTGGCAGGCGCACGTCACCCGCCGCGCCGAATCAACCGCCCGGCGTCTCGCTGCCGAGCCGTTCACCCCGCTCAGGCAGATTACCAGCGAAGGATACTACACCGGCCCGCCCTGCTGGTCCCGCACCGGCCGGGAAGTCTACTACGTCTCGAACACCGGCCGGGACTATCCCGCTATCCGCGCCGTCGACACTACCGGCACGCAGTCAAGGACCCTGCACCGGGGCCTGGTCTCGGGCAGGATGAGCCTGTCCCCAGACGGCCGCCGGCTCGCGTTCGGCGAAAGGAACGTCCAAAGCAACTACTACTTCTTCTCCGACATCTTCGCGCTCGACCTCCGCTCCGGCGAACTGCACCGCCTCACCAGCGGCCTGCGCGCGCGCGATCCGGACTACTCGCCCGACTCGACGCACCTCGTCTTCGTCGCCAACCACGACGGCCGCAACGACCTGCTGCTGCTCGACCTCACGACCGGCGAGACCCGAAACCTGACCCGGACCTGGGACCGGACCGCGTATCACTCCCCCCGGTTCTCCCCGCGCGGCCGCTACATCGCGGTCGGCATTCACCGGCCGGGCGGGTACGCCGACATCGAAATCCTCGACCGGAACACCGGCTGGACCATCCCGGTCACCGAAGACCGGGCAACCGACCTCTCCCCGTGCTGGGACGTCACCGGTCGTTATCTCTACTTCATCTCCGACCGCTCCGGGGTATTCAACCTCTACGCGTACGCACTCAAGACCGGTCGCACTTGGCGCTGCACCAACGTCCGCTACGGCGTATTCGACCCCGCGCTCTCGCCGGACAACCGCCACATTGCACTGGTGACCCACACCGCCCGCGGCGACGACATCGCCGTCACCGACGTCAAAGCCCGCAAATGGGAACCGGCCGAACCGTTCGCCGACACCCTGCCCGACGCCCGGCCCGCAGCCGCCCCGTGCAGCACCGCGCTCTACTACTACAACCCGTTCCCGACAATCCTGCCCAAACTCTGGGCCCCGCTCGTGCTCTACGACGGCGACTGGAACTTCGGCGCGTTCACATTCGGCTGGGACGCGCTCCAGCGCCACCGCTACACGGTCGCCGCCGGCTACCGGTCCTGTGGCCAGAACACCCCGTTCCTCAATATCGACTACCGCCTCGCCCGGTTCCGCCCGCTCATCGGCCTCACAACCGACCTCGCGCTCGACCGCCAGACCATGGCCGCGGACGTCGACATCCCGTTCCACGCCACCCACCGCACCAGCTGGCTCGGACTCGGCGCAGCGCTCACCCGTGACTCCCTGCTCGCGGCCCGGTACAGCCTGAACTGGATAACCTCCAACGCGCTCCGCTACCGATTCGGCGTCGCTCCCGCCACCGGCGCTGTCATCGGCGTGTACTCCGACCTCGAAACACGCTCAATGCTCGGACTCCGCGACCGGGCCCGCGTACTCGCGCACGTCACGCACTACTCCGAACCCGGACCCGGAACAACCGGCCTGCGGCTCCGGCTCGCGTACGGACTCGGGCTCGGCGGCCCTGCGGCCGACAGCGCGTGGCGCATCCATCCCGGACCCGGCATCACCGGGGTGCGCGGCATCTCCGAAGAATCGGACCCGGGCCGCTGCATCGCGCTCGCCGGGCTCCAGCTCCGCACTCCGCTCTGGTGGATTGAAAGAGGCATCGGTGCCGCGCCGCTCTTCCTGCGCAATATCAACCTCGCGCTCTTCGCCGACTGGGGTATGACCAGTGCCCACCCGCTGCCCCGGACCGACGACCTCGCTGGCTCCCGGCTCGGCGTCGGGGCCGAACTCCGGACCGACCTCATCCTCTGCCACGTCCTCCCGGTCAACCTCCTGGCCGGCTGCGCCCTCGGGCTCAGGCCGGAAATCGACTATCAATTGTACGCCGGTTGGGAAAGCTCGCTGCTCGACGGACTACTCAGCCGTCATCGGGACGACCGACCCCGCATACCACACCTGCCCGACTAAACCGACCGCAAGACGGAAACCGGACTGCTACTTACCGCAGACCGGGCACTTCTCATCAAGCCCGGGCGGCGGCTCGGGATGAGCTATGTCGTCAAGCCCGCCATTACTGATATGGTTGTGAAAATGGCGGCAGTGATTGACGTAGCACTCCCGGGCGGACATGGTCGGCTCGTACCAGAAAAACTGGTACTTGTCGTCCTTCCAGCAGTCCTTCAGTGCGGTCCGGAGATTCCTCTCGGCTCTGCCCACGGCGGCAACGTGCCGGGAATCCTTACCCAGACAATACACCCCGCCAAGACGGCACGGCACGGTCATATCGACCTGCGCCGGTCTCAACAGGAAAGGGCCACGCATAGAACCTCCTCAGGAACGGCAAAGCACCGGACTTCGCTTCGTTCGCTGAACAATAGCAGACATAACCCGTAGCACGCACTTCACGCTCACAATATGGTAGCCCCCCCGCCCCGGTTGTCAAGCACTTGAATCAAAGGCACATACCGTCGCCCGCAATCCGGCTTCGGACTGCGGCTGCGACAACGAAACCCGGATGTTCGCTCTGAATGCCCAACGCGGAACGCATCGGGGACATGACCTTATCCCGCCCTGGGGATAAGGATCGTGTCCCCAGCCCCAGCCAATCTACAATCTGAAATCTCAAATCCGCAATCCCAATCTGAGAAATCTAGGATGTGATACTCGCGCACGCTCCGGCGCACGCCCCGGCAGCGAATCCAGCACTCGCCGGTGCTTTTCCATCATCTTATCGTGTTCGGTCATGATCTATCCCTCCTCAGTGAACTGCTCTGACTCATGCCTCCCCCTTACTCGGGTAGCGACCGGGTGGACGACTACCCTCCATGTCCCGGGGTACGTCTCCGGCTGCGTTGCCGTCAGCATCTCGGATTGCATCTCGGGCAGCATTGCGGTCAGCACCCCGGATTGCATCTCGGGTAGCACTGCCGGTAGCACTCCGGATTGCATCTCGGGTAGCATTACCGGTAGCACTCCGGATTGCATCTCGGGTAGCATTGCCGTCAGCACTCCGGGAAGCCTTGCCCGCAGCACTCCGGGGTAGGTTGAGGCCTACGTCTCCGTCAGCGTCTCGGCCAGCACCCCCCCCTAGAAGTCCGGCCGGAAAGTCTTGACAGGTGCCAGGTTATGCGCTAGTCTCGC
>CBDUVZ010000087.1:0-12867 GCA_965370805.1 uncultured bacterium | reverse complement strand
TCTGCAATCTACAATCTGAAATCTCAAATCTGCAATCCGCCCTCTTTGTGCTCTTTGTGCCTTGGTGTTTACTCCTCTCCGCTCCTCTACCTTGGCGCTCTTGGCGGCTATCACAATTCCGAATGCCGAGTGTCAATTGCCGAATTCGGACTTCCGCCCTCATCTGTGTCTATCCGTGTCCATCCGTGGTTTCATTCCGGCCCGCTTCCGCACTCCGCACTTTGCGATTTGCCTTTTGACTTTTGACTTGCTGTCCTTCCTTCGCCCCTCCGCCCTCGCCTTGACAGCATCCCCCTGAACTCCTAGAATCTGGGCGATGACCATCAAAGGAGGCCGTATGCGCACAATGTCTTTCGTAATCACTGCAGTACTGGTCCTGAGTTCTTTCGGTCTTGCCCAGGTGCTGATTGAGAGCCACGAGATTCCGCTGGTGATCGATACCTATGGTCGATTCAAGCAGAACCAGGCCATCTTCATGTGGACCCCGTTCGACTCCACCCGGCAGGTATGGGACATGACCCAATACCCGGGCGGCTACTTGACCCGGACCGGTCTCCTCCCGCCGGAAGAAGGCCGCTACCCGGCGCCGGACTCGATGGAATCCGACCCGCCTGACCCGGACGTAGTCTCGGCCGACACCATGGGCAGCGGCTCCGAGCAGTGGACATTCCTGTACAAGACTGACTTCGGGCTCTACCTCGACGGGATCGACTTCGACCAGGGCGGGTACCGATTCCTCGGCAACTACCACCCCGACGCGCGGATCTACGTCAACCCGATGTACTACGGCGCCGGCTGGATGAGCGCGATAACCTGGCAGTACGAACTCATCCCCGGAATCCCGTACGTCGCGAACGAACAGCACACCAAGAGAATCGTCGCCCGAGGCAAAGTCAAAGTCCCGCTCTCCGGTGACTACTTCTGGCCTTGCCTGGTCATCAAGGACTACTCCGTGTACACCGACAACATGGGGTCGGAAGACCGGCGCTGGATATATGAATGGCTTGTCCCCGGCCATTTCCTCGGCGGGAACGGCGTGGCCGCGGCAATGAGTCAGAACGGCGCTTCGCATGACTTCATGAACGTCGAACACATGTTCCAGATGTCCCAGGCCGATATCCCGGGCTGGGACCTGATTCCCCCGGAGTTCGCCAACACCACGGTCTGGCCTGATACCGACTACGCCGGTCCGTACGAAGTCACTTCGACCATCACTGACGACGATGCGGTCGGTGCCGAATCGCTCTTCTACCGCGTGGACCAGGGCTCCTGGATTTCGGTCGGGGCCGACTCGTCCAATGGCGATCTCTATCACTTCACCATTCCCGAAGTCACCATGCCAGCCGACGTCGATTACTACGTCTGGGCCAAGGACGAGTTCAGCGTCGAAGACAGCATCGACTGCTGGACAACCTGGCCGGTCTGCTCTCCGGAAAGCACGATGGTCTCATTCCTGGCCGCAAGTACCGGAATAGCAGCAGAGCCAATTACTACCTCAGGCCCGCCCGGGCTCACGGCTTCGCCCAACCCGTTCCGACGCTCCACCCGATTCGCGCTCGCCAATGCGCCGACCGACCGGGCAACTGTCCGCATCTACTCGGTAGCCGGGGAACTGGTCGCCACCCTCGCCCTTGAACCATCGAACCCCGGAATCCTCTCAGCCGACTGGCGCGGCCGCAGCCTCACCGGCAGCGAACTCCCGGCCGGTGCCTACATCTTCCGGGTCAACGCGTCGGAGTACACCGAAACCGGCAAGATACTGCTGAACCGCTAGCGGATTGCGGCGATGGAACTCAAGACAGTCCTGGTCGAGAACCCGGAAGGGCTCAACCTGGTCCTCGGCCAGACCCACTTCATCAAGACGGTCGAGGACCTGTACGAGTTGATGGTCAACTCGGTTCCGGGCGGCAAGTTCGGAATCGCGTTCTGCGAAGCGTCCGGCCCGTGCCTGGTCCGCCATACCGGCAACGACGCCGCACTGGAAGAACTGGCAACGAAGAACGCGCAATCGATAGCAGCCGGCCACACCTTCATCATCATGATGCGCGACATCTTCCCGCTCAACTTCCTGCCTGCGCTCAAAGCGGTGCCGGAAGTCTGCTGCATCTTCTGCGCTACGGCCAACCCGGTGGAAATCGTGATTGCCGAGAACGAAACCGGCAGGGGAATCATGGGCGTCATCGACGGCGAGAAACCCAAAGGGATCGAAACCGAACAGGACATCAGGAAACGCAAGGAGTTCCTGCGCCGGCTCGGCTACAAGCAGTAACCTCCGCCCCTGACGGCCTACGCAGTTCGCCGTTTCTCCAGCGCCTGTCCTCGTCTTGTCCCGCCCTCCGGTGTGAAACCGACCATCCCCGGATTCTGCAGGAAGCCACTTGCAGTCAGGCCGGCCGACCACTGCGTTCCGGTGGCCGACCGGCCTGGTTTCAGACAGCGAACTCATTTCAGTGACAGGACATCTGTCCCGCCGCGAGGGCCTACCGACCCTCCGTACCTGATTATCCCGGAATCCGGAACCCTGACAAGACAAACCGTTTTTCTCCAACCTGCCCCGCGCTTCACAATTGCCCAGAATCGGGTATACTTTATGAGTTCGCAAAAAAGGAGGGAGAAATGTCCGGATTGATACCAGGGGCAAACTCGGCCCCGAAGACCTGCTGGTCCAAGCAAG
The DNA here is from genome assembly GCA_965370805.1 of uncultured bacterium. GTDB lineage: Bacteria > Hydrothermota > Tepidihabitantia > Tepidihabitantales > Tepidihabitantaceae > CBDUVZ01. Next base: position 10,193 of record CBDUVZ010000087.1, on the reverse strand, counting down.
CTTGGTCCCAACTGCGGGCCAAAACCAAACACGAGATGATCCGACTCCTGGACAAGGACCCGTGCTGGGAACGCGTCGAACACCACAAAGGAACCGTCGCATTCCTCAACCGGCGCCTACCCAGGCCCGGAAACACAATCGTCATCCACCAGCACAGCAAAGAGCGGTTCCCACCCTACATCCTCAACGACATCCTCGCCACCGCCAGCATGACCGAACCGGTCCTCAAACAAAGGAAGTTCATCCGCTAGAACCGCTGACCGACGACTACCATCCGCATTCCGCAGTCCGGCTTCCGCCCCGGTCATTGCGGTCTGGTCATTGGTCATTTCCGTTTGCCCCTTTGGTCATTGGGACTTGGGCATTGGTCATTTCCCGACTCGGCGGCCTTGGCGGCTATCCCAATTCCGAATGGCGCAATCGCAAGGAAAACTATGGGGCGACTTGCCGACAGGATTGAACAGTCGATTGAATCGTCCATCGAACACAAGGACGAACACAGGATGGTACAAAGCTACAGTATTGTATCATCGGGCCGGACGCGACCGAAACCGTATCGAACAGAAAGAACCACGACCGCCTCTTCGCCCGTCCCGGGACTGCGCACCTTGTGTCGCACGTCTATGCAACCGAAGAAACAATGACTTAGACCACGCAATTGTTCCGCTGCTTTCCCGGTCGCATCCCGCCCGACCGCTTTCATTGCGCCTAACCCACCGAGCCTGCAAGACCTGAAACAAATAACCGGCTGCGCGGGGTCAGGCACGCCTCTTGCAGCATCCACCTGATAAGACCTGCTTAGTCATTCCGGAAGGGAAGGAAGACAACCGACAAGGGGTGCGTGCATTTGCCACTGATGGCAAACTGACACCACCGGGGGACAAGAATGAACGGAACCAAATCAGCCAGCCGCTCACTACCAGTACCCGGGTTCGCACCCGGCTCTTCTGCTGCGCGAGACCAGTCACCGTGGCTGCAGGCTTGGACCGACCGCCTGCTGGGCGCTCTCAGTCGCCGCCGCGACGTCTTCTTCCTGGTCGGTGACGCAACCGTCGTCGTCACATCGACCGTGCTGTTCACGCGCCTGGTTCAGTCCGGCGCTTCCTTTGACCCGGGCCGCTCCATGGCCCTCGGTGGCCTGGCCGGCGTGCTCATCATCCTGGCGAATCTGACGTTCGGTAACTACCGGCTTGCCTGGGTCACGTTCTCGCTCTCCGACCTGAAACGACTTTTCGGGGCAACCGTGCTGACTGCCCTGGCCCTGGCCGTTCTTGGCCACCTGCCGCCGTTCGCCGCGCTGGTCCCGCCGAACCCGGTACTCTGGGGAATGGTCCTTTTCCTGGCACTGGCCACTTTCCGCGGCAGCCGACGGTTGCTGATGGAACCGGTCTCCGCGCACACCAGGGGCAAGCGCACGCTGATTGTGATCTCTTCAAAACAGGCCTACTTCGTGCCCAATATCCTGCGCCGGCTTGGCGGCTTCCGCCACCGGATCGTCGGAATCGTTGACCCCGACCGGAACAAAGTCGGCGACTACGAACAGGGGATCCAGGTAGTCGGCACCACCGGTGACATCGAAGCTCTCGTTGAGAAGTACCGGATTGCCGCGGTCATCGTAATGCTGGAGAACAACCCCGGGTTCGGCCTCGGTGATTTCTACACCCGGCTGCACCGCATCGGCCGGGTCGAAGTGCGGACCATGCCTTCGCTCGTGGACGTACTCGAAGACCGTTCCGACCTCGGCGCGCTGGAGAAACTCTGCATCCACGAGCTGACCGGACGGCCGCCGATTGCAATCGACGTCAACGAAATGCGGCGGGTCTTCAGCGGCAAGCGGGTCATGGTGACCGGCGCCGGCGGGTCAATCGGCTCCGAGCTCTGCCGCCAACTGGCGAAGTTCGACCCCGAACGCCTGGTGCTGCTCGAACGGGACGATTCCAACCTGTTCTACATCGACCGCGAACTGCGCAGTTCCTACCCCGCGCTCGATGTCGTCCCGTTCCTCGGCGACATCACCCACGCCCGGGACCTGGAGCAGGTCTTCACCCGCTACCGGCCGGAAGTCATCTTCCACGCTGCCGCGTACAAGCACGTTCCCATTCTCGAATTCCATCCCGAGGACGCGGTCAGGGTGAATGTGCTCGGCGCTCACCTGCTCGCCAAGATGGCGGTCCGGCACGGCGCTGAATGCTTCGTCTACGTATCGACCGACAAAGCGGTCAACCCGACCAGCACGATGGGCGCGAGCAAACGACTCGGTGAGATGCTGACTACTTCGATGAACGGACTCGGTGACATGCGGACGATGGCAGTCAGGTTCGGCAATGTCCTGGACAGCCGGGGAAGCGTCTCGACCATCTTCCGCGACGCAATCGCCAAGCGGAAGCCGCTGACCGTCACCCACGAGGAGATGAAGCGCTATTTCATGCTCACCAGCGAAGCCACCCTGCTGGTGCTGCAGGCGGCCGCCCTCGGCAAAGGCGGTGAAGTCTTCGTGCTCGACATGGGCGAGCCGGTCAGAATCTGGGACCTTGCCCATCGGATGGTCGAACTCGCCGGTCTCACTCCGAACGTGGATATCCCGATAATGGTAAGCGGCATCAGGCCCGGCGAGAAGCTGTTCGAGGAACTGCTGACCGCGGAAGAAGGGACGGTTGCCACCGAGAACGACCGCATCTACCGGGCAAGAATCTCACGCAGCCACTGCTACCCTGACCTCATCGGCCAGGTTCAGCAGTTCGACCAGACCTTCAGCCTGCGTGACCCGCTTGCGGTCAAACGGAAGCTCGCGGAACTGGTCGGCAGTTACCAGCCGGACCTCTGCACCGGGCTCAAACCGTCCTGTCATCTCGCAGTAGCTGAAACCACGTCTGACCAGAGCAAGCACCTGCAGGTCGCCTAAGCCCGGTTCCGGCGCTTCCGGTTTCGGGAGCCGGCAACCAGCGCATTCACCAGCAGACCGGCCAGCGCGATTCCGGCAATCACCGCGCCCCAGAACCCGAGCAGCGAGAGCATAGTGACTACCGCCCCGGCAATCATGACCCCGATGAACATCGCCAGCATCGCCCGCCAGTATCGGATTCCCATGATGACCGCCGCGACGCTGCCGGTCCAGGCCCCGGTCACCGGCAGCGGTATCGCCACGAACAACACCAGTCCGAGAAACTCGTAGCGCTCAATCAGGCCGCTCTTGCGCCGGGTGCGGGCGAACAGCCAGGCAAAGAACCGCCGGAAAAACCCGATATGCCCGAGCCAGTCCACCGCCCGGTTCAGCAGCAGCAGAATCAGGAATATCGGAATCATGTTCCCGGTGATTGAAAGCAGTACCGCTTTCCACCAGGGCATCCCGAACAGGTTGATACCGACCGGCACCGCGCCCCGCAGTTCGACTATCGGCAGCATCGCGATAACCATGACCACCAGCTCCCGGCTGACTCCGCGCTGCTCCAGACGGAGAGCGAACTTCTCGCCGGTACTGACGTGCTTCGGCTCCGAATCACCGACATGGGTCTCCTCACCGACGCTGCCCCCGGCCCACGCTGTCAGCGCGAGAAAACCGAGCAGGACAATGACAATCCTCTTGCTCACATCAGGCCTTTCCTTCTCCGCAGCACCCACTCAAGACCGGCGAGCAGTGCAATCAAAGCGTAGAACCAGGGCGTGCGCCGCGGGTCGAACCGGAACCGGCGCTGCAACTCGCCCAGGACCGGCTCAAATCCTTCACCGGGCAGGCTGTCCCAGCGGAAGTACATCCCCCCGCCGGCCGCGGCAACAGCCGCAAGCAATCCCCGGTTCAAACCGGTATCCGCAAACTCCAGGTCAACTTCGGTCACCGCGAAATCGACAGTCGCCCGACCGATAACCGAATCGTCCAGGCTGACCAGAACCGTCGCCTGATGCTCGCCGGGCGGGACCGCGGCCAGTTCGGCTTCGTAAACCCCGACCCGGATTGCCACCATCGGCACCGCCGGTCCGGCCGAATCCGCCGGCGCGCCGGGCACATCCAGCATAGCAACTGCGTCCAGGCCTTCCCATCCCCCGCCGCCCGGGGCCACGGCTCGCAGCACCAGGCTGACCGGCTCGCCGCTGTGGTACTCCGGCTTGCCGGTTTCGAGCCGGAACCGCTCGGTCTCCTTCTCCCCCAGGAACCGAACCGCACCGCCGAGGAAGTCGCTGAACGGATTAGCATCGTCACGGACCCGGCTCGAGAATCCCCAGCGCCAGAAAGGATACCCGGCCACGTACACGACTCTCCCCTTTCCGGCCCTGCCCGCAGTGACCAGCGGCAAACCGTCCGGGCCCGCGGTAAGCCACACTTCAACGTTCCCGGCGCCGACCGGCTCGCACAGGCCCGCGAACGGCGGTAACTGCTCAAAATCATTGTCCGCCAGCCAACCGACCATCCGGCCCGCCCTGGTCGGCTCGGCCGGGAAAGAACCGGTATGCCGCTTTACCGGCGCGGGTATCAATTTCCCGACGAACTCCCCGGCCCGGAAATCCGGCCCGGCAAGAACGAGGACGCCGGTTCCTGCTCTGACCAGCCGGGCAATCTCCTGCCAGACCGCGGCTCTCGTTTCCGCGACGCCGTCCAGCACAATTACGTCCGGGTCCCCGATATCGTCCTTGCGCAGCTTCTTTCCCGGGACGAGTTCGATTGCGTGCTTCAACTCGACGCGCGGGTTCCGCTCCAGGGCGGCAATCGTGAACCGGGTCCCGGGTCCCGGACGGTTGGTCAGGTAGGTAACCCTGAGCCGCGCGGGACGGACATCGACCGTAACCTCCAACCGATTATCCAGCAGGTTGCTCTCACCCGGAAGACTGTCAACCGAGAACCGGACCAGTTGCCGGCCCGGCTTCTCGAATATGGTCCGGAAGAAGAACTCCTGCTCCGCCACTTCGTCCCGGAGCCTCACCTTTTTGTAACCGCGATTCAGCCTGACGGTCACTTCCTCGTTCTGAATCCCGCAATACCGGAGACGCGCCGTTATCCCGACCGTATCGCCGGCGTAGAGTTCAACCGGCGTCGAGACGTGGACCGCGGCGAGATTGCGCTTGCCGGCAGAGCCGCAGCCGACCGCGTAGACCGGAATCCCGGCTTCACGCACGACCGCCACCGGGTCCAGTTCGCCGTTGTCCTGCCCGTCGCTGATAACCACGATTGCGCCCGGCCCGCTCCTCAGAACCGACCTGAGGGCCTCGCCCAGCCGGGTCCGGCCCGGTGCCGCAACCTCAACGCCCGGCTCTGCAACCCGCTCGGTCGTGTCCGCGAAAACCCAGAACTCGGTCGCCAGTTCCCGGGGAACCGGGAAAGCCGACGCCGCGGTCAGGGCGTGGCTGTCCGCGCCGCTTGCCGTCATGCTGTTCGAGCGGTCGAGCAGAACCGCGAACCGGCGCGGCCGCTTTGTCCAGTCATGGGTGACGACGACGTCAATCAGGATTGCGGCGAGCATCAGGACCACCACCAGTCGGAGTGCAAACAGCCAGCCGATGCCCGGGGTACGGATATGCCGGGCGTAGACAGCCAGCGCCAGCAACAACAGCAGGACGCTAACGACGATAGGCATTGATCGGCTTCGGCAGGCTCTCCGGGACCAGGACTACATCGACACTCTCCGCACCGGTGCTGAACCGGACCGGACGGCTCGCCAGGTCAACCAGGCCGTCGCCGTTCGTATCGGCAACCGCGAACACCTCGTACGTCCCGGAAGCGACCCTCACCGCGAAACTGCCGTCTTCGAGAACCGGCGCGATGCCCGCGGTTCGCACTTCCAGGGTTCGAGCCGACTCATCCACCGGCGACGAATCACCAGCCGCGGCGGACCCGCCCCGGGCCTGGAACAACACCGTACCGGTCCCCAGCGGACCCTGCTGCCACAGCGCCCGGCCGTGAACCAGGTCCCCGGTGAATGCCGAATCCGGGGTGAAATAAGTGAACGCCGGCTCACGTGAGCGGTTATTCTCAAGGTCGCGCAGACCGGACTGAAGCAGGAAATAGACGTTCGTGCCCTCTTCCAGGGAATCATGGGACCCACCGGGCGCGGGCCGGTACGCGAAGCTCAACTCGCGCCAGTCCGAACCCCAGGAACGCCGGAACAGGGTATCATACCGCGAAGGCACGAGCATGTAGTCCAGCCGGGTCAGGGTATCAATCGGCTCGCTGAACTTGACACATATCACCGCCCGGGCCTGGCCCGCGCTGCCCGGCGACGGCGTGATGCGGACAACACTCGGTGGAATCGTATCAACCCGGTCAGAACCACGGAACCGACTCCGGAATCTCCCGACGTTCCCGGCGACATCCTGAACCGTCCCGTGCAGTTCGTACAACTGCGGCGACTGCGGCTCGGTCCAGAGCTCAACCCGGTCGCCCCGCCGGCCCCGACCCGCGCCGCGCAGAACCAGTTCCGTCCCGTCCGCGCCGGTCACCAGGAAGCTGTCGACCGCCACACTCTCCGCAGCCACGTCCTCGTCAAACACCAGCTCCAGCGTGACCCGGTTCTTCGTGTGAATCTCAAGCAGATGGGGAGAAAACCGGTCCGGACTCGGCGGCAGCATCTTCTTCGCACACACGGCGAAAAAGGCAACCGCGAGCCCGAAACCAACCAGCAATACGACCGCAGGCCTTGCGGCCCGAAAAACATCCCTGCTCATCTTCATCCTCCGTCCGGTGATTCCAGGACCTTGCGCACCCGCCCGGTCGCTGCCGCGCTCAGCCCCTGCTTCCGGGCCATCCTCAGCAGGCGAAGCGACATCACCCGGTACACCGGCGCCAGTTCCGGCGCCCGCTGCTCCAGGGCCTCAAGATGGCGGGCAACGGTCAGCGCGTCTCCCCGCTGTACCGGCCCGGTGAGACTCGGAACCGCGCCGTGCTCAATCGCATTCTCAACCACAGTCCGCGCCAGCGGACCGAACATCTGCACCGACCGGCGCCGGGAAATCCCCAGTTTCACCGCCAGGCTCTCAGCGGACTCCAGCAGCGCGTTCTGGAAATTGGAAGCGAACACACACATCGCATGGTACAGCGGCCGGTCCTTGCCGGCAATGACAACACAGCCGCCCCTGAGTTGCTTCACCAGCCTCCGGCCGAATCGCAGCCCGGGCCCGGTTCCCTCCAGTGCGCAGAAACAGCCGGGCAGGCTCTGGATTGCCTCGACGTGACTGGGGAAACTCTGGATCGGATGCAAAGCCAGAGTCTCAAGCCGGTGCTCGGCCGCCCGCTTGAAGACCCCGACTCCCTCCACGCCCGAACAGTGGACAACGATCGTCCCCCGCTTCAGCCAGCGGCGAATCGCAACGAAGACCGGCTCGATAACCCGGTCCGGGGTAGTCAGGAAAAGGACGTCACTCCGGGCAGCCACCTGGCTGGACCGCAGCCGGCGGTACGGCGTCTTCAGCAGGCCGTAGACCACCCACGCTTGCGCCGGCACCTTGTCGGCAACCCCGACAATCTCGTAGCCAAGCCGCTTGCAGTGCCAGGCAATCGCGCTCCCGACCCGGCCCGCGCCGATAATCCCGACCCGCAGGCAACCCGAACGCCCGGCCGCGCGGGTCGCGGTCCGCCTGCCGGTCCGGTAAGATTTGCCAGCCATCAGCGGCCCAAGATAACCACTCGCCCGGAACTGTCAAGTCAGTCCTGATTCCCAACTCACAGAGACTCCAACCCGAAACCCCAACCCGCAAGCCCGCAGGGCTTTGAACTGCAGCAGCACAAGCTGTCGCTTTATGTCACCCGAAGCAACGCTTCGGGAAGAAAAAGCGGGAGCTTCGCGCCCGCATTCCACATCCTGCTCTCTTCCCTCTTGGCGCACCTGACGGCTTCCTCAATCCTCATTCTGCACTCTGACTTCTGCACTCTGACTTCTACCCTCTCCTCCCGTGTTGTACCATCTGATGGCACTTTCCGCTTCGCTCCAATCATCTGTGGTTCATCTCCTCATCCTGCCCGTTCATGTACAGGTCTCCATCAGCATATGATACAGTATTGTCTCATTGTCCGCAAGCCGAATTTCCGCGCAACCTCTTCACTCATAGCCTGTTAGCCGGTTCCCGCCAAAACCCCCTCCCCCGCCCAGAGTGTCGGCTACGCTCTTCTTCTGAACCGCCGCCAACCTCGTCGCTAATCCCGCCGTCAGCTTCGTCGCCAATCGCGTCGCTAATCCCGCCGTCGGCTTCGTCGCCTATCGCGTGGCTAATCTCGTCGCCAGTTTCGCCCCCAATTTCGCCCCGAATCGCGTCGCTAATCCCGTCGCCAGAATCGTCGCCAGTCGCATCCCGACTGACGCCCTCAGCTTCGCCCCGAATCACGTCGCCAACTACGTCGCCAACTACGCCGCCAAGTTCGTCGCCAATCGCGTCGCCAATTACGTCGCTAATCTCACCGCCAATCTCGTGGCTAATCCCGTCGCCAGAATCGTCGCCAACTACGTCGCCAAGTTCGTCGCCGGCAACGTCCCGACTGACGTCTTCGGCTTCACGCAGAGCCATACCCATGCTGCCGCTCTGGTCCGCCACAGCATCGCGTCAGGAAAGGGAAAGCGGGAGCTTCGCGCTTGAGACTGCCGCGACGCTGACGCTGGTGCGCGCACTGACTTGACATCGGACCGGAATCGTTCTATCGTCCTGCCAATGGAACCAGTGACACCCGAGCGCGAAAACAGCAATCCGCAATCTCAAATCCGCACTGCTCTCCCCCATGAAGATTGACAGGAAAGACGGACAGGTGAAGTTGGATGGGAAGAAGAATGTCAAATGACAAGACCTGAACCCGAAGCCCCCAGCGAATGTCAATAATCTTTTACTGTGTCCCCGGAAGCCCCCCGACCTGAAACGACCAATCGTCAAGATAACCCAATGCTCCCGGGTTCAGCATTCCTGCATCTGGGTCGTCGGTCGTCGCAGACATCACCCGGGCAAGGGCATGGGAGCGGGAACTGGTGGGCCACGCCTCCATGTGAGTGAGTACTGGCCCGTCTCCTCCAGTGATGACAATCGGATTCAGCATGTCGCGGTCGTCACCTTCGAAGTAGATGCCGGGTGAGCCGGGCCACCGGTCATGTCGAGCCCCACTGAGGTCGTACAGCTCTGCGCGCGCGACTGATGACACGAGCAGAAGCGCCATGAACAGTGGAGCGGTTGTCGGTCGAGTCACGGTGTGGTCAGGTCAGTCAGTTCGGTTCGCACGCGAGCGGAAGCCGTGTCCTCGCTCAGGACGTGGCCGATACCGGGTGCGTTGTAGTTACGGCTGTCGGTGTTGCCTCCGAAAGTCCAGGCTCGGATGAGCACGCAGTCTGAGAATGCACCATAGGGTACGGAGACCTGTTCGTTGGTACTGAGTACGCTATAAGATGTCCCAGACCAGCTGTACTTGTCGCCGACCTGCGGGGATGACTTCATCACCAGCTTCGGTTCCATGCCGTCCTCACCCGCCTTCCATGATTCCTCAGACTCAGGTTGGCTGTCGCGGTAGAATACCGTTCTTCCGCCAAAACGCCAGACATCGCCGGTAGTGTGTTGGGCATAGGAAAGATGGGTGATGTAATAGTGGCCAATGCTGTAGCCCGGGGTGCGGGCGCTGTCAGTCGCCACACAGCAGGTGACTCCTAGGATTGTGTCGGTTCGATAGGCAATGCTGAAGACGCGTTGTGTCGTATCGTCATCCCAGATGTCGGCGTACCTGTATACCGTGCCTGGGGTGAGAGGGAAGAACTGATTGTCAACAACATGGGTGTAGTCCCCAGGATCGACATACACCGCAGGGTACTTCTTGCATGTGAGCAACGAGATTGCCAGCAAGAGCAGCAGCAACGACCATGTGACCCACCCGGTAGGGCTAGCACTGCTCTGCCGCCACCAGAAACGCCTAGTAACGCCACGCTGCTTGGAATTCTTCGTCAAGGTTGCCTCCTTTCGGCACTAAGGGAGATTGTCCCTTTCTTAGTTGGGGAAACCCGGGACACTTCCCTCTTTACGCATTTCCGATTCCGGTGAAGCCCTACCCATCCGACTTCGTCTGCCTTCTTTGTCTGACTGTCTTTCCGGTCCGGCGGGCGGACGTGCAGTTCCCGGCTACCGGGTCAGGATGTTCCTTCCTGTCGCTCATCGCCTGCCAGCATATTGGCAGGGCAGTGAAAGTCAAGTCGGCGGTCTTCCTCAGAAATAATCTGCCTGAAAGGAAGTTGTTTACTCAGAATTAA
>CBDUVZ010000086.1:0-12874 GCA_965370805.1 uncultured bacterium | reverse complement strand
TTCCGTGTCTTAACTCTTGACTTCTCCTTCCGCCTCGGCCATGTCCTCTTTCCCCGCACCCGGTTGACATATCTGGCACCGTTCCTAAGATAGGACGTGGTTCGGTTTCTGCAGTTCGTCTTTGCCGACTGGCCGCTGAAAGCGCTGGCCGTCGTCACCGCGGTGCTCATCTGGTTCACCGCGGTGCTCGACCGGACCTACCTTACCGACGTCACCGTGCCGGTCATTCTCGACCGGGTCGAAACCGAGAAGCTGATATCCGAGTTCGAGACCCGTGAAGCAATCGTGACCATGGAAGGCAAGGGTAAAGACCTGATCGGGCTCCGCCTGAAGCAACCGGCTTTTCGTCTCGTGGTTCCTGAAGCCCGGGCCGGCGTGCAGAAGATCAAGCTCGCGGCCAGCGACCTGCGGCTGCCCGACGAACTGGTTGTCCGGTCGATCAATCCCGAGCAGATCGAACTCAGGTTGAGCGAAGTCAGTTCCCGGCGGGTGGCGGTCGAGGTCCCGGCCCGGGGCGAACCGGGCAAGGGGCTCACTATCACCAAGGTCAAGCCCCTGTCCCGGGTCAAGCTGATCGGACCGGAGGAGGACATCCATCTCCACGCCACTGTGTTCACCGAATCGCTCGACCTCGGCGCGGTCCGCAGCAACGATACGCTGTTCCTCCGGGTGATAGCGCCCGAAGGGAGCGAGTTCGCGGTCAAGCCCGAATCCATCCCGGTCGCTGTCAGCGTGGAGAAGGAAGGGGCGCGGATTTTCCTCGGCGTGCCGGTTGGAGTGGTCGCTCCCGACTCAATGCAGGTGACCGTCATCCCCGACGAAGCCCAGATTGCGGTGGCCGGCCCGGAAGGCAAGCTGGACGAACTGAAGCCGGACCAGATTCAAGCCCGCATCAAGATATCGGCGCTCCAGCCCGGACGCCACCGGCTGGCCGCCGAAATCATCCTCCCACCGGGATTGCACCTCGTCAAGTGCGAGCCGGCCCTGTTCGGGGTCGTCATCGAGTGAGCGGCGGCGAGACGCGCGTCCGACTCTGCCTGGGCATCGAGACTTCGTGCGACGAAACCGCGGCCGCAGTCGTCCGGGACAGCACCACGGTCCTTTCGGACGTCGTTTCCTCGCAGTTCATCCACTCCCGGTACGGCGGCGTTGTGCCGGAGCTCGCGTCCCGGGCCCACGCCCGGCTGATTGTGCCGGTGGTGAAAGCCGCGCTGGAAAACGCCGGGGTCGGTTGGGCCGACCTGACCTGCGTCGCGGCCACCCACGCACCCGGCCTGCTTGGAGCCCTGCTGGTCGGCCTGCCGTTCGCCAAGGCGCTCGGCTTCAGTCTCGCGGTCCCGTTCGTCGGCGTCAATCACCTCGAAGGCCACATCTTCGCCCTCCGGCTCGACCATCCCGAATTGACGCCGCCGTTCCTGGCCGCAATCCTGTCCGGCGGTCACACCGAACTGCTCCGGGTCGAAGACTGGTGCCGCTACGAACGGCTCGGTTCGACCCTGGATGACGCCTGCGGCGAGGCGTTTGACAAAGTGGCCAAACTGCTGGGCCTTTCCTACCCGGGCGGCGCTCTGCTCGAGCAACTGGCCCGCACGGGGAAACCGAATATCAGGTTCCCGATTCCACTCCAGACCGGCGAACACCCGGGCAGTCTCGATTTCAGCTTCTCCGGACTGAAGACCGCAGTCCTCTACTATCTCCGCGACCACCCGGACGCCCTGAAGCAGGACGTAGCCGCGTCGTTCCAGCAGGCCGCGATTGCCGCGGTCACCAACCGGATCGTCCAAGCGGTCGAGAAAACCGGGCTGCACACCGTTGGCGTATCCGGCGGCGTGGCCGCCAACTCCTGGCTGCGCGACCGGCTTGCGGAACTGGCCGGGCAGCACCGGTTCGAGTCGCTCCTGCCCGATCCCCGGTTCTGCACGGACAACGCCGCGATGATTGCCGCGGTCGGCCTGGAGCGGCTCGCCCGCTTCGGACCATCTCCCCTTACCCTGCCGGCCCGAGCCCGGTCGCCACTCGGCAACTGATTGCCGGTCGGTTTGACGCCGGCCCTTTTCACGCTAGAATCCGGTCGCAATGAGACTGTACAATACCCTGACCCGGCAGAAGGAAGAGCTCGCGCCGATTGAGCCGGGCAAAGTCGGGATCTACACCTGCGGTCCGACCGTGTACATGTTCGCCCACATCGGCAATTTCCGGTCGTTCATCTTCGCCGACCTGCTCCGCCGCGCGTTGGAGTACCTCGGGTATGAGGTCAAACACGTCATGAACATCACCGACGTCGGCCACCTGACCGACGACGAGGACGAAGGCGAGGACAAACTGGAGAAGGGCGCGCGGCGCGAAGGCAAGACCCCGGAGGAGATCGCCCGGTTCTATGAAGCCGTCTTCTGGGATGACGCCGGGAAGCTGAACCTGCTGAAACCGACTATCGCCTGCCGCGCCACCGAGCACATCGACGACATGATTGAACTCAACCGCCGGATGGAAGCCAACGGTTTCACCTACCGCACCAGCGTCGGGCTCATCTACGACACCTCAAAGTACCCGGCCTATCCCGAACTCGCCCGGCTGAACCTGGACGAACAGCAGGCGGGCGCGCGCGTCAAGGTCGATCCGGACCGCCGCAACCCCTCCGATTTCGCGCTCTGGATAACGAACCAGCCCCGGCACATCATGCAATGGCCCTCGCCCTGGGGTCGCGGCTTCCCGGGCTGGCATATCGAATGCTCGGCGATGTCGATCAAGTACCTGGGCGAGCGGTTCGATATCCATACCGGCGGCATCGACCATATCCCGGTCCATCACACCAATGAGCGCGCCCAGAACTTCGCCGCCACCGGCCATGAAGTCGTCTCCTCCTGGGTGCACGGGGCTTTCCTCACCGTCGGCGACGACCGGATGGGCAAGTCCGAAGGCAACCTGGTCACGCTGTCCGAACTCGAAAGCAGAGGGTTCAAACCGGCCGCGTTCCGCTACCTCTGCCTGACCGCCCTCTACCGCACCCCGCTCAGTTTCACCGAGGAGTCCATCACCAGCGCCCGGAATTCGCTGCGCGGCCTTCTCGACTTCGGCCGCAACGCCCAGGACTGGCAACCGGCCGATGACGCGTCATGGCTCGATACCTACCGGCAGCAGTTCAGGAACGCCATCGCCGACGACCTCAACATCCCCCAGGCCCTGGCCGTAGTCTGGAACATCGTGCGCGAAGGCAACAAACGGCAGGACCGCAGCGCCTGGGACGCCATCCTCGACTTCGACCGGGTCCTCGGGCTGGGACTGAAGCAGCTTGCCCGCGTCAAGACGATCAAAGGCGAAATCACGACGGGAACCAAAATCTCAGGGTGGATACTCAGTTTCCCCGTGGGAACGCCTCGTGAAATCGTCGAGTTGGTACAGGAACGTATCGAGGCACGCTTGAGGAAGGACTGGACCAAATCCGACGAACTGAGAGACCGCATCGCCGAACTCGGCTACGTGGTCGAAGATACCCCAAAAGGCCCGAAAGTAAAGCCACAATCTTGACTGGGTTCGGGTTTTCCGTATCATTCCTCAGGCAAGGGTCCTGGGAGCCAGGGGTTCCAAGGTTCGAGTAAGCGGAGTTCGGATTCCGACCCTCGTCCCCTTGAACCCTCGTCCCCTTGAACCCTCGTCCTACACGGGCCCATAGCTCAGTTGGTAGAGCACTGTGCTGATAACGCAGGGGTCAGTGGTTCAAATCCACTTGGGCCCATTACCGCAATGAAACGCAGAACAACCGGTGTTGCAGCCATCATCATGGCTATTCCGACTTCAGTCTTCCTCGGCTTGCTCGGCATTCTATTGCTGGCAGCCCCCGGCCCCAGCCTGGGCAGCATCCTGTCACTGGGCGCCGCGGTCGGCTATCTGAGCATCGACGGCACAATTACCGAATCCGGCTCCGCAGTCCGCCAACTCAAGTCCCTAGAGAAGAACCCGTTCGTCAAAGCCATTCTCATCCGCGTGGACAGCCCGGGCGGAATCGTCACTCCGGCCCACGAAATCTACTGCGAGATCAAGCGGGTTCGCGACGCGGGAATGCCGATTGTGGTGTCGATGGGGACCGTTGCCGCTTCCGGCGGATACTACATCGCCTGCCCCGGTGACGTCATCGTGGCGAATCCCGGAACCCTGACCGGCTCAATCGGCGTGATTATGGAATTCCCGGTCCTCAAGGAACTGATGGAGAAAATCGGGCTCAAAGTCGAAGTAATCAAGTCCGACGTCCACAAGGACATCGGCTCACCTTTCCGGGAAATGACCGCGGCCGACCGCCGGCTGCTCGAAGGAGTCATTGCCGACGTCCACGACCAGTTCGTCGAAGTGGTGAGCACCGAACGGGGTATCCCGGAACCCGAAGTCAGGCTGTTCGCTGACGGAAGGATCTTCACCGGCCGTCAGGCGCTCAAGCTCGGGCTCGTCGATACGCTGGGTACTCTTGAGGACGCCAAACGGATAGCCGCCGACCTCGCCGGTATCAGCGGCGAACCGCGTCTGATCAGGCCCCGACGCGGACTCAGGCCTCTGATTATTCGTTTACTGGAAAATGCCGCCGCGAAGGTTCTGGGTTGGCCCCGCTCGCCAAGGCTCAGCTACATCTGGCACTGAGCCCCGTCTCTCGCTACAGACTGCGCCGCTGCTGAGGCAGCTTCTTCAGTACGACCTTCAGGGCCCGGCGGGCATCCCGCATCGATTCCCGCGCCTGCCGCAGCAGGTCGTAGGCCTCCTTCACTCCTTCGGTCTGCTCGATCCTCTCCAGCTTCTCCTTCGCGTCGGCCACAAGTCGGTCGATCTCGGCGAACTCCGATTGCAGGTCGGTGCCCGGTGGCAACGAAGCCTTGACCTTCACCACATCCTCGACGAACTTCTCGAGCTTATGCCGAGGTACCTCCACATACTCCCTGACTCTCGCCAAGTCGACCTTGACCGGTGACGTATTGCGCGATGTAGCCACGAAGAAAATCACCCCGGCAACAACCAGGATGCCGGCGATAGTCCAAACGACTGCACGAGTCTTCATTATGCCTCCTGAACCTGTTCTCTGCGCGCGGTTATCATCCCATCCAGCAGTTCATCATCCCGGCCGCAGGCCCGGTCCCGGTCAATCCCCGCTGCCCTCGGGCTCCTCGCCGGCCAGCCCCTTCAGCTTGAACAGCCAATCCTTGGCCCGGCCATAGACCAGCAGCACTCTCTCCCTTATCTTCTCCCCGGCCGTGGCGTCCTCCTCACGGCGCAACGAGTCGAGCAGCACGCGGCACTCAGCCAGCTTGACGTCGATCTCACGTACGGAGCTCTCTGCTGCGGGACTCGCCGGCGCATCGAGTTTTGCCAGTTCGTAGCGGCGTCCGAACTTCCCCAGCCTTCCTTCCATACGCCCGGCAAATGCCAGCAGGTCCTCACGACTGAAATCCGGCGTCGCTCCGCCCGTCACCGCGCTCCCGGTGGCAAGGACCACCACAACGATAACGGCCAGCACGGCAACCGCCGACCAGATGATGATGCGAACTTTCATGCCTTCCTCCGCAGAACTGAATGCAATCCAGTCCAGAATAGCACATCCGGCATGCTCGTCAAGAAACGCCGGCAGCAAACCGGCATGCCGTACACCGCCGGACCCGAAGGCCGGCCGCGTATCAGCAGCCGACCCGCAGGTTCCTTCTGTCGGGCGGCGGGGAACGCTATCTCAATGTCTTCCGGATGTCTGCGGCAGCCCTGATGCTCTCCTTGACCTCTTTCATCTTGGCCCTGATCTCTTCCGCGTCCGTAAGACCCTGCAGCTCCTCCAGACTGACTCTCGCTTTGGACAACAGCTCGTCAATCTGCCCGAACTCATCAGCCGGCCCGTAGTCGGCGCGGAGCTTGGACAGACGGCGCTCTTCCTGTCCCATCATTCTCTCCATCCGGCCGGTGAACCCCGAGATGTCATCGACATCGATATCGCGCGTCCCGGGCGGGACGCTCTTCTTGCCGCCAATCAGGAAAACGACTGCGACGACGACCAGAATACCGACTATCGTCCAGATGACGATCCGGCTCTTATTGCTCTTCTGTGCCACTTTTCCTCCTTTGCAGGTCTAGTTACTTCTTCCGCAGCACTTCTTGTACTTCTTGCCCGAACCACACGGGCATGGGTCATTACGTCCCACCTTGGCCTGGGCTCGCCGGACCTGATCCGGCTTCTGTTCTTGTCTTCCTTCACTCCCGCCGGCGGCAACGGCCGGTTTGTAGGCATGCACCGCCCGCCGTGGTGCCTGCCGGCGTGCCTCATCCGCGGTCCGCACTTGAGCACGGAACAGCAGTGTCAGCGCTTCTTTGTGGAAATCGGCCATCATCTCCTCGAACATCCGGAACGACTCCCGCTTGTACTCCACAAGCGGATCCTTCTGCCCGTAGGCACGCAGGCCGATTCCTTCCCGCACCATATCGAGTGCGTAGAGATGCTCGCGCCACTTCGCGTCGACCGTGCGCAACAGCACGTAGCGCCACAGGTCGTCGAACACCTCGGGACCGAGTTCTTCCCTCCGCTCATCATAGCGGCGGGAAGCAATGTCTGTCAAGAGTTTTGCCAACCCCTCCGGCTTCATGTTCTTCCGGTCGTCTTCTTCCACCCGGACATCGGCCAGGAATGCCATCCCGAATTCACCGGACAGACCGTCCCAGCCCCACTCCGCCGGGTACTTGGCAACGGCAATGGCCCGGCCGACCATCTCGTCCACCAGGGACCCCGCGACGTCGTCGTAGACCTGCTGCAACTCCTTCTCTTTGAGAGCGGTATCGCGCAGGCTGTAGACCACCTCCCGCTGGCGGTTCATCACGTCGTCGTACTCCAGCAGGTGGCGCCTGATTTCCGCGTTGCGGGTTTCCACCCGTTTCTGGGCATTGGATATCGCTCTGGTCACCAGCTTGTGCTCGATCGGCTCATCTTCCTCAGCCCCGAACCGGTCCATGATCCCGGCCACCCGCTCCGACCCGAACAACCGCATCAGGTTATCTTCGAGTGAAAGGTAGAATCGCGCCGAGCCCGGGTCCCCCTGCCGGCCGCATCGACCCCGAAGCTGGTCGTCGATTCGCCGGGCCTCGTGCCGCTCGGTCCCGATGATGTAGAGACCACACGGCACGGCGTCCTCGCACTCTCCCGGATGTTCATTCCAGTACGCGCACTCGCCGCCGGTCGATTTCACCAACTGGCAGGCCTCGCTCTTGACGATTCCGGGCTCCAGCTTGATATCGGTCCCCCGCCCGGCCATGTTGGTGGCAATCGTGACCGCGCCGGCCTGTCCCGCCTTGACGACGACCTCGGCTTCCTGCTGGTGATGCTTGGCATTGAGGACCTGGTGATTGATACCGCGCCGGCGCAGCATCCGCGAGAGCACTTCCGAAACCTCCACCGACGTTGTGCCGACCAGTATCGGGCGCCCGGCCTTGTGCCACTTCTCGATATCATCCATCACGGCTTCGTACTTCGCCCGCCTGGTCTTGTGGATGACATCCGGGTAGTCAATCCGGCGCACCGGCTCGTTGGTCGGTATCGATATCACGTCCAGCTTGTAGGTAGCGAAGAACTCGGTAGCCGAGGTCATGGCGGTGCCGGTCATTCCCGCGAGCTTGTTGTACATCCGGAAGTAATTCTGGAGCGTAATCGTGGCGAAAGTCTGGGTCTCACCCTGGACCTTGACGTTCTCCTTGGCTTCCAATGCGCCGTGCAATCCGTCCGAATACCTGCGGCCCGGCATCAGCCGGCCGGTGAACTCATCGACGATGAGTACCTTGTCATCCTGCACCACGTAGTCGACGTCCTTCTCGAACAGCGAAAACGCCTTGAGCAGGGCCTGCATGCTGTGCAGCAACTCGTTCTTCCGGGCATAGCGCTGGTAGGCCTTCTCCCGGGCATGCACCTTCTCCTTGGGCGTCAGGCCGTCATTCCCGTCGATCTCACCCAACTCCTCACTCAGGTCAGGCAGCACGAAAGCATTGGGGTCGTCGGGCGCCAGGAGCTGCCGGCCCTTATCGCTGAGCTCGATTGAATGACCCCGCTCATCGATTACGAAGAACAGCTCATCATCGATATCGTGGAATGCCTTGTCGCGGATAAAGGTGAGCTCGACCTGGTCGATCATCTTTTTGACGCCCCCCTTCCGCTCGATCTTCATCAACTGCTTGTTCTTGGGCGCGCCGCGCCGCGCCTGGAGGAATTTCACCACGGCTTCGTGCTCCTCGCCCGCCTCAAGCAACTTGTCTCCCTCTTCGACTATCCGGTTGACCAGCACCATCTGCTGGCTGAACATCCTCCGCACCGGCGGCGTTATCCGGTCATATCCCTTGTCCATGGCTTCGACCGGGCCCGATATTATCAGCGGGGTGCGGGCTTCATCAATCAGGATCGAATCCACCTCATCGACAATCCCGTAGTGATGCCCGCGCTGCACCTTGTCTTCCAGGTGCACCACCATGTTGTCGCGCAGGTAATCGAACCCGAACTCGTTGTTGGTGCCGTACGTAACGTCTGCGTCGTAATGGGGTTTCCGTTCCTCGGGGTCCATCCCGCCCTGGATCACACCCACCGTCAGGCCCAGCGACTCGTATACCGGCCCCATCCAGTCCCGGTCGCGCCGCGCCAGGTAGTCGTTGACCGTCACGAGATGCGCGCCTTTCTTCGCGAGCGCATTCAGGTACAGCGGCATCGTCGCCACCAGTGTCTTGCCCTCGCCGGTGCGCATCTCCGCAATCCTGCCCTCATGCAGCACCACGCCGCCGATAAGCTGGACGTCGAACGGCACCATTTTCCACTCCTGCATCATATCGGCGACCGGCCACTTCTTGCCCACCAGGAACGTACACGCCCACTTGACCAGGGCAAACGACTCGGCCATCAGGTCATCAAGCGGTTCGCCGTCCTTTGTGCGGGAGATGAGCGATTCGGTCTTCCCGGGCAGGTCTGCCGGTGTGATACCCTTAAGTGACTCAAACACGGAGTTTATCTCCTCGGCATAGCCCCAGAGACGTTTGACTTCGCGCTCATTCTTCGTGCCGAAGACACGACCGAGGAGTTTATCCAGCATCCTCGCGGATTCTACAGCCTGCCGTTCTCGTGTCAAGACTGCTGCGGGGCGAACGCCGCTCCACGGCTGCGATCATCACCGGGGAACCGTAGATTGCCTTGACTGTTGTGCTCACTATTGTATAATCAGATGACTCTATGAGAGGCGGTAACGTGAAAGGCCCGGGGGACCCGGGTCTTTCTCTTTGTCCGAGCCGTCTTGACTTCACACCCACCACCCTATAATTGCCCTGTGACCAACGGAAACCCGGCCGCGCGACCGGACCGACCGCTTGCCGACCGAATCAGACCCGAGACCCTAGGTGAAATAGTCGGCCAGGACCACCTGCTGGGCAAAGACAAACCGCTGCGCCGGATGATCGAACGGGACGAACTCCACTCCATGCTCTTCTGGGGACCACCCGGCTCCGGCAAAACCACCCTTGCACTCGCTATCGCCCGATACGCCGAGGCAAAATTCGTGCAGTTCTCCGCGGTCACGTCCGGGGTCCGCGACGTCCGGGCCGTGGTCAAACAAGCCGAAGAAGACCGGGAGGAAAATGGCCGCCGCACCATCCTCTTCGTGGATGAAATTCACCGGTTCAACAAGGCACAGCAGGATGCCTTCCTGCCCCACGTTGAGACCGGCCGCATCATCCTCATCGGCGCGACGACCGAAAACCCGTCCTTTGAAATCATCGCCCCGCTCCTCTCCCGCACCAGGGTCTACGCCCTCGAACAGCTCCGACCCGAGCATCTCAGAACCCTGATGCACCGGGCGCTGGAGTCAGAACAGGGACTGGCGCCGCTCAAACCCGAAGTGGACGACGACGTGCTCGACTACATCGCCCTCATCTCTCAAGGCGACGCCCGGGCCGCGCTGACCGCCATTGAAATCACTGTCACCGCCGCGGAATCCGGCAAAGACGGCACCCGCAAAGTCGGCCTCGACCTGGCCAGGGACACAATCCAGCGCAAGTTCCTGCTCTACGACAAGTCCGGGGAACAGCACTACAACCTGATTTCGGCCCTGCACAAGTCCCTGCGCGACTCCGACCCGGACGGAGGCCTGTACTGGCTGGCCCGGATGCTC
The DNA here is from genome assembly GCA_965370805.1 of uncultured bacterium. Lineage (GTDB taxonomy): Bacteria > Hydrothermota > Tepidihabitantia > Tepidihabitantales > Tepidihabitantaceae > CBDUVZ01. The sequence goes on along the minus strand of CBDUVZ010000086.1, from coordinate 2,726 downwards.
GAAGCCGGCGAAGACCCGCTCTACCTTGCCCGCCGGCTGGTCCGGTTCGCGTCCGAGGACATCGGCATGGCCAATCCCAACGCCCTGCTCATTGCCAACGCGGCCCGCGAAACGGTCAAACACACCGGCATGCCCGAATGCAACACCGCCCTCGCCGAGGCGACAATCTACCTGGCACTCGCCCCGAAGTCGAACGCCGTCTACACGGCCTATGCCGCGGCCCGGAAAGATGCGCTCGAAACCGAAACTCAACCGGTACCGCTCCACCTGCGCAACGCGCCCACGAAGCTCATGCGCGAATTCGGGTACGGCAAAGGCTACAAGTACGCCCACGACTTCCCGGACGCGGAAGTCAAGCAGGAACACCTCCCGCCCGGGCTCAAAGGCCGCAAGTACTACCGTCCCACCGACGCGGGGTTCGAAGCCGAGTTGCGCAAACGCTCGAAGGAAAAGAAAAAGCAGCCCTGACCCGGCAGAAACAACCGGAGGCCGTCCCGAGGAATCAGGGAACCTGACGGATAGCGGCCGGGTTGTCAGAAGGGAATCAGACTGAGGGAATCAACGACCGAAAACGAACACCTACGGATAGTCGAACCAGGACTACTTCATGCTTCCACCTGGCCGCTACCCGACCCGCCCTTGACTCCCGGCTGGAAGCCAGTATAAGTAAGTCTATGCAGAAAGGCACACCGAAGCGGGCAGAACTGACAGGGACTGGCAACGGTCCTCCGGTGCCTGTCCCCACCAAGTCCGCCACGGGGATTCCGCAATCCGCAATCATCAATCCACAATCTGAAATCCGGAACGCCCCTCGCCATGAAGATTGACAGGAAAGGCGAACAGACGAAGTTGGATGGGTAGGAAAAGCCAAATGACAAAACCTGACCCCGAAGCCCCCAGGAGTTTCAGTACTGCATTTGGGCTTAGGAAGCAGAAGTGAAGAGGACGCCGAGACGCCATCTGGGCGATGCACTTAGACAGCACGACGAAGCGACCCTCGCCCGCCTAAAGAACATCCTGATAATCGAGTTGCCCGCAGTAGACTCACGGCTTGAGGAGGTTAGCAAGGACAAGTGTGAAGATGCCGCCACGCTGAACGAGGATCTCGCCACCATCAGAGAACTCGTGGCGCATCACACGGAGTTGGAACGTGAGGCCCTAGGGCTCTTCGACGCCCTACCCGTGGACACTGCCGAGAAGACGCTGGGCGAATTCCCCCAGGCGCTGCGAGAGAAAGCCAAGACCATCCTGACTTCCCATCTGTTGCTCATGGACCCGCAGATCAAACGTAATCCGACCCAGTATCGCTTCCTCAGAGAAATGGACTTCTATGTCTCCTCTGGACAGCGCGACAGGGACAGAGACCGTGAACGGGCAATCATGATCGCAATCTACGTTGTGGTTCTTGTCTTCGCAGTGACGGTTGCGGGTCTGTGCTAGGGCTAATTAGGGACGGCTAATTAGGGACAGCCACCTATTTCCGCCCGCCAACGTGACAATCCAGTCCTTGACTCCCGGCCGGTTCGGCCTATTGTTCTGACGATGGCTGCTAAGGACCCGACTCGCAATTCGGCACTCGACATTCGCCATCCCCCAGAACCGGAATCGAAGATACATGAAGAGGATGACGTCCTCGGGTTTCAAAGGAAGTAGCAGGAATGAAGATGGGCCATCGAGACGTAGGAGGTAGCCTCTACAGTACGGACGGGCTGCGTTTTGGTGGCTACGACACGCATCTGTTTCTAGCTGTGACTGCTCCGCTTGTTAGGAAGAACCCGGAGGTTCGCGAGAGAATCGTGGCGGAAGCGCATTACCTACGGTTCTGGTCTGACAGATTCGCGGAGATAGGGTTCGCCCTAGGCATCATTGTCTACAGGTCGTGGTGGGCTGCCACCGCTCTTTTCGCCCTGGCCCATGCCTTGGAAATTACCAGGTTCTGGCTGTTCGGAGCATCGCCGCAGCTCTCGTGGCTCTGCCGGTTTTGGGGCTGGGTCAAGATTCCCCTGTTTCTTGGACTCGCCGTGCTGCTGTGGAGTGACCACAGAGAACTGAGCATCATAGTCGTTGCATTCCTGGTACTGCAGGGATTCTTCACCGCACTGTCCACGGTACTCCTGTCGCCCATCCGGATGATAGCGCAACGTCTAGCGTTCCTTCGTCGTGGGCGACCGTGGAATAACTATGAAGTAGTGGCGCTGAACGCGGTTATCCGGCGCTGGGCTGCCAAGTTAGGGGTAGACCTTGCCGACCGAAACCTCGGCCGGCGCAATCCGGGGCGTAATCCGGGACACTCCCCGCATCCCTCCCCCGCCATGAACAACGACAGGGAGGATGAACAGACGAAGTTGGATGTGTGACATGACTGCACCGGAATCGGAAATGCGTAAAGAAGGAAGTGTCCCGGATTCTCCCAAGAGGGGAAAGTGCACGGTGAGGACACGAATCGGTAATACGGTCAAGGACATAACCTGCCAGGAGATATCCAAGGGCATTGCTGATGGGACGCAGAGGTGCAGTCGCAGGTCGTGTTCGGTGACAAGGAATGGCACATCATTAGGAGCACGTCGATGGCAAAGAACACGCTCAGAACACAAGACAACATGAGAGGGGATGGCGAGAAGGCCGGTCCAGCGTCAGGTGAGGCATCTGCGAAACCCCAGCCAACGTGGATTCTCCTGGTGGCGGTGGTTTTCCTCGTCATAGCCGCGGTCCTGTTCTTTGTCAGC
>CBDUVZ010000085.1:0-12888 GCA_965370805.1 uncultured bacterium | reverse complement strand
ATTAATTCTGAGTAAACAACTTCCTTTCAGGCAGATTATTTCTGAGGAAGACCGGTCTGTTGACAGCCGTGTGTTCTGTGTCTATGCTGTCGTCGACTTGGAAACGAACATCGAAAACCGCCGAGCCGGGAAGGTAAGCGGGAGAAGAAGGCGGACGGAGCTGGATGGGTAGGGATTAGGCAATGTGCCCTCCGGAATTCCCGAAGTCAGTAGTTGGTATTGTATCCCCGATACACCCTGATATCGTGCACGCAGAAGAAATCCGGGGTAGCTCCCCGGGATTGGAGGACTTGTGAGTCGCAGAATAATCATCACCGGGCTTCTGGTCGCAGTGCTAGCGACCGTGGCTTATGCAAACCTGAGAATCAGCATCCCCAGCGTGTCGGACAGCATCATGGAGGTCACTTGTTCCTTCCTCGCGAAGGGACGCGAGAGGACAGCGGTCTTCCCAAAAGGGGGCTTTGACTTCGCGATGGGCCCGATCGAGGTCCTGGACGTGCACGAGACGAACTCAGGCAAAGAACTCGCGTGGGAACTTACAGCGGCAGCGCAGTACGAAGGCCCTCCTCAGATGGTTCGTGTCTTCTATCCCTACAGCCTGCCGCGCCGCGGAAAGTGGACAACGGTGACTGTCCGTGCACGCTCAAGAGCCATCTCAGAAGACTCCGACAACAGAGTCGTAGTCAAGTATGAAACCTCGCACGCCACCTCGTTCGTCGTTCCGACAGGCTTCCGCCTGGTCTACACGAACTACCCCGTGACCCTGCGCGAAGATAACGGTGTGACCATAGCAGAAGTCAAGAGCACAGCGAAAAAGAACCTGCTCTTCAAGATGCGGCCTTTCGAGGCGGAATAGGCGAGGGATTCTGGGGACGCTAACCGTTTTTCGCCGCCTCTGACCACCCTTCTGCGCGTGACCGCCGCTGCAATCCCAGAACCCCTCACCCCAACCTATTCTGCGATTTCAGATTGGTGATTGCAGACCATTGAGGAATTCCGAGTGCCGAATAGCGAATGCCGAATTGCGGAATCCGGATTTCGCTTGCCCGCTTCGCTCGGCGACCGACCCGGCGTCGGGTTTGACCACGGCGCGGACCGCGGCTAGTATCGTGCCGTGAGACGGGCGGTCTTCTCTTCTCTCCTGCTGGCGCTGGCCGCGCTGGCGCTGGCGAACCGGCAGGGTATCGGCGAAACGACCCCGGGATTACCGAAGCGGCCGGACGTCCTTCAGTAGCCGGCTGAGGGCAACCGCCCGCACCCGGGGACCAAAAGCCAACCTTGAAAGTTCGGTGCAGTCAACCGAGATTTCAATGACGCACCAATTTCTAGCCCCGGCCCGTCATACGATTTCAGATTGTAGATTGGTGATTTCAAATTGAGGCTGGGAGAATTGCCGCGCCGCGCTCGCCGAACGACCCGGTGTCGTATTTGACCGCGGCTAGCCGCTGGCGCGGACGTGGAAGATATCGCCGTCGTTGACGATTTCGTTGCCGCCGGCAAGCCGGATGAGATTCTGGGCCTTGGCGGCCTTGAGGCAGCGCACGGTCATGAAGGTGTCGTGCGGAATCACCTCGGCGCGGATGAAAGTCTGAGCCAGCCGGGTGTGAATCGCCCCGGCGGCGTCACGCGCCCGGGTGTTATGCCGCACGGTCCAGGCCCGGACCTCGTCTTCTCCCACGGTCAGGAAAGATATCAACCCCACGTGGCGATACACCACGCGCGACAGCCGCTCGATACCGGTCTCGGAGAACCCGTAGGCCTCAAGAAACGTCTGGCGTTCGGACGGATCGAGTTGGCCGATTTCGGTCTCGATGCGGGCCGACAGTTCGATGTCGGCAAAGCCGTTCAACTCGCACTGCCGCTTCACGTAATCGCGGTCCGGGTATGAACCGCCGACCTGCTCCTCATCGGTGTTGACCGCGACGATAATAGGTTTGGCCGTGATAAGGCCGAGCGTACCGATTGCCTTCAGCTCCTCGGACGGGAGTCCCTGCCGGCTGACCAGGCTCTCGGCTTCGAGACCCACCCGTACCCGCTCAAGGATGGCCCGCTCGCGGATGACCTCCTTGTCAAGGTGGTGCCGCTTGCGCTCGACTTCGGCAATGCGTTCGAGTCGGCCCTCGACCACGACCAGGTCGCGCAGGAGTAATTCAGTCCGGATGGTGTCGAGCTGGCGGGCAGGCGTGTCGGCGGCGTCGGGCCAGGCCACGGCCGGGTTGGCAAAGGCGCGGACCACAGCGAGGATGGCATCGGAGTTCTGGATGAACTGCATCACCCTGGTTTTCTCGACGCGGCGGGCCGCGATGTCAAAGCCCGGCATGTCGGTGAACGTCAAGCTGGCCCGGGTAACCTTCTTGGGGTGGAATATCTCGGCCAGTTCGTCAACCCGCGGGTCGTGCACGAACGCTGTGGCCGACGAACCTTCGGTGCGCCGCACACCCGGGTCAAGCCTGGCCCCGGTCAGCAGGGAGAAAACAGTTGACTTTCCACTCGCCGACAGGCCGAACACGCCGATTCTCATCCGGTCAATCCTCACTTTCGCTTTTGCACTGGGCCGCAGCGGCTGTCTGCGGTGCAACTAGACGTCCAATTACCAGCGAACTCCGCACCCCAGGGTACGGAGCCTGCTACTGACGGTAATAGTATACCCCGCCCGGACGGCAGGTCAACCGCGGGAAACAGGCCCGGAACACCTTTGCAGTCCGCTGACCGCTATTTGATTTCAGATTGAGGACAGGGAAGTTGCCGCGCTGACGCTGGCGAACCGGCAGGGTATCGGCGAAACGACCCCGGGATTACCGAAGCGGCCGAACGTCCTTCAGTAGCCGGCTGAGGGCAACCGCCCGCACCCGGGGACCAAGCGAGAAACTCGTGTTGCCGGCATGGACGACTGTCAGAGCAGCAAGCCGCAGGTCGGTTATCGCTGAGTGCATGGCCGGCGTCACCCGCGGGGTGGATGTCCGCTTCACCTCGAACCCGTAGCGCTGCGTGCCCCGCACGACCAGAAGGTCCAGTTCAGCGCCCGAGTGCGTGGCCCAGAACCAGCACTCTTCCTGCCGGGCACCCAGCCGTCTGATCAGTTGCTGGATGACGAACCCTTCCCACGAAGCGCCGATCTTCGGATGGGTCTCCAGCGCCGCGAAACTGTCCAGGTTCAACAGGGCATGCAGCAGACCGGAATCCGCGATGTAGACCTTGGGCGCACGCACCTGCCGCTTTGCCAGATTCTCAAACCAGGGCGGCAGTACTCGGATGACCAACGCGCCGGCCAGAAGGTCAAGATACGACCGTACCGTAGTATCGGCCACTCCGAACGCCCGGCCGAGTTCTGACGCGTTCCACACCTGGGCATGGTAATGCGCCAGCATCATCCAGAACCGGTACAGCGTGGCCGCCGGGGTGCCGAACCCGAGCTGCGGTATGTCCCGCTCCATGAACGTCCGGATGAACCCGCGCAGCCATTCGGCCGAAGCCGGGTTCGAACGAGCAAGAAACGCCCGCGGAAACCCGCCGCGCAGCCAGAGCCGCCGGGCATGGCTCACGCCGACCTCGTCCAGCGCCAACCCCGTCAACTCGTGGTAGGCGATGCGGCCGACCAGGCTCTCCGACGACTGACGCAGAAGCCCGGGCCCGGCGCTTCCCAGCACCAGGAACCGGACCGGCCTGCGCGGCCGGTCCACGAGAAACCTGAGCACTGGGAACAACTCCGGCCTCCGCTGCACCTCATCGATTACCACCAGACCCTTCAGGTCCCCAAGTGCCAGCAGGGGGTCGTCAAGCCGGGCAACGTCGGCCGGGTTCTCCAGGTCAAAGAAAGCGACCGGCCCCTTCCGGCCGGCGGCCAACTGACGGGCAAGGGTAGTCTTGCCGACCTGGCGGGCACCGACAATCGCTACCACCGGATTGCGTCTCAACAGCCCGGCCAGCGTCGAAAGCTCGCGTGAACGCTCAATCACAACCGAAATCCTACCTTGAAGATTCGGTGCAGTCAACCGAGATTTCAATGACGCACTGACTCCTGGTTCCGGCCCGTCCGGCGATTTCAGATTGTGGATTGGTGATTGCTGAGAGCAACCACGGAAACCCCTCACCCCAGCCCTCGTGCGAGAACGCACCGGCGACCGTGCCCGCTAAGGGGCGAGGGAGCGGAAGGAAATCCCTGCGCTCGACGAACGGCCCGGTGTCGCATTTGACCGCGGCGCGGCTGGCGGCTAATATCGTGCCGTGAGACTGGCGGTTCTCTTTTCTCTCCTGCTGGCGCTGGCCGCGCCGGCACTGGCGAAGTCGTACTGGTATCCCTCCATCCGAACCGAGGTGACGTTGCTGCCGGACGGGGACGCGCATATCCGGCAGATGCGGACCTACTACTTCGACGGTTCACTCTCCTGGGCGTTCGTTGATTTGGAGAAGCGGGGCGCAAAGGACATCGAATTCAACGGGCTGTACGAGTGGACCGGCCGGGAATGGCGTGCGCTGGAGCCGCTTGAGGTGACCGACCGGACGACGTCGGTCTATGTGAAGTGGGGATACCGGGCCGAGTCCGAGCAGCGGGCGTTCCTGCTCGACTACACCGTTGTCGGCGCGGTCAAGCGCTACCGCGACGTCGCCGAGTTCTATTGGAAGGTAATCGAGGACGAGCACGAGCCGGTGCGGGACGCCGAGGTGACGGTCGTGCTGCCCGGGCCGTCGCCCGACCTGTTCAAGGTGTACGTTCACTCGCGTGCCGGGCCGGGTGAGCTTGAGTTCAGCGAGGCGTACGATACCGCTTTCGTCCGGCAGGAAAAGATTCCGCGCAACGCGTTCCAGGAAATCAGGGTGCTGGCAAGCCCGGACGTGTTCGTCTCCGCGCCCGAAATCAACGCGGATGCCTACGCCCGCATCCTGGGCGAGGAGAAGCGGAACTTCATCGTATCGACGCTGAAAACGTACCTGCTGCTGCCGCTGGCGGTTCTGTTCCTGCTTGTCCTGCCGCTGGTCCTGCTCCTGTTCTACTACTTCCGCTACGGCCGCGAACCGAAAGTGGGGTACGAGGCAATCTACGAGCACGAACCGCCGCGCAACGCGCCGCCACTGGTCGTCGCCGGGATTCTGCACCAGGAACTGGAAGACAAGGCCAAGCCCGGCGAGGTATTCCGGGGCGTGTTCGCGACGCTCCTGGACTTGGCCGGCAAGGGATACGTGACTGTCGAGGAGTTGGGCCGTCGCAGGGGATACCGGTTCAACCTCGAGAAGCCGGCCGACTCCGGCAAGCTGGATGAGTTCAGTCGCGGTGTGCTGGACCTGCTGTTCGGACAGGTCAGCCGCGACCACCGGAGTTTCACGGACAAGGAATTCAAGAAGTACGGCCAGGACCACGCATCTTCCGTGCGCAAGCTGCTTGAGGGGTGGTTTGACAGGGGCCGCGCCTGGTGGCGCAGGCAACTGGGTACCACGCTTCTCGACCGGGTGAGCGCCAAAGCGCACGGCCGGTTCGTGCTGCTCATGTTGCTGTCAATCGCAATCGGGGTCATCGCCGGCGGGGTCGGGATTTCCGGAATCATGGGACGCGACGGCGAGATGCTGCCCTGGCTTGTTGCCTGCATCGCGGGGATTGTGTCCGGCATCGTCTTCCTTCAGACCGGCAAGACAATTCACCGCTGGACCGCGACCGCGTATCTTGAACACCTGCGTTGGAAACGGTTCAGCAAGTTCCTGCGCGAGTTCTCGGCAATCGAGGAAGCGCCGGTCAAGCTGCTGCCCCTCTGGGAGCACTACTACGTCTATGCGGTCGCGCTCGGAGTGGCCGAGGAGTTCCTGAAGAACGTCGGGAAGCTGGCGCTCGCCCGCAACGAAACGCTTGCGACCCCGATGTGGTTCGTCGGTTCATCCTTCGCGGCCGGGTCGACGGCCGGCGGAATGGCCGGGTTCCAGTCGGCGATGAAGAGCCTGTCCGGTTTCAGCGCCAACTTCACGGCAATGACCGCGTCCTTCTCACCGAAGTCGTCATCGGGCGGCGGATTCTCCGGCGGCGGCGGAGGAGGGGGCGGCGGCGGCAGTTCGGGCGCCGGGTAGCAGGTATTGCCCGGACGCCCATTTCGTACGTCGGGCGCGAAGCGTGGCGCGTCAAGCATCCGTAAACTCCTCGTCACCCGCCAGCCCGCGGGTTCCTTGACTCCGGGCGAAATCTCGGCAACATAGTCCGTGACAAAAGCTACCCGGGAAACACTGTTCACCCTTGCTTACCTGGTACTCGGCCTCGCCGCTTCGGCGGCATCCGGGTACTTCACTGTCGGCAAAGTCATGTTCTCCCACTTGAACGTGCTGCTCGGGTTCCTGATTATCGGGTTCAGCGGCTCGCTGGTGTACGCCGCGGTCCGGCTGCGCGGCATCGGCTACGCGCTGCTGATGGTCGTGTTGATGTTCTTCGGCCGGCTTGCGCTGACCCCGCCGTTGAGCGCCGGCTCCGCCATCAATGCCGCGCTCTGGGCCGTACCGGTCGGAGCCGCTTTTCTGTCATCGGCTTATGCATTCAAGGCACTCAAGCGGATTCCGATCGGCAAGTTCGTCCTCATGGCAATCCTCGTCGGACTGGCGCTCGGTTTCGGAACCGTGCTCATCCTGCTCCATGCGCATAACCCGTTGCTCCCGGCAACGATTCTCCGCCAGGCTGTTGGCGGCCTGAAGATGGGAGCGCTGGTCGGATTGGCAATGGAGATCGTCGACTTCTTCGGCCGCAGGCGGAGCAGGAATGAAGAGGAGGATATCTCGGTGCAGGAGATCCGTCTCTGAGAGACCTCTCCCGGGTTCTCGACTGGCACCTGGAACGCTACCCGCTGCTCCGAGCTCAGGATATCTACAAACTGGTCCACCAGGGCGTGTTCGGCCCGGCCCACATCATCAGGGACGCTGAGCAGGCCCGGCAAGCCCTGGAGGAGGAGTTCACCGGAATCAAGCGGCAGTGCTGCATGACGGCGACCGACCGGACCGAGCCGCTCGACCCCGCAGGCAAACTGGTCCGCGTGAACCTGGGACCGCTGAGCAGCATCCCGGAAGCGGCAGATCTGCTGCTCGATGTGCTGCTCGAAACCAGCCGCGCGGTATCAGGAAATCCGGAACTGATGCGGGGTCGGCTGGACGCAGCGGTCGACTGGTGCGCCCGGAAGCTCAAGGACCAAGCGGGCCGACTGGAAGAACTCGCCGGAGTCGCACCCGGAAAGGAATTCCCGGTACACCACCACTCGCGCGTCTATCAGACCGCGTATCGGCCCGCGTACCGCGTTGTCAGCGCCGGGCTGTGGCGGAATGTCGAGCCGGCGCTAGATTCCGAACAGCGCCAGCAGGCCGATGAATCCCATCGTCAGGATGGCTGCCAGGGACACCGCGATTATCCAGCCATGGAAGCGCATGAACGATGACAGCTCACCCGGTTTGCGGGACCGGGTGAACGTCGCCAGGCTCGCCAGCAGCGCCAGCACCAGCGCCGCAACCGCAAGCGGCACGTGGAAAGTGAGATCGACATCCACACCGCGACCACGCAGCGCGGAACTGATCATCAGTCCCATTACCAGATTGGCCACGCAGAACAGGAAGTAGACGACGCTGCGGGTCCGCACGCGGCGCAGCGGGAAGTTCCAGTCTTCAGGACTACCCAGGCTGATCCGGGCGGTGACAATCCCGTAGACCAGGGTCAGGACAGCGAATACCGGGTGAATGAAACCGTACCAGGGCATCGTCGCCTCCTCTAGTGGAGCCCGAAGGCTTCAACCCCGGATTCGTCCATTTCCGGGATGTAGGTCATTAGTTCGTGCAGGGATTCGAAACCTTTCTTGCTCCTGCCCAGCTCAATCCACTCGTTATTCTCGAGCCGGAGCAGTACGGCTGGCCGGGTGTCGGTCGAATCGTCATATGGATACCGTATGAGCACGTAGCTCTTCCAGCCCAGGCATTCCGAAGCGCCCGGATGTTCTTCCCTGAGTTCTGCGGTGCGGTCGCCGCCCCCGCAACTCAGAATGGCAATTACAGCCAGCAGGATGCCGACCATGGCTGCGGTATCGGACAATCGGGGCAGTATTCGGTTCATCATTCAGTCCACCAGGAATCCGACCCGGCACTGGGCCATCAGTTCAAGATTCGCCATCGTGCCGTGGACCCGGGCTGCATCGTAGTCGCTGACAATAAAATCACAGCGATTGCTCCCGTCCACTGCCAGCACCCGTACTGTCAGCGAGTTGGACCCGGTCCGCTCGCTCACCATCGCTTCGGTTTCGTCCTGATAGTAGCCGACGATTCCCTGCTCTGCCAAGTACTCATCATCGGTGAAATCCGGCCCGTACACTTCGTCGCCGGCTTCGGTCACAACCCGGGGCAGTAGCGCGTATTCGAAGTCCATCCCGCGGCAGTCGAACAGGATGCCGGAATAGACCGGGGCGTTCTCGTCCTCGAGCGGGACCAGTTCCACGTCGGCCGGCGCCTCCCGGTCCTCCGGCCACTCCTGGCCGCAGCAGGGACAGGCGACCTTCCCGAGCAGCTTCCTCGCAGCTGTCTCCGGCAGCAGTTGCTCCATCACGTTCCCGGTAATCGGGAACTCGTAGCTGACCGACATCACCCCGTCGGAACGGAACCTGGTATTGGACTTCCGGTGCTGCAGGGTCATTCGCTCCAGTTTGCCGGCCTGCTTCGGGTGGGCACCAAGGAACGCCGCAACGGTCCAGTCCCGGTCGTAGCTGACCCCCCTGAGCGCCTGGAGGGCCCGGGCCTCAAGTTCTTCGGTCTCCTGCCGGCCGACCGTTTCGTCTCCGGAGGAAGTGACGACAACGACGTACCGGCGGAAATCGACAGTGTCGGCCCAGCCGACCAGGCCGACCAGAACTGCCAGGATAGCAACTTTCTTCATCCGACCTCCAAGGTATCTATCAAGCACCATCTGCTCTGTTCCGGCCGACAGCAGGCCCGGTCGGCGTCTGTGTCGGACCGGAGGAATCAGGGTGCAACAGCACCCGCTGCACAAGCGGCCAACGGGAATCGAACCCGTGTCGCTGGCTTGGGAAGCCAGAGCTCTACCGCTGAGCTATGGCCGCATTGGAATAATGGTAAAGTCCGTGGTCCGGCTGTCAAGGAACACACTTCGCTTGCCAAGTTCTTGGGCAATGACTGCCTAAACGGTGCAATCAGCGGGCGCGCTCGTAGAATTCCTTGCCCCAGAACTCAACCCGCCTGATTCTCCGGGCGCGGACGAGCCGGCGGATTGCCGGGTCCAGCCGCTCAGGCTCAATCCCGAGTGACCGCTCCATATCTTTCCTGGTGACCGGCCGGCTCTTGACCAGGTCGACAATCACCGCTTCCGGGTCGCCCCTGAACTTCCGCTGCGTCTTCCTGATGACCGACTCGGCAATCTCTGCTTTCGGTCCGAAGAGCATCCGAACCTGTTCCAGGTCGTCGTGTGACATCGGCTTCGCGCTCTTCTCCGCCGGCGGCCGCACCACGGTGTTCAGGTGCACCCGGTCCGGCCCGATCTCCTCCACCGCACGCCGGAGCTTGACCAGGTGCTCGGGCGAGTCATTGACGCCTTTGACCAGCATCAGTTCCAGCCACATCCGGCCTTTGTAGTAGCGTCGGAAAGTCACAAGCCCCCGGATGATATCCGCGATTCTCAGGCTTCGAACGCCCCGGTTCACCCTGGCGAATACCTTCTGGTCCGCAGCATCGAGCGAAGGCACCACCAGGTCGGCCGGGTACAGATCGCGCCGCACCTGCGGTTCGGTCAGCAGGGTCGAGTTGGTAATCACCGCGACCGGGATATCGAACTCCCGTTTGAGCCGCCGGACCAGCCGGCCGATATCCCTGTTCAGGGTAGGCTCGCCTTCGCCGGAGCAGGTCAGGAACTCAATCCTGCGGCCGCGCACGCTCTCCCGTACCTGGACCAGGACGTCTTCAATCGGGAAGAACGACTCCCGCTTCAGGGTCTTGCGCGTCGTCCTCCCGCACTGGCAGTAAATGCAGTCAATCGTGCAGGTCTTGCGCGGCACGATACTGAGCCCGAGCGACAACCCGAGTCGCCGCGAAGGCACCGGTCCATACACGTAACTGGTCTTCAGCAATTCCGTCCTCCGGTCTGCGCGAGCCGTCTCACTTGCCGTCGCCTTCAAGCCCGGGCAGGTTCGACCTGACGTAATCCAGCCCTTCCTCAGTGGAATTGACCTTGCCCTCAACCTGCAGGTCCTCCAGTTCCTGGAGAATCACTTTGAACGCCGGTCCGGGCTCAAGTCCCAGTACAATCAGGTCATTGCCGGTCACGAACCGCTCAACCTGGACCCGGGCGTCTTCTTCGCGCTTCTGCCCAATCATCCTGGTAATCGTATCTTCGAGGTGAGACGTCCTGCCCGCGGTTGCCCAGCCGTCCGCATAACAGAGTATCATCAGACCGAACGCCTCGTCTCCCAGGTCCCGGAAGAACCGCCGTATCGCCCGCTCGGTCAGGTCGGGATTGGTGGCCAGCAGGTGCAGTCGCATATGCTCCTGAACCTGGGTCTGCAGCATCTTCACCTGGGCCCGGGAAAGCCGCAACCTCCGCTGGCCCATCCTGGCCGCGACCCGGGCACCGAGACTGTCGTGGCCGTAGAAATGGACGTCGCCATCGGTAGTCGTGAAACGGGTCTGGGGTTTGGCGATATCGTGAACCAGACCGGACAGTTTGAGCAGCGCCCGCCGGTACGGCAGTCCGGGTTCATCCGGCTCCGCGGAATCCCACCGGTCGAAGTACCGATACAATTCCGGCTCGAACCGCGAGAAGAACGACTGCCCGGAGACAATCTCCTCCACTTTGTAATAAGTCTGGAACGAATGCTTCCGGAGCTTCTCGTCCTCGAGCACCGGCACGAAGTCGGGGAACATCTCCTGCAGCCGTCCGAGTTCCCACAGCCGTACGAGATGGTCGTAGGACCCGGGCGCTTCCATTATCCGCAGCATCTCCGCTCCGATTCGCTCGGCCGCGGTCTGCTTCAGCGTGATAGTCCGACCCTGCTCGTACACCGAATCGTCGATTGTGAACCCCAGTTCCAGCGCCAACCGCATCGCCCGCAGCAGACGCAGCGGGTCGCTGCGCAGCGACTCGGCAGAGACCGGTCGGACGACGCGCTCCTTCAGATCCCCGGCCCCGCCGAACGGGTCAACCAGTTCGCCCGCTCCGTCAGGAAGGAGCTCGCAGGCGAGCGCGTTCACCGTGAAATCGCGGCGTCCGAGGTCGTCCCGGATGGCCTTATCCCCGAACCCGTTGAAATCAATCACCCGGTCCTGGCAGACCACCCGGGCCTCATCATCCGGCTCGGACAGCACCACCAGCTTGCCGCGCACCCTGCGGGCGAACTCCCGGGCGAAGTCGACCCCCGACCCGGAAACCGCGAAGTCGAAATCCTGCGGCCGTCGCTCCAGCAGTGCGTCGCGAACCGCACCGCCGACGACAAACAGCCTGCCGTCGCCTTTCAGCTCCAGCAACCGGCCGCGAATCCGGCCCAACTCCTTGAGAACGGTTTCGATTGCAATCGGCATTACTGTAGGATAACAATCCGTCCGGTGCAGGTCAATCGGCCGGACGGCCGCTCATCCCTCCCACCCTCCAGCCTTCCCGGAAACGTCAACCGGCGCGAAACCTTGCTGCGCCTGACGTTCCCGCTGAATGAAACTCTTGATTCCGGTCGGAAACCCTGTAATTTGGAAACATCTGCAATTTAAGGAGGCCCAACTGACGTTTCAGGTGTTCGCCAAGGAAGACTGCATAATCTGCCGTAAGGCTCAGGACATCCTTACCCGACTGGACGTAGACCCTCAGATTCGCTACGTTGAAGGCACCAAAGCCACGCCGGAGAATGTCGCCGATTTTGCTTGGTATGACTGGTCCGACAAGATGCCGCTGGTGGTCGTCACCGAAGGCGACCAGGTACTCCGGCGCTGGAGCGGCGCCAACATCGAAGGACGCTGGCTTCCCGAAGTGAAAGAATGGCTCGCAGACCACGGCCACCCGGCCGGTGGCGCCCACTCCTGACCATCCAGGCCGACAACTCACCACCGACAGTCGGCCGCCGAACCCGACCGGTCAGCTGACCGCCGGTTCCGAACGGTCAGTTCACCCAGTCTTCGGTATTGAACTGCTCCAGGAATGCCGGCAGGGCCAACCCGCCGGCCAGGCTCAGCACCACGCCCGCGATCATCCCGAGAATACCCAGGGCCAGCGAGATAAGCAGCACCACCCCGGAAATCACGAAGTATGTCTTCAGCTTCCCGGTGAGCGCAACCAGGGAAGCGGTATCGTTCCGTGTTGCGTAATCACCGGCCCGGGAACCGGCCTGGGCCATGACGATGCCGAGCCATATCGGCAGCCAGGCCCAGAGGATTCCGACAATCGTAAGCGCCTGCAGCGCGCCCGTGATGATATTGACTATGCCGAGGAACTTGAGCCAGCCCTTCATCCCGCGGACATTGGCGACAAGCGCCTGCTGGTCTACGTCGGTAATGACACTGCCTTCCACGAATCCTCCTGGGTTTGATTTCCTGCGCGGCCAACGATAGAACACCCAGCCCGGATGTCAAGCACTGACACCCACCGGCAGGTCCGGTCCCGGCAGGCTGCAACACGCAAAACCGGCCGAACATAACAGATTAAGTTGCATTTGGCCCGACCCCGGGGAACGTCCCCTGTCGCCCCCAATTTCGCCCCCAATTTCGTCCCGAACTACGTCGCCAATCACGTCGCCAATCACGTCGCCAATGACGTCGCCAATGACGTCGCCAATGACGTCGCCAACCACGTCACCAACTACGTCACCAATCACGTCGCCAACTACGTCGCCAATCACGTCGCCAACTACGTCGCCAATCACGTCGCCAATCACGTCGCCAATGACGTCGCCAATGACG
>CBDUVZ010000084.1:0-13200 GCA_965370805.1 uncultured bacterium | reverse complement strand
CTTCATTACAGCGTCCCACAATCATACTTCATGAACCCAGTATAATATATAAGGCCGCCAAGAGCGCCAAGGGAATGTCGAACGCCGAATGAAGAGTGCCGAATGCGGAAAGGATAACCGCCAAGAGTGCGGATTGCAGATTTGAGATTTCAGATTGCAGAATGCAGAGGGTAGAAGGGACAACCGCCAAGAGCGCCAAGGGAATGTCGAATGCCGAATGAGGAACGCCGAATGAGGAAGCTGCCAAGAGCGTCAAGATGACAGGAAGAATGAGAGAAGGAGTCAAAAGGTAGATGTCAGGCGGCAGGGGCGACTTTGCCGCCCCTGCCGTTTGGGTCTGAACTCGCTTTCCTTATCGCTACCGGATTACCAGCTTGCGGGTTGCTTCGAACCCGGCGGACCGGAGCCGGACGAGATAGACGCCGGCGCTGAGTTTGCTCAGGTCTGCCGAGATAGTTCCGCTCCGGCCGAGCGTGAACGTCCGTTTCAGTACTGTGCGGCCGGCTACGTCGCAGATTGTCAGTGCTGCCGGTCCGGCTTGGGGTAGCGCGTAGCGGAGCGCCGCATCCGCGCCGGTTGTGGGGTTCGGTGCGACCGTGAACCGCAGGCCGGGGATTGCCGACCGTTCCGCCATGATGCCGTTCCGGTCGGAATACGACGCCGGTACAGCGGTCGGGATTCGGTAGCGCCAGAACTCCACCGTCTTGTTGCCTTTGAGCGCGAAGAAGGCATCGTAGCCGACGCTGACAATGTCTGCCCCGTATTTCACCCGCTTCTTGCGGCCGGTCGTGCCGTATGCCGGCAAGGTGTCGAGTTCGGTCCAGGAGTCGGCAAGCACGTTGTACTGCCAGAACTCCTGAGTGTTGCCGCCCTTAAGCGCGTAGATGTTGTACTCGTACCAGGCACCGCAGCCGCCGTCCTTCGATTTCTTCTTGCGGCCCTGCCGTCCGACGAACGGCATGCCTTCGAGTTCGCTGTGCCAGGAGTCGGCCGCGACGTTGTATATCCAGAGTTCGTTGTATTTCGCTTTGTGGGCGTAGACGGCATCGTGCCCTGGGAACGGGGCGTGGACGACCCAGGAGCCTTTGCCCCATTTGCCGCGCTTGCCGGTGGGTGCGTTGGCCAGTGCTGCTGACCAGAGTCCGGTTTCGGTGTTGTACCGGTAGAACTCGCAGCGGTAGCCTTTCAGACAGTAGACCCAGCCGGTGTCGTCCAGCACCAGGTAGGCGAGATCGGTGCCGCCCTTCACTTTCTTCCGGTCCGGGCCGACCGGTACGTCCTGCAACTCGGTCCAGGAGTCGGTGTCGATCTGATACCGCCAGAACCCGAGGGTGTTGTTGCCCTGGGTGATGTAGACATAGTTGTCACCGTCGGCAACGCCCTTGGAGCCTTTGCGCGGGACCTTCCTCGCCCACTTCGGGTTCGAGTGTTTCTCGTACGGCATCCCGGTGAGTTGGGTCCAGGCGTCGGTCAGCGGGTTGTAGGAATGGAAGTCGGTCGTCTTGTATCCCTTGGCTCCGTAGATGAGGTAGTTCTGCTGGTTCAGTGTCAGCCAGCCGCCCCGTTTGACCGCCTTGCCCGAAGGCGTCTTCGGCATCTGGGTGACTTCGTGCCAGCCCGCGGGCCAGTTGGGTCCGGAGCCGGCGGAGATGGTGAACGAGCCGTGCAGCGTGTCGTTGTCCGGGTTGTTGTCGGTGATATCCAGGGAGCAGAGCGTGGTGTAGGGTCCTTCGAGCGCCGAGCCCGGCCATTGCGTGAAGTCGAGAATCGAGTCAGCGCCGACTTCCAGGTCCGCTACCGGAAGGGAGTCACGGTAGATTTCGGCGTCGGCAGTCGTGTCGGTCATCGCAAACCAGGCGGTGAACGATACCGCGACATCGCCGCTGTTGCGAACCTGGACGCCCGGCGTCACCGCGAAGGAGGTGTCGTATTCGCCGACCGGTGCCAGGATGGCTACGATTCCCGCCTCCGGGTTTCCGCCGGACGGGAAGACGGTGAAGTTGCCTGCTGCGGTGTCATTGGCGGGGTTCTGGTCCCCGGCCAGGATAGTGTGAGACTCGGTGGTGTAGTCGCCTGCCGGTGTGGCGATCCAGGTGGCGGTGAACTGGTTGACAACGGTGTCGCCCGCCGGAACCACGAGACCGGTCTCGGTTGTGTCGTACACCGCCGTGCCGCCGCTGTTGCGGATGACGAAGCGGACGCCGACCGTAACCGGTTGAGCGCCGTAGTTGACGACCTCGACTTCGGGAATGACCTCGTCGTCTTCCGATATGCCGCCGACCGGGGCATTGATGGCGCAGACGCCCGCGTCGTTGGTGTAGATGACGGCGCAGGTCGCTTCGGCGGTGTCGTTGCTTGGGTCGACGTCGCCGGTGAGGATGGTGTGCGACAGGAGGTCGTACTCGCCGAGCGGGGCGGCGGTCCACGTCTTCGTGAACGTCCGGAACGTACTGTCGCCCACCGGTACGAGCAGTCCGGTCTCGGTTGTGTCGTAGATCGTTGCGCCGGTGCTGTCATGGATGACGAACCGGACGTCACAGGTCACACTGACGCTCCCATAGTTCCTGACGACGACTTCGGGTGCCACGATGTCGTTCAGCCCGACGTTTGCCGGCGGCACGGCGATTCGGCTGACGCCGACATCGACCGGCACGTCCTCGGTGACCTCGAGCGGGACATCCAGTTCGGAGTCCTCGTTCCAGCGCCACGTTTCGATGCCGAGCAGGTGACCGTAGCCGCTTATCCGGTAGTCAATCAGGTAGTTGCCGAGAGGATGGGTCAGCGGGACGTTGACTTCGAGGGAACAGATGTAGATACCGTTTTCCGCGTGGTCTGCGGATGTCTGCTTGAAGCTGTGCCAGACGTAGCCCGGCGGTGGCGGGAAGCTGTCGTTCATGTACTGATTCACTTCGGTGTTTTCTACCGTCTGGACGTCCCTGCCGGCGTCGTCGCGGACGATCCACTGGAGAGCGGACATGTCCGTCGGGAGCAGGGTCGAGAGCGCCATGCCCGACGGGTTGAACGTGTTTTCAGTCCAGGTACCGATAACGACGCTCCAGAAGATGGTCCCGCGATTGACGCTGGACGGCTGGTTAACGTCGCCGACGTAGATGGCGACACAGGCTGCCGCCAGCAGGGCCGTGAGAACCGCCCCGAGTAGCAGGCGCTTCCCGGTCCACTTTCGGGAGCCTTGCGGACCTTTGCTGTACATGTTGCTTCCTTCTGGGCATCAGCCCGCTGTGGCGGAGCCGATGCCGACGCAGGTATTCCCCTGCGATTCACGGTCGGATACGATTATCAGTTGCGGATGTAACCCGAACTCCACCCAAGGGCCGTATAGAAAGACTCAGGTGGTTGTCAATGCCGTTGCGCGTGTTTCCTGGCGGACATGTTCCATCCGCGCCGGGCCAGTTTCTCAATGTGCTCGACTGCCTGCCGGAAGCTACGGTGACTCGTCGTCTCGAAGCCACAGGCCGGACATTGCCGGCGGTAATCGTGTCCGTGCCCGGACTCCGTCAGTTCGTGGCGGCAATTCGGGCACCGTGGGGGTATCCGAACGAGCAGGTCGGGCGGAGGAGCATCAGGCGACCGGTATGCCGGCAGGGGACCGGAACCGTGGACTTCGATTCGCCACACCACCCCTTCGTGGTCGATGTCGCCTGTTCTTTCTCCCTGCTCGCGGTAGCGGGACCAGAAGCGGACGAACGGAATCCCGGCTATCCAGTCGGCGCGGATCGGCCGCCGGCGCAGTGCGACGACCAGTCCGACTGACAGCACGAACAACCCCAGACCGATCCTGGTCAGCCATGAGGTCCGGGCCAGCCATCCGAGGATATCGCCCTGGTGGATCGCGACAACCATGCCGGCCAGTTGCGGGGCGAGCAGGAGCGCGAGCAGGGGCGTTGCAATCCAGGTCAGGATGAATCGGACCACGGGTCATACTCTACACACGCAGCCCTGTTTCTCAAGGGGCTCGCTACGCCGACCGAGGAGTATTGACAGCCGGAAACTGGCGAATAGAATGCTGCGCCGCCGGCGATAATCGAACAGCCGGAGAAAGGAAGTCCGCATGAATACGCAGGAACATATCAGGCTGGCAGAAACGCACAGCGCCTACAACTACCACCCGCTGCCGGTGGTTCTCGCCCGGGGCGAAGGCGCCTGGGTCTGGGATGTCGAAGGGAAGAAGTACCTGGACATGCTTGCGTCCTACTCTGCTCTGAATCAGGGGCATCGTCATCCGAAGATAGTCAAGGCACTGAAGGACCAGTGCGACCGGTTGTGTCTGACTTCGCGGGCGTTCCACCACGATACCTTCGGGTCTTTCTGCAAGACCCTGACCGAGGCGGCCGGCTTCGACCAGGTACTGTTGATGAATACCGGGGCCGAAGCGGTCGAGACCGCAATCAAGCTGGCACGCCGCTGGGGCTACACCAGGAAGGGCGTGGAGCCAAACAAGGCTGAAATCATCGTCTGCGCCAACAACTTCCACGGCCGCACCACGACAATTGTCGGGTTCTCAACCGAGGAGTTGTACCGCGACGGGTTCGGACCGTTCTCAGCCGGTTTCAAGACAGTCAGGTACAATGACCTCGATGCGCTTGAACAGGCAATTTCAAGGAATACGGTAGCTTTCATGGTCGAACCGATTCAGGGCGAGGCCGGGATTGTCGTGCCGGATGACGGGTATCTGAAGGAAGCGCGGTGGTTGTGTGATTCCCACAACGTGCTGTTGATGACGGACGAAATCCAGACCGGGATGGGCCGGACCGGCAAGCTGTTCTGCTATGAGTACGAGGACGTTAGGCCGGACGTGTTGATTGTCGGCAAGGCGCTGGGTGGCGGTCTTTTCCCGGTTTCCGGTGCCCTGGCTTCCAGGAAGCTGATGGAGGTGTTCGTGCCCGGGAACCACGGCTCTACTTTTGGAGGAAACCCGGTCGCCTGCGCTGTCGGTAAAGCTGCCGTCGAAGTGACCCTGGAGGAAGGACTTGTCGAGAATTCCTTTAAGATGGGTGAGTACCTGCGGGAAGAACTCGCGAATCTGAACTCGCCGCACATTGCCGAGATCCGGGGTAAGGGGCTGCTGGTTGGAGTCGAAGTCAAACCCGAGTCCGGCAAGGCCCGGCCGTTCTGCGAGAAGCTGATGGACCTGGGCATCCTGGTCAAGGAGACACACGGGACGGTGATTCGTTTCGCCCCGCCGCTGGTCATCACGAAAGAAGAGATGGACTGGGCACTGGAACGGCTAGCCACCGTACTCGGCAAGTAACCGCTCTAGTGACGGCGAAACGGATCGGGAGTGTTCCCGCTCCGTTTCGCTTCAGGTCCGGTCGGCTAGCGCAGAGCTACGCCGGCACCGAAGTTGATGGCGCCGTAGCCCGAGGAGAAACTGTGGTTGTAGTCGACGTTGACGAGAATCAGCCCGAGTTTGAATGCCGCACCGACCGTGGCCTGGACGTTCGCGTCCGGGGTGAAGTCCATGGTGATCTGCTTCGAGTCGGGGGTGGTCTCAATCTGCCCGGTTTCCGGATCGTATCCCACCGGCTTGTCGTAGTCGAACGAGTAGTCAAATGCCATCGAGGTATTGTTGATGCCGATTCCCGCGTACGGAGCAAGCAGCAGGAGGCTCTTGGACAAGTGGAGGTTGAAGCCGTAGGAGGTCGAGCTGACTATGTCGCCGATTGTGAGCCGCTGGTAGAATCCCTGGACCGCGATATTGAACGGCAGGTCAATTCCCGGAAGCGCGGTAATCTCTTCCTTCAGGCCGAAACCGAGGAAGTTGACCGTCGTTCCCTCGAACGGCCAGGGGATGTACCGGACCATCAGTTCGGCGCCGGGTATCGGCAGGCCGATAGACGCCTGGGGCACGAGGAAAGGCATCACCGAGATACCGAGACCACCGGGCAGGACCGGCGGAACCGCGGCCGAACCGGGAGGAAGGTCATAGAGCGAATCGAGGCCCGGCTTGCCGAAGATAGTCGCGGCGTTCTCCCTGATTGTAGTCTCGATGATGAAGGACCTGGTTTTGTCGTCCCATCGATAGACCGGGACAACGGCATCAAACGTCTTGGCAGAAGTCGGTATCCGGACGAGCATCATCCGGGCGCCGATGTCGAAGCCGAGGAACTCATGGGCGTTTGCCGAATGGTACAGACCGGTGCCCATCGCCATTCCGTACGACTCGACGAGCGGAGCGGCATAGCCTTCCAGGATGTCGTCGCCGACTCCCTGGATCAGGTCAACCGGGGTCAGCCCGGATGCGGAGACCGGCAAACCGAGCAGCAGGATGCATGCAGACAAGAGCGTTTTCTTCATTGTTACCTCCGTGATATTCGGTCGGGAGACCGGAAATCATGCCTTTCGGACAACTATAGTGTCGTGCCTGCCGGTGTCAACGTGCAACTCCGGAGTCGGGCGCTCCTTGACATCCCCGGGCGTTGACGTATAAGTTTGCGTGCGAATTCTGGCCATTGAGCGGAAGAGCGACCTGGAGCAGGAATTGACCCGGGTCGGCGTCGATAATTGCTGCTTGGATATCTTTGAAGCCAAGCGCGAGTGCCTGGCGATCAAGCTCGATGGATTGTCGGTTGCGACCGCCAATGTCCTGAAACAGACCGCACTCGCCGCAGGCGGGGATTGCGCCGTGCACCGTCGGGTCGTCTCGGGCAAGGTGTCCCGCAGCGATGCAATCCTGTTCGTCAGCCGGCGTCAGTTTGGGAACCTGGTGCCACGGTTGCTTTCCCAGCCGGACTGCGTGGCCGGACTGGTGCCGGAACTGACTCGACTGGCCGGGTACTGTCACAACCCGGACCTGGCGGTGAGATTCGGCCGGCGCCGGGTTGACTTCGGCGCAAGGACGTACGTGATGGGAATCCTGAATATCACGCCGGATTCCTTCTACGACGGCGGGCGCTACGTTCGTTCCGAGGCGGCGGTTGAGCGGGCCATTGAGATGGAAGAACAGGGCGCTGATTTCATTGATATCGGGGCCGAGTCCACCAGGCCGGGTTCTGATTCGGTTCCTGCCCGGGTGCAACTCAGCCGTTTGTTGCCGGTCCTGAAGGGCATCCGCCGGAAGGTGAAGGCCCGGGTATCGGTGGACACCACCAGCGCCCGCGTCGCGGAGGCAGCGCTGGGCGAGGGCGCCGACGTGGTGAATGACATTTCGGGGTTCTCATTCGACCGGAGGATGGCGGGAGTGGTCGCCCGGGCCGGAGTGCCGTGTGTCGTGATGCATCTGCCCGGCAGGCCGAAGACGATGCAGCGCAAGACCGTGTACAAGGACCTGATGGCCGAGATTGTGGAATGGCTGGACGCTGCCCTGGCGCGAGGCGAGCGGGCCGGGGTCCGGCGCACGCAGATGATAGTCGACCCGGGGATTGGCTTCGGTAAGAAGCTGGAGCAGAACATCGAGATTCTGCGCCGGCTGCGGGAGCTGCGTTCACTGGGCAGGCCGGTGCTGGTCGGGCCTTCCCGCAAGTCGTTCGTCGGCATGGTCACCCGGACCGAGCCCGAGGACCGGCTTGCAGGAACGATTGCGGCCTGCGTGATTGCGGCCGGCAACGGGGCGAACGTCCTGCGCGTCCACGACGTCCGGCAGGTCAAACGGGCGCTGGGGATGGC
The DNA here is from genome assembly GCA_965370805.1 of uncultured bacterium. Lineage (GTDB taxonomy): Bacteria > Hydrothermota > Tepidihabitantia > Tepidihabitantales > Tepidihabitantaceae > CBDUVZ01. The sequence continues at coordinate 5,577 of CBDUVZ010000084.1, read as the reverse complement.
GGAAGCAATCCGGGGGAGAAGCTAGGTGCTTTCGTTCGTCAAGTTCCGGGCCTGGGATGTGGTTGACCTCGTTCTCGTTGCTCTCCTCGTTTTCTACTTCCTGAGGTTCCTGAAAGGAACCAGGGCAATCAGGATGCTGTATGCCCTCGCAGCCCTGGTGGTTGTTTCCCTCATCGCCCGGTGGTTGGACTTCAAGGCGCTGGGGCTCATCGCGAGTTCCCTGACAACCGTCTGGATAGTCGCTTTCGTCATAATATTCCAGCCGGAGATACGGAACATCCTTGCCCGTTTCGGGCGCTACCGACCGCTGCGTTTCCTGCTGAAGCAGGAAGCTAGCAAGGAAGCAATTGAGATGATTGTCGAGGCGGCGGTTCAGATGAGAGAGCGGCGAATCGGCGGACTGATTGTGATCGAACGGAGCATTGGACTCAGGGAGTACACCGAGACCGGCATCAGGGTCGATGCCCTGGTTTCGACCGCCCTGCTGGTGTCGGTGTTCACGCCGCCGTCACCGCTGCATGACGGGGCGGTTGTGGTGGCCGGCGGACACGTCCTGGCGGCCGGGTGCACGCTGCCCCTGAGCGAGACCACCTATCAGGATGGTCTTCTCGGCATGAGGCATCGGGCCGGACTCGGCATTGCCACAGTGACCGATGCCGTGGCGGTCCTTGTCTCCGAGACCAGCGGCCGGATAAGTTTTGCCAGCAAGGGCAGGCTGCTCTTGAATTTGACTCCGTCTCAACTGAAGTATAGTATTACGCAAGTTTTGCTAAAGGAGGCCTAGTTGATGACCGAAAAGCGGATACGCTGGATTCTGTTCGGCGGTGTCTTCGGAGTCGTGATGGCTGTCTATCTGTACAGCGTCGGCCCGACCGCCGCGTTCTGGGACTGCGGTGAGTTCATCGCTGCCTCGTTCGTGCTCGGGATACCCCATCCGCCCGGGACGCCGCTGTTCGTTGCTATCGGTCGGCTGTTCAGTCTCATTCCGATCAGTCCCGAGATTGCATTCCGGATAAACTTCATCCCGGTTCTGTTCGGAGCACTGTCGGCCGGATTGATCTACCTCCTTGTGGTGAAGCTGATTTCGCTGTACTCGGCGCGGGACAAGTATCCCTGGCTCAAGTACGTGGCTGGTGTCTTCGCCGCCCTGATGTGCGCGTTTGCCTATTCGTACTGGGACAACTGCGTTGAGGCGGAAGTCTACGCGCCAAGCGCGGTAGTCGCCCTGACCGTACTCTACATGGCGATGCTCTGGCGGGAGAAGGTGAAGGCCGGAATCGGTGACAACCGGTTGATACTGCTGACGATCTTCATACTGTTCCTGGCGACCGGTATCCATTTCACGGCGATGATGGTGGTCTTTGCCGTCCTTGTTTTCGTACTGCTGGTTGACAAGGGCGCGCTGATCAAGCTCAGGATGTTCGAATTCGTTGCCGGGTTCATGACAGTTCTGGCGGTAAACGCGATGACCGGCAGCGGGGCCGAGTCGGTGATGCTCAAGCTCGTCGTGGCCGCGCTGATGCTCGGCTCGGCGTATTTCGGGGTCCGGATGATGGAGCGGTCGGAAAGGCGCTACGGCGTGGTTTGGGGGCTCGGACTCATCTTCCTGATGTTTGTGATCGGGTACGTTGCGACCGGCGGCAGCATGATGGACAACGCGGTGCTGTTCCTGGCATCGCCGACGGTCGCGGTTGTCGAGATGTGGATGACGGCCAAGGGACTGCTCGTCGTTTTCATCCTTGCTTATGGCGCTTACCTGTACTGGTTGCACACCAAGGGGCGGTTGGACATGAAGTACGTCGGGCTGATGCTCGGGTTGATATTCGTCGCCGGTACGATTCAGTTCTTCCTGCTGATTCGGGCGAAAGCCGGCCCGTCGATCAATGAAGTCGACCCGTCGAACTGGCGTGACTTCGTCAGTGTCCTGCGTCGGGAGCAGTACGACCCGATGAAGCTCTACCCGCGCAAGACGATGTTCCTGACCGAGAATGACTACCGGATGAACCAGAACCAGGCATTCAGCCTGGTCGTCGGTTACTTCGAGCAGGTCAAGTTCTACCTGCGTTACTTCTTCTGGCAGTGGGGCAGTGCCCAGCACTTTGATATCTTCTACCACAGCCTCCTGGACATCATCCTCAAGCTCAAGTGGCAGATGCTGCTCGGACTGATTCCGCCGCTGCTCGGGCTCTGGGGCATGTGGCACCAGTTGAGGCGGGAGAAGAAGTCGTTCGTTCTGATTTTCGTCGCTCTGCTGGTGGCGTCAATCGGGCTCATTACTTATCTGAATCTGAAGCACTCGCCTTCGGACCCGAGACCGCATCTTCAGTTCCGCGAGGTGCGCGAGCGTGATTATTTCTATGCTTTCTCGTTCGTGTTCTACACGATTTTCATCGGGGTGGGCGTCTATGCCTTCCTGCACTGGATGATGGACCGGTTCAAGCTGAAGAAGGCGCTGGCTATCGCGCTCAGCGGGGTGACAGTGGCGTTCGGGTTCGTGCCGATGGTCTTGAACTACCCGGAGGTTACCAGGCGGAACAACTGGATTCCGGCCGAGTACGGGTACAACATGCTGGTATCCTGCACCGGCGAGAATGCGGTCATCTTCACCAACGGCGACAATGATACTTTCCCGCTCTGGTTCATGCAGACCGTGCCGTCACAAGTCGCGGGACTCGATCCGAACTTCGGCAAGAACGTGGCGGTGGCGAACCTTTCCCTCCTGAATACGACCTGGTACTGCAAGCAGATGAAACGCTGGGGCGCGCCGATTTCATTCAGCGAAGCGGAGATCGACAAGCTGCCCCAGGGCTTTGTCGGCAAGAACGGCCGGACCTTCCTGCTCAAGGACATAATGATGCGGGACATCGTGGCGACGAGCGGCGGAATCAAACTCAACTGGCCGGATGACTACGGGTCGACTTCGGAGGAGTACATTGCCAAGGTGTTCACCGAGAAGTACCGACCCAGGACGCCGGTTTACTTCGCCACTACGGTGTCGAGCAACAACCTCGCCGACTACCGGCCGTACCTGAAGCTGGAAGGACTGGTGAACCGCGTCGTGCCGACAAGGGGTGACAACCAGGTGGACGCCGAACTCAGCCGTGAGTTGCTGTTCGAGGTCTACGTGATGAACGCGATGCTCGATCCCAGCATCAACAAGGACGAGAACACACGGGGTTTGTTGATCAACTACGCGGCAAGCTACCTGGCCCTGGCCAACGAATACCAGCGACTGGGGCAGAGCCGTGAGGCCCAGCAGGTCCTGACTAAGGCGCTCGAGTTCGACCTGGACGAGCAGCGCCGGGTCCCGATTTTCTACCATCTCTCGGTGTTCGCGACCCTCAATGCCGACTACGACAATGCCCTGATGTACCTGGATTCAATCAAGGCCAGCGGGTTCGACGACCCGGAACTCGCGCTCCGGCGCGGGTTCGCCCACCAGGCCAAGGGTGATTTCGTCCGGGCCGAGGAGGCCTATCGGGAAGCGCTGGCCGGCGCGCCGAACCGGCCCGAAGTGGTGCAGGCGCTGCACAAACTGTATCTTGAGGAGATGGGCGATACCAGCAAGGCCCGGAAGGTGCTCCAGGACTGGCTGAAGCGGATGCCGGGCGATTCGGTCGCGGTCAGGATGCTCAGCGAGATTCCGTAGCCGCCGCTGCGCGGGCGGGCCTGATGCACGAACTCGCAGTCACCAGGAGCATGCTCGGGCAGGTCATCGCCGAGGCTGAGAAGCACGGCGCCGCCCGGGTCACGAAGATAAGCATGCTCGTGGGTGAGAGTGCCGGCGTCGTGCCTGACTGCGTACGGTTCTACTTCGAGACAATGAAGCAGGGCACGCCGGCCGAGGGCGCGGAACTGGAGTTCAAGATGGTTCCATTGCTGCTGCGGTGTCCGAAGTGCGGAACGGAGTTCAGTGGAATCGAGGACATGTGCCGGTGCAATGCCGGCGCGGAGACCATCTCCGGTCAGGAGATGGTAATCGAAAGTATCGAGGTGGAAGATGATGACAGCTAGTTTCCATGGACGGGTCGGGCTATGTCGTTCGGCTGTCCGGTTTGGTGTTGCAGTTGTGGCAGCGGCTATGCTGCTGGGAGCCAGGTGTGGGGACGATGTGAATCCACCCGAAGTGCCGGGCCGCCCGTTGGGACCAACTGAGGGGTGTCCGAACCATCCCTACCAGTTCGCCGCGGTGACGACCGACCCGGAAGGTGATTCGGTTTCCTACCAGTTCGACTGGGATGATACCAGTCAGCCCGGATGGACCGATTACGTCGGGTCGGGCGAGACCTCATGCGTCACTCACGTCTGGGCCGAACCGGGCAGCTATTCGGTCAAGTGCCGGGCGAAGGACGAGGCGGTGCAATCCGAATGGTCCGATCCGACGGTGATAATGATTCTGGGTGACGGCGGCATTGTCTGGGACGTCGAACTGGGAGCCGATGTTGTCGGCTCGCCGGTCAGGTTTGATGAGTTCATGGTCTTCTGCGCCGGTGAGGATATCGTCGGTCTCGATTCCACGGGCAGCGAACGCTGGCGAACGGTTCTGGGCGGCGCGGCAAACGGCACGCCGGCGGTTGCGGGTGACAGCGTGATGTACGTGCCGTGCAGCGACGGTCGAGTCTATGCGCTGGATCAGTCCGGGGACACACTCTGGACCCTGCTGCTTGGAGGTAGTTGCTCGGCGCCGGCTATCGGTCCCGGTGGCACAATCTACGCCGGCGCGACGGACGGCAGCCTGTACGCGATTGACCCGGACGGAACCATGGCCTGGACCTACGGGGCCGGGGAGGCGATTCGCAGCCCGGTGGTAGTGACTCCGGATACGGTGCTCGTGTTCGGCTGCGACGACGGCCGGGTGCTTGCGGTCGGCCCGGACGGGGAGTTGGACTGGGAGTTTCCGACCGGGGACAGGACCAGGGTTTCGCCCGCACTCGGAGCCGACCGCACGGTCTATGTCGGGTCAGACGACAACCGGCTCTATGCTATCGGTCCGGACGGCACCGAGGAGTGGCACTTCCAGGTTGTGGCCAACGTTCGTTCGTCGCCGTGTATCGGGATGGACGGCGACTTGTATTTCGGGGCGGACGATAACACGCTGTACCGGCTGAACCCGGACGGCAGCCTGGTGTGGCAGTTCACTGCGGGCTGGTTCATCCGCTCGGGGCCGACCGTGACCGACAACGGCCGGGTCTACTTCGGCGGCAATGACGGATTCTACGCGCTTGATTCCGCCGGTGCGCTTCTCTGGCATATCGAAACCGAAGGACCGGTTACCGGTTCCTGTCTGATCGGCGGAGACGGGACGGTCTTCTTCGCGGCCGGGGACAGGGTGTACGCGGTATCCAGTTCGGGTCTGCCGGCCGGTTCGGTCTGGCCGACGTACCGCCACGACCAGCAGCGCACCGGCCGAGGAGAATAGACGACCGCTTTGCTCAACGGAGGAATCATGAGACGACTGGCGATTATGTTGATGCCGGCGGCGCTCTGCGCGCACGCCGGGATGCTGGAGATGACCGTGAGCGGACCGGGTTCTGAGACGGCGGGGATTGAGTACTTGACCGAGTCCGGCCATCCGGC
>CBDUVZ010000083.1:0-13516 GCA_965370805.1 uncultured bacterium | reverse complement strand
ACGACTTAAGCAGATGGAGGAGCTCGACCGGTTTGCTCAGGACTTGAGGTGCAATCTGGTGGAATACCTGATCAAGCCCGGTGCCACGCAGAAGAAGAAAATCGAGTCGATGGTCCAGAGCAGGTTCAGCGCGAAATGAACTACCGGCGGCGAGTGTGGAGAAGAGTATGAAGCAGAGCACCAAGTTGAGCTTTGACGACCTTCTCAAGGACGTCATTGAAAAGGGCCTGTGCAACAAGTGCGGTGCGTGTGTTTCCTTCTGCACCGCCCACCAGATCGGGGCAATCGAGATGTGCCACTGTATCGATAACCTGCCTCGATACACAGACCCGGACAAGTGCTTCAGGTGTGGCATATGTTATCTCATCTGTCCCCAGACCCAGGATCTCAATGAAGACGTCAAGGAGAAATTCGGATGGTCAGCCCCGGTTGGTGTCTTCCGGGATGTTGTTTCCGCGCGGGCAACCGATGCCGGGATAACAGAAGTTGCCACCGACGGCGGCGTGGTCACCGCGCTGCTTGCCTATATGCTTGAGAGCAAGATCATCGACGGTGCGATAGTCGCGAAGAAAACCGGTCTGTTCAACCGCGAGCCGGAGATCGCCACCACCCGCGAAGGACTTATTCAGGCGGCCGGATCCCAGTTTTCTGAATCGTCGCATCTCGAAGGAATCGGCGAGAAGTATTCCACCTACGTGCCGATTCTCCCGGTGGTGAGGATGTTCGGCCCGAAGCGGACCACCAAACTGGCGGTTGTCGGTACCCCGTGCCAGATCATGGCGGTGCGCAAGATGCAGGTCCTGAACATACTGCCGGCAGATGCAATCCACTTCACTGTCGGGCTGTTCTGCATGCAGTGTTTCGCGTTCGAAGATCTCATGGAAAAAGGGTTTGTGAAGAAGTACCGCATAAGGCCTGAGGATATCCTGAAGATCAATGTCAAGGAGGACTTCAGACTGATGATGAAGTCCGGCGTAACTATTCGCGTGCCGTTTGACGAGATCGAGGATATCGCCAGACCGGCCTGTCTTACCTGCCGGGATTTCGCCAACGACTTCGCCGACATCTCAGTGGGCGGCCTCGGTTCTCCGGACGGATACACCACTGCTGTAATCAGAACGACCCTGGCCAAGAAGATTTTCTCCGAGGCAGTGGACCAGGGCTACATCGAGCCTGCGGTCCAGTCCGAGGGAGACAAGAAAGGCATGCTGTCCCTGATTGGGTCGGTTGCGGAGAAGAAGAAGGCGAGGGCCGCGAGCAGACAGGACAGGCCGGAGTCATTCCTTCCCTCCGAAGAGCCGCACGGAGAGATGAAGGAGCAGAAGACGAAGCTCGCCGGTTTCTCCGACGAGGATGACCTGTGCAGTGAATGCGAGAAACTGAATCGCCACTTGACCTGGGTTATCGGCTTTGTGAGTCACGAACTCAGCGCAACTCTGGGAACTGTTGTCATGAACATAAGCGCGCTTACAGACCCTGAGGTAGCCCAGAGACTCGACAAGGCAAAGCACGACAGGATGTTGCTGGGTGCGCTCAGCAGCCTGAACCTGATGCAGGATATGGTCAGGAATTATCTTGCGTCTTCAAAGGTGCGAACCGGCCGGCTCGCATTCGGTCCCCGCGTTGCCGTCATCGGGGACATCGTCGATGAGGTTGCACTGCGCCTCAAGTCCTCGCTGAGGGTGAAGGGAATGGAGTTCATCTGCGACCAGCGTGACGATCTCGAGGTGATCTGCGACAAACGGTTAGTGCGTGTGGCGTTCAATAACCTGGTGCAGAACGCAATCAAGTACGGCACCGCGAATACGACAATCCGCTCGACGTTGAAGAAATGGAACGATGGGTTCGAGTTCGCAATCACCAACGAGGGCATCGGTATTCCCGAGGACAAGTTAGAGGCGGTGTTCGACGAATACGCCCGATTTGATACCCTCGGTATCGGCGGAACCGGGCTCGGTCTGTTTCTGGTGAAGAAGATCGCTACGATGCACAACGGCAACGTCGGAGCAGACGCCGGGCGGATCCTCGACGGCAAATTCATAACCCATAGAATACTCCGGGAGAACCCGGACCAGTATGATGTGGACCCGGATGACAGGGAAGTGAGAAGATTCGCCGCTTTCACCCTGCGCATTCGTAGCTGCGCGCAGGCCGGGAGCGGCTCTGACAAAGCGGGAGGAGAACGAAATGGCTGACCAGAAGTCGATATTGCTGGTGGACGACGACCCGAGTTTTCTCGAGGCAACAGCGAATGTTCTTGAGAGCTTCGGGTACAAGACAAGAAGAGCGATGAGTCCTGATGCGTGTTTTGAGGAGTTGCAGAAGGAGCTGCCGGACCTCGTGATTCTCGACGTAATGATGGCACGGATGGATACCGGGTTTGAAATCTGCCGGAAGGTCAAGACTGATGACAGGACCAAGCAGATACCGATTCTGATGCTCACCGCGGTTGACAAGAAGTACCCGTTTGACTTCGGCGGTGCGGCCGGAGACGCCGACTGGCTGCCGGTTGACGATTTCATGGACAAGCCGGTCGAAGCCATGGAGCTGGTGAAGCACGTCCGCAAGCTCCTGAAGGAAGAGTAGCCCGCGAATGGCGAATGGCGAATGACGAGTAGCGGAACCCTGGAACCCTCGAATCCTGGCTCTGCGTCCTCGCAGGTGCCGTCCGACGGCTCAACCCCTTCTCCTGTGGGTGCCGTGCTTGTTGTCGGCGCCGGGATAGCCGGGATCCAGTCTTCGCTGGATTTGGCCGACTCGGGTTTCAAAGTCTACCTGGTCGAGAACACCCCTGCTATCGGCGGGACTATGGCGCAGCTTGACAAGACGTTTCCAACGAACGACTGCGCGATGTGCATCGTTTCGCCCAAGCTGGTTGATTGTGGTAGACATCCCAATATCGAACTGATCACCAATGCCGAGCTTGAGGAACTGACCGGAACTCCGGGCAACTTCGTGGTGACAGTGAAGAAGAAGCCTCGCTATGTTGACGAGGATAAATGCACCGGCTGTGGGCTGTGCGTGGAGAACTGCCCGGTAACAAAGGCGGTCTACCTCGACCAAGAGAAAGCCGAGGTGAAGCTCGAACCTGACGACCTGAAGAAGATGCGGCGTATCATCGAGGAGTACAAGGACAGAGAAGGTGCACTGCTGCCGGTTCTGCACGACATCAATATCAGCTACTCCTATCTCCCGGAACACATACTGCGCCATATCTCCGAGGAGCTCGACATGCCTCTGAGTCTGGTCTACCAGATAGCGACTTTCTACAATGCGTTCAGCCTGAAACCGAGAGGGAAATACACCATCAATGTCTGCATGGGGACGGCCTGCTACATAAAGGGCGGGAATCGGATTCTTGAGGCATTTGAGAGAGCACTTGACATCAGAGTGGGAGGCACCACCGAGAACCTGATGTTCGGGCTTGAAACCATATCCTGTTTCGGATGCTGCGGCCAGGCCCCGGTTGTGGTGGTGAATGAGGACCTGCACGGCCATTTCCGGCTGTCCCATATCCCGAAGCTGATCAAGCGCTACAAGGAGGCAGGTGATGTCAAAGCTGAAGCCTGAGGACCTGGCGAGAATAACCGAGAAGGTGAAGAGGACGATTTCTCTTCGCGAAGGAAAGAGTCGGGCGAAGGTCATTGTCCACATGGGCACCTGCGGGATAGCTGCCGGAGCGCGGGCCGTCATGAGCGCGTTGATGAAGGAGATCGAGGAGCGGGACGTCAAGGATGTCATCCTGATTACTTCGAGTTGTGCCGGCCTGTGCAGCCGGGAGCCGATGATAACGGTTGAAGTCCAGGGTCAGCCGCCGGTGAAATACGTGGACCTGACTCCGGACAAGGCGAAGGAGATATTCGTCAGGCATGTCCTTTCGGGCGAGATCGTCAAGGAATACGCGCTGGCTTTCGGGAGTGAGAGGGTGCCGTGAGGAAAGACAGAATTAGAACCACAGATGAACACCGATAAACACAGAGTTCGGACCCGAGCGGAAAGCGCCATCGGATGGCGCAACACAGTGAACTGTGGACTACGAATAACGAGTGGCGGAACCCTGGAACGCTCGAACCCTAGAACCCTAGAACCCTCTTTTTCATGAAGGTATATAGAACCAACGTGATGCTCTGCACCTGCACGATGTGTGTTTCGGTCGGGGCGCTGGCAATCAGGAAGCGGCTTGAAGAGGAGATCAAGAAGCAGAACCTGGAGGACGAAATCCAGGTCGTCCTCACCGGGAGCAGTTGGCTCTGCACCAGGGGGCCGACGCTGATTGTGCAGCCGGACGATGTGGTCTACCAGTTCCTGAAAGAGGAAGACATCCCTCATCTGGTTGAGGAGCATTTGCTCAAGGGCCGGCCGGTGAAGTCCTTGATGTACGCCCATCCCGAGACCTTGTACCCGATTGAGAAGTTGCACGATGTACCGTTCTATCGCGACCAGCGACTGATTGCGCTCTGGAACCGGGGGATAATCGACCCGGATCAGATTGATGAGTACATTGCCAGGGACGGGTACAAAGCCCTGGCGAGAATCCTGAAAGACATGACCCCCGCGGAGGTAGTCCAAGAGATAGCGGACTCAGGACTCAGGGGTCGTGGCGGCGCCGGTTTCCCGACCGGCAGGAAATGGGAGTTCTGCCGGAGCAACCCGAACACGCCGAAGTACCTTATCTGCAATGCCGACGAGGGTGACCCGGGCGCTTTCATGGACCGGTCGATAATCGAAGCTGATCCCCATTCACTGATCGAAGGGATGCTGATTGCCGCCTACGCAATCGGGGCGAGCAAAGGCTACGTGTATATCCGGATTGAGTACCCGCTGGCGATCAAGCGGCTGATCAGTGCGACCGGTCAGGCCCGGGAGTACGGATTGCTCGGAAAGGATATATTCGGTTCGGGCTTTGACTTCGACATCGAGATATTCCGTGGTGCCGGCGCATTTGTGTGCGGGGAGGAAACCTCACTGATTCACTCGATTGAAGGCCGGCCGGCAGAGCCGGCCCAGAAGCCTCCCTTCCCGGTTCAGCGCGGGGTGTTTGGGAAACCGACGGTTATCAACAACGTGGAGACCCTGACGAACCTGCCGAGGATAATCAATTTCGGGGCAGAGTGGTTTGCCGCAATCGGGACCGAGAAGAGCAAAGGCACCAAGGTGTTCTCTCTGGCCGGGAATATCAACAACGCCGGGCTCGTGGAAGTGCCAATGGGAATAACCCTGCGCCGGATCGTCTATGATATCGGGGGCGGAATTCCGAACGGGAAGGAGTTCAAAGCCGTCCAGACCGGCGGCCCGTCCGGCGGTGTTATCCCGAAGAGCATGCTCGACCTGCCGGTGGATTACGAGCGGCTGCAGGAAGCGGGCGCGATCATGGGATCGGGCGGTTTGATCGTGATGGACGAAGACAGCTGCATGGTTGATATCGCCAAGTACTTCATCGAGTTCACCAAGGGCGAATCCTGCGGAAGGTGCACTTCCTGTCGCGAAGGACTCGCAGCGATGCATGAGATCCTGACGAACATCTGCGAGGGAAGAGGGAAGGAAGGAGACCTGGAACTCCTGGAAGAACTGGGAGAAGCAACAAAGGAAGCATCCCTGTGCGGGTTAGGCAAGACCGCACCCAATCCGGTGTTGAGCGCTCTGCGTCATTTCCGGGATGAGTACGTCGCCCATATCAGGGACAAAAGGTGCCCGGCCAAGGTATGCAAAGCGCTGATCAGCTACGAAATAGACAAGGACAAATGCACCGGTTGCACGCTGTGCGCAAAGAACTGCCCTTCCCAGGCCATCGCCGGCGGGAAGAAGAAGCCGCACAGCATAGACCAGGCCAAGTGCATCAAGTGCGGGGTTTGCATCGATGTCTGCAAGTTCGATGCGGTTGTGGTGACGACCGGGAGCCCGGCGGCTACCGATCAGGACCATGCCGGGACCGGCAGGCGGAAACCAACACAGAAACGGAAGAAATAACAGAATGACACTCGAAGAAATCAGCAGGACCATTGAGGCGGAAGTCATAACCGGCCAGGACAGTCTCAAGACCGAAGTGAAGATTGGCTGTGCTTCTGACCTGATGAGCGACGTCCTGGCTTTCGCCAAGCCCGACGCAATCCTCCTGACCGGACTGGCGAACCGTCAGGTCATCTACACGGCTGACGTGGCGGACATCCACGCGATCTGTTTCATCCGCGGCAAGAAGCCGGATGAAGAGACGGTCAAGCTGGCCGAGCAGAAAGGCCAGGTTCTGATGACAACCCGGCTGCCGATGTTCATGAGTTGCGGCAGGCTGTTCAAGAACGGGCTCACCGGTCTGGGCTACCTGGATATCAGCAAGAGGAATGACCGGAGATAGGAACTTCACCAAGATCCAGGAGCTGACCTATGAGCTCAGGGTCAGGGACGCGATGGTCGGGGACGTTGTTACGGTGAGCCCGAAACAGGCGATTCATGACCTGAGAGACATGATGCGTGACAAGCGCGTTTCCGGAGCCCCGGTAGTGGATGAAGGCAGAATCGTCGGGCTGATCAGCATTGAGGACTACATTAAGTGTCTTGCGCAGGGCGAGATGGATGTCCTCATCGAGCATAGGATGACCAAGGATGCGGAAACGCTGTATGCCGACGAGCCGCTTGTTCATGCTGTCAGAAAATTCGACCAGTACGGGTTTGGTCGTTTCCCGGTGATTGAACGGAACGGGAGAAAGCTGGTCGGCATTCTCACCAAGGGCGATATCATCAAGTGCCTGCTGAAGAAGCTGGAGGTCGAGTACCACGAGGAGGAAATACACCAGTACCGGGCAAGTCACATCTTCGAGGACATTGTCGCGGACAAGATGAACCTGGTCCTCAGATACGACATCACCGGCAAGGATTTCGACCGGGCCGGCCAATCGGCAAGCGAGCTCAAGAAGACGCTGCATCGGCTCGGTATCCAGCCCGAGATAGTGCGCCGCATAGCAATTGCTGCGTTTGAGGCCGAAATCAACATCATTGTGTTCACGGACGGGGGACAGCTTTCGGTCTCGGTCTGTTCGGAGCGGATTACGATTACCGCGTCGGATTCCGGGCCCGGGATTGCCGATATCGAGCAGGCGATGCAGCCCAGTTTCTCGACAGCTCCTGACTGGATACGGGAGATGGGGTTCGGGGCCGGAATGGGATTGTGCAATATCAAGAACTGCACCGATGAGATGAGCCTGGTCTCAGAGGTCGGGAAAGGGACGACGCTTGAGGCCGTTGTCTACCTGAATGGAAGCGAAGCGATTGGGGCGACGGGAACCACGGATGATTGGAGCGAGGGGAACCACGGATGAACACAGACAAACACAGACTTCAGTACCGAGCGGAAAGTGCCATCGGATGGCACAACACTGATAGACACCGACGGAAATGTCGAATGCCGATTGTCGATCTCCGAATTCGGCATTTGGAATTCGGCATTCGCAATTGCTGCGACGCAGGAGCAGGTGCCGCTCGACGGGGCCACCAGGAATCATGAGACTCAAAGAGATGGTATCGAAGCTGGACCTGGAACTCGTTGCCCGGGCCGGCGATCTTGACCGGGAGATAAGCGGCGGGTATGCGAGCGACCTGCTCAGCGATGTGATGGCCAACTCCCGGGAGGGCAATGTCTGGGTTACGCTGCAGGTCCATCAGAACATCATAGCCGTGGCTTCCCTGAAGGAGCTTGCCGGGATCATCATCGTGAACGGGAGGAAGCCGGAGCAGAAGGTCCTGGCAAAAGCGGAGCAGGAAAACATCCCGGTGATGCTGACCGGCCTGCAGGCTTTTGAGATTGCAGGGAGACTCTGCGAACTCGGAATCCGCGGGAATACGAAGTGACGAAGCCAACCGGATGCTCAAGAAGCTGAAGATGGACCTGCATATCCACACCTGTCTTTCTCCCTGTGCCGACCTGGTGATGTTGCCCGGGCGAATAGCAGCAAGGGCACGCCAGCAGGGACTGGACGCAATTGGGATTTCCGACCACAACTCCGCAGAGAACGTGGTTGCAGTCAGGAAGGCAGCGGAGAAAGAAGGGGTTGCCGTTATCGGCGGGATCGAAGTTACATCCGAGGAAGAAGTGCATATCCTGGCTCTGTTTGATGATGATGAAGGTCTGTTTGGACTTCAGCAGGTCATCTACGACAACCTGCCCGGGGTCAACGACGAGCAGGTCTTCGGAGAGCAGGTGCTGGCTGACGAACATGACGAAGTGACCGGCATCAATGACAGGCTTCTGATCGGGGCGACCACGATGTCGGTTGACAAAGTCGTGGACACGATTCACTCCTTGGGCGGGATTGCGATTGCGGCCCACATCGACCGCGAGCGGTTCGGTATCATCGGTCAGCTCGGGTTTATCCCTGATGGATTGGCCCTGGACGGTGTCGAGGTGGAGGCCCCCGAAAGGGTTCAAGGGATCCAGGGTTCAAGGGGCCCAGGGTTCGACCCCTCGACTTCCTTTCCTGCGATCACGTCTTCCGACGCCCACTTCGAGAATGACATCGGTAGGAGTTCGACCGTTTTCCTGGTTGAGGAAGCAACGGCGAGTGAGATAGGAAAGGCCCTGCGTAACGAAGATGGAAGATCTATCCTTGCATATTCTTGACGTAGTCGAGAACTCGGTCATGGCCGGGGCCTCGGCGATTGGAATAAGCATCAATGAGGACATTGAGAAAGACCTACTCAGTATTGAGATAGAAGACAACGGCAGCGGAATGGATGAGGCAACTGTCAAGAAGGTGCTTGACCCGTTTTATACCACCAGGACTACCCGGAGAGTCGGCTTGGGCCTTCCTCTGCTGGCACAGGCGGCTCGGGAAACCGGCGGTGACATCGAAATCAGCTCCGAACCCGGCAAGGGTACGAGAATACGGGCTTCGTTCCAGCACAGCCACATTGACCGCAAGCCTCTCGGTGACATGGAAGAGACCCTGGTGACCCTGATTGCCGGTCATCCGGAGATACACTTCACATACGAGCATCGGGACGGCGAAACCAGCTTCAGGCTGGATACCGACGAGATGCGGAAGACATCCAACCCCGGGCAGGACAAATGAAGGTAGAGGTCAAAGCGCAGAAGTCAAAGTGCAGAAGTCAAAGTGCAAAAGGCAAAATGAAGAAAGATTCCCTTGGCGTCCTGGCGGTTCAATGAGCAACGAAAACAGTATGGTGAGCTTGACAATCAACGGCAAACAGGTAGAAGTCGAACCGGGCAGTTCGATACTCCAGGCGGCAGACAAGGTCGGCGTGAAGATACCGACCCTGTGCTACCACAAGGCCCTGCCGGCCTATGGCGCCTGCCGGCTCTGCCTGGTCGAAGTGAGCCAGAGGGGCGGCCCGGCGTCCATTCACGCATCCTGCACCTATCCGGCCCAGGACGGGCTTGTCGTCGAGACCGACACTCCGCGTGTGAAGAAGACCCGCAAGATCATGGTGGAACTGCTGCTGGCCCGGTGCCCGGACTCCGAAGAGGTCAAGCGCCTTGCCGGGGAGATGGGAGTCGGGAAGCCGAGGATCAAGCCGAAGAACGAGGATTGCCTGCTCTGCGGGCTCTGCGTCCGCATGTGTCGCGACCGGATGGGTAAAGGAGCAATCGGGTTCACCGGCCGAGGCGACAAGCGACTGGTGCAGCCGGCGTTCGACGTCCAGTCAGACGTATGCCAGACCTGTGGAGCGTGCCTTTCCGTGTGTCCGGCCAAGTGCATCAAGTTCGAGGAGATTACGCACAACAAGCCGATCCCGATTCTGTCCGAGTTCGACGAAGGCCTGGTGGAGAGGCCGGCGATATACATTTCCTACCCGCAGGCGGTCCCGAACTACGCCACGATTGATGCCGAGCACTGCATCCACCTGCAGACCGGCGAATGCCAGATCTGCAAGGAGTTCTGCGAATCGGATGCAATTGACTTTGACCAGAAAGAGCAGCAGTTGACGTTCGACGTCGGGGCGGTGATTGTCGCGGACGGGGCGGAGAAGTTCAACCCTTCGCTCAAGTCCGAGTTCGGGTACGGCAAGTGCAGAAACGTCGTAACCAGTATTGAGTTTGAGCGGATACTGGCCGCATCCGGGCCTTTTGCCGGCCACGTCCAGCGGCCGTACGACGGCAAAGTTCCGAAGCGAATCGCCTGGATACAGTGCGTCGGGAGCAGGGACGACATGGAAGACCGGAAGTACTGCTCGTCGGTCTGCTGCATGTACGCGATCAAGGAAGCGATTATCGCCAAGGAGCACGTCAAAGGGGTCGAGCCGACGATATTCTTCATGGACATCCGGGCCCACGGCAAGGACTTCGACGCGTTCTACAACCGGGCGAAAGACCAGCATGGCGTGCGGTTTGTCCGGTCCCGGGTCGGCAAGGTCCTGGAGATTCCGGAGACCGGGAACCTGCTTGTGTACTACACCACGGAGAGCAATCCGCGGCAGTTGAGCGAGGAGTTCGACATGGTAGTGCTCTCGGTCGGGCTCGAACCGAGACAGGCCAATGCGGTTCTTGCCGACAAGCTGAACACAAAGCTGAACAAGTACCGGTTCTTCAAGACCTCGACTTTCTCGCCGGTTGAGACCAGCCGGCCCGGCATCTTCGTGTGCGGTCCGGCCTGCGGTCCGAAGGACATACCGGAGACCGTCATGGAGGCATCGGGCGCCGCGGCCGCAGCCGAAGGCATCGTGGCCGAAGCCCGGGGGACCGCGATTGTCCCCAAGACCTACCCCGAAGAAAGAGACGTCAGGGGTGAGACGCCGAGAATCGGTGTGTTCGTCTGTCACTGCGGCATCAATATCGGGAGCGTGGTGGACGTTCCATCGGTTGTCGAATTCGCCCGGAAACTGCCCGGCGTTGTCTATGCCGAGGACAACCTGTTCACCTGTTCCCAGGATACCCAGCAGAAGATTACCAGCATCATTGAGGAGCAGAGGCTCAACCGGGTGGTCGTCGCGTCCTGCTCGCCCAGGACCCACGAGCCGCTCTTCCAGGAGACCCTGCGCGAAGCGGGTCTGAACCCGTGTTTGTTTGAGATGGCGAATATCAGGGACCAGTGCTCCTGGATTCACGGGCACGTGCCGGAGAAGGCCACAGTGAAGGCGAAGACCCTGGTTCAGATGGCGGTGGCAAAAGCGGGACTGCTTGAGCCGCTGCATTCAGTCATGCTCCCGATGTGCCAGAAAGGGCTTGTGATTGGCGGGGGCCTGGCCGGGATGACGGCCGCTTTGTCGATTGCCGACCAGGGGTTCGACGCCATCCTGGTCGAGCGTGAGCCCGAGCTGGGCGGGAACCTGAGGAACCTGTACCACACGATTGAAGGCGAGGACGTCCAGGAACACCTGGAAGCCCTGGTCCAGGAGATCGAGAACCACCCGAGAATCAAGGTGTACAAATCAGCGACTATCGAGCAGGTCGAAGGGTACGTCGGGAACTACAAGACGACAATCGAAACAAAGGGGTCAAGGGGCCAAGGGTTCAAGGGGTCAAGGGAGCCGGAATCCGCAGACCCTGGAACCCTGGAACCCTCGAATCCTGGAACCCTTTCCTTTGGCCACGGCATTGTCGTTGTTGCGACCGGGGCCGAGGAATCGAAGCCGAGAGAGTACCTGTACGGCGAGGACGAGCGGGTAATCACCCAGACCGAGCTGGAGAAACGGATGCAGGACCCGCAGGCCCACAAGCTGGCCAGGCTCAAGAACGTCGTGATGATTCAGTGCGTCGGGTCAAGGGAGGATGAGCGTCCCTGGTGCTCGAGAGTCTGCTGCCAGGAAGCGGTGAAGAATGCGCTCAAGCTCAAAGAGCTCAGTCCCAAGGTGAATATCTACGTGCTGTACCGGGACATGCGGACCTACGGTTTCCTCGAAGAGCACTACCAGCGTGCCCGTGACAAAGGCGTGATGTTCATCAGGTACGACGAGGAGCTGAAGCCGGTTGTGGAAACGGACGGGGACAAGCTGAAAGTCAAGATCCGGGACCTGATACTTGAAACCGACTTGGCTGTGAATCCGGACTTGGTCGTGCTTGCCCCGGCGATAGTCCCGTACGAAGATGCCGCAGTTATCTCCCAGATGCTCAAGGTTCCGCTGAACGAGAACAACTTCTTCCTCGAGGCCCACGTCAAGCTGCGGCCGGTTGACTTCGCGACCGAAGGCGTATTCCTGGCCGGGATGGCGCATTCGCCCAAGAATATCCCGGAATCCATCGCCCAGGCGAAAGCCGCGGCAGCAAGGGCCGGCACGATTCTCTCCAAGGACAAGTACGAAGCAGGCGCTACGACTTCGGTGGTAGACGAGGACGTATGCGCGGGCTGCGGGCTCTGCGTGGCCACCTGCCCGTACAACGCCCCGGAACTCATTGCGATAGAGACCAAGATCGTGTCCCACATCAACGAGGCCCTGTGCAAGGGTTGCGGGAACTGCGCCGCAATCTGCCCGGCCGGTGCAATCACCCATCTCGGGTTCAAGTCAGAGCAGACCACGGCGATGATGAACGCCGCGCTCAGGATAATCCAGGCGTAGACCTCGCGGGCAAGCGAAGGCCCGGCTTGGGCTTGCGGCCAGGCCAACAAGATACTCCAGAAGCTGAGCCCGGTTCTGAATCCAGCCTTGAACTGGAAGCTGAATCTGGAGTTGAACTCGGAACTGAACCGGATTCTGACTTCGCAGGTGAGGCTCAGGTTGAGGTCGGTCTTGATCCCGATTCTGACCCGGCATTTGACTAAGCAACTGAAATTCCAGTTGATACCGCATCTGACATCGGTTCTGACCCGGGAACTGAGCCGGATTCTGACCTCGGTCCTGAACCAGGAGTTGAGCTACGGCCTGAGCTAGGAGTTCACCTGGGGGGTGACTCCCCTACTGATTTCCTGGAGTACCTTGAGACCCAGCTTCTGAGGTAAGTTCCTAAACCACAAGGAATTAGCTTTCTAGTTGCTGAGAAGTGCTGGCCGGGATTCGGCACGATGTGTTTGATGTGCCTATGGCCGAGGATTCAGGACAATAGGCAGATGCGTCGCGGCTGACCGCTGGCCGTCAGCCGTCGGCTGCTGGTTGTTGGCGGTCAGCAGAGATTGTCCCTTTCCTAGTTGAAAATGGCTGCGGCTCCATGAGTACATTAGGCCACTTCGGACACGGTGTCAAGTCGAGCAGCCGCTTCTTTGGCCACCACGCGGTCCAGAGCGACCAGTAGTTCCGGAATCTGCTTGTAGCCACTCACTCGATGGAAACGCTGCTCTGCAAGCAGCAGCCCGGCAGCACACCACCGCCAGCGCATGTCACCGAGCCGCCAGCGTTTCACTCGCCGGCTTACCTCAACCCCGGTACTGAAGGCCGACTCCAACGTGTTGGTGTTGCTGAGCGTCTTGCGCAGTAGGGCAGGTACTGCCAGCCGCACTACTGTTAGAGTCTCTTCCAACCCCTCCCGGAGACTGGCCGCCGCGTCGGGATTGATCCTTTCCAGCCAGGCTGTCGTATCTTTGAGTGGCTCTTCGTGGATTCGTGTGGGTAGTTTGAGTAACTCGCCTCGCGCAAGTTC